>NZ_JAWDIV010000015.1:0-203733 GCF_032464655.1 Rhizobium sp. 25PS6
TGGGGAGAAGAGGGAGTAGCGAAGTCGAGCACCAAGCAAGGGTTGGGACAAGTATGTCGAACATGATGAAGGCGCTGGTCAAAGCGAAACCGGAGGTCGGGCTCTGGATGGAGAATGTGCCGGTGCCCGAGGTCGGGCCGAACGATGTGCTGATCCGGGTGAAGAAATCTGCAATCTGCGGCACCGACGTCCATATCTGGAACTGGGACCAGTGGGCGCAGAAGACCATTCCGGTGCCGATGGTGGTCGGCCATGAATTCTCCGGCGAGATCGCCGAGATCGGCTCGGCGGTCACCCGCTATCATGTCGGCGAGCGGGTTTCCGGCGAGGGGCATATCGTCTGCGGCAAGTGCCGCAACTGCCGGGCGGGCAGGGGGCATCTCTGCCGAAATACGCTCGGCGTCGGCGTCAACCGGCCGGGTTCGTTCGGCGAGTTCGTCTGCATTCCCGAAAGCAATGTCGTGCCGATCCCGGATGATATTTCCGACGAGATCGCCGCGATCTTCGATCCGTTCGGCAATGCCGTGCACACTGCGCTTTCCTTCGATCTCGTCGGCGAGGATGTGCTCGTCACCGGTGCTGGGCCGATCGGTATCATGGGCGCGCTCGTCGCCAAGCGATCCGGCGCCCGCAAGGTCGTCATCACCGATATCAATCCGCACCGGCTGGAGTTGGCGCGCAAGCTCGGCATCGATCACGTCGTCGATGCATCGAAGGAAAACCTCGCCGACGTGATGAAGGCGATCGGTATGACGGAGGGTTTCGACGTCGGGCTCGAAATGTCGGGGGCCGCACCTGCCTTCCGCGATATGATCGACAAGATGAACAATGGCGGCAAGATCGCCATTCTCGGCATTGCGCCGGCGGGCTTCGAAATCGACTGGAACAAGGTGATCTTCAAGATGCTCAATCTCAAAGGCATCTACGGCCGCGAGATGTTCGAGACCTGGTACAAGATGATCGCTTTCGTCCAGGGCGGCCTCGACCTTGCGCCCATCATCACCCACCGGATCGGTATCGACGACTTTCGCGACGGCTTCGAGGCGATGCGGTCGGGCAACTCGGGCAAAGTGGTCATGGACTGGATGTGAGAAGGGTGAATGCTTTGCGCCGTCGTGCCGGTCGGCAGGTATGCCGCCGGCTTGACGGCAAAACCGGCAGAAAATCCTACGTATGAGACCGCGCGGCGGGCAAAATCTTTACTGCCCTTGTCTTTTGTTCACGGCATCTTAAATAAGGTTCGCAATCGCTGCCGCGGTTCAAAGCCTGTGGATAAGGCTTTTTCCGGTGTTTCGTGCGCTTTTTTTCTGGAAAAGCTTGACGAGAACAAAAAATGTGGGAATCACCGTTCGACTTGTTGAAACGGTGAACTGGGTCAAGGCGGATCGCGCAACCATGGCCGGCAATCCAAAAGCAAGAAAGCTTTGCTGTTCGGTGCCGGCAATCGTGGTTAATCAGGCTTTAAATGTCATCCCGTTAGGTGGGCAAAGGTGATTCGAGGGCGGCGCGTGCGGCGCGTCAGGCCCTGAGACAGCCCGTTCACCGTAGCGAGATTGGATAGCGTCAGGAAGGCGACGATATAAATGGCAACCAAGGTCAAAGAGAACGAAGACGCGGAAGTCGAACGCGACAGCGCAAGCGACGGCCCTCTTCTCGATCTTTCCGACGACGCGGTCAAGAAGATGATCAAGGCCGCCAAGAAGCGCGGCTATGTGACCATGGACGAGCTCAACGCGGTCCTGCCGTCCGAAGAAGTAACGTCCGAGCAGATCGAAGACACGATGTCGATGCTGTCCGACATGGGCATCAACGTCATCGAAGACGAGGAAGCCGAGGAAACCGGTGCTTCCGGCGGCAGCGATGACGACGACGCCGGCGGCGACGAGGAGAGCGAAGGCGGCGAACTCGCGCCTTCGAGCGGCACGGCGCTTGCGACCGCCAAGAAAAAAGAACCGACCGACCGTACCGACGATCCGGTTCGCATGTACCTGCGCGAGATGGGCTCGGTGGAGCTTCTTTCCCGCGAGGGCGAAATCGCGATCGCCAAGCGTATCGAGGCCGGCCGCGAGACGATGATCGCGGGTCTCTGTGAGAGCCCGCTGACCTTCCAGGCGCTGATCATCTGGCGCGACGAGCTCAACGAGGGCACGACGCTGCTGCGCGAGATCATCGATCTCGAAACCACCTATTCCGGCCCTGAGGCCAAGGCTGCGCCGCAGTTCCAGAGCCCGGAGAAGATCGAAGCCGATCGCAAGCTGGCAGAAGAGAAGGAAAAGACCCGTCGCGCCCGGTCCGGCGACGACGACATCACCGATGTCGGCGGCGAAGGCCTGCCTCCCGAGGAGGAGGAAGAGGACGAGGACGAATCCAACCTTTCGCTGGCGGCGATGGAAGCCGAGCTTCGCCCGCAGGTGATGGAGACGCTCGATACGATTGCCGAGACCTACAAGAAGCTGCGCAAGCTGCAGGACCAGCAGGTCGAGCAGCGGCTGTCGGCTTCCGGCACGCTGTCCACCGCCCAGGAGCGCCGTTATAAGGAACTCAAAGATGAGCTCATCAAGGCCGTCAAATCTCTGTCCTTGAACCAGAACCGCATCGACGCCCTGGTCGAGCAGCTCTACGACATCAACAAGCGCCTCGTTTCCAACGAGGGCCGCCTGCTGCGTCTGGCCGAGTCCTACGGCGTCAAGCGCGACTCCTTCCTGGAACAGTATCAGGGCGCCGAGCTCGACCCGAACTGGATGAAGTCGATCGGCAATCTGGCCGCCCGCGGCTGGAAGGAATTCGCCAGGGGCGAAAACACGACGATCCGCGACATTCGCCAGGAAATCCAGAATCTGGCGACCGAAACCGGTATCTCGATCTCGGAATTCCGTCGCATCGTCCATATGGTGCAGAAGGGCGAGCGCGAAGCGCGCATCGCCAAGAAGGAAATGGTCGAAGCGAACCTTCGCCTCGTCATTTCCATCGCCAAGAAGTATACGAACCGCGGCCTGCAGTTCCTCGACCTCATTCAGGAAGGCAATATCGGCCTGATGAAAGCGGTCGACAAGTTCGAATACCGCCGCGGCTACAAGTTCTCGACCTATGCGACATGGTGGATCCGCCAGGCGATCACCCGTTCGATCGCCGACCAGGCCCGTACGATCCGCATTCCGGTGCACATGATCGAGACGATCAACAAGATCGTCCGCACATCGCGCCAGATGCTGCACGAGATCGGCCGCGAGCCGACACCGGAAGAACTGGCCGAAAAGCTCGCCATGCCGCTCGAAAAGGTCCGCAAGGTCCTGAAGATCGCCAAGGAGCCGATCTCGCTCGAAACCCCGGTAGGCGACGAAGAGGATTCGCACCTCGGCGATTTCATCGAGGACAAGAATGCGCTGCTGCCGATCGACGCCGCCATCCAGGCGAACCTGCGCGAGACGACGACCCGCGTTCTCGCCTCGCTGACACCACGCGAGGAACGTGTTCTGCGCATGCGCTTCGGTATCGGCATGAACACCGACCATACGCTTGAAGAAGTCGGCCAGCAGTTCTCGGTTACCCGCGAGCGTATCCGCCAGATCGAGGCGAAGGCGCTGCGCAAGCTGAAGCATCCGAGCCGCTCCAGAAAGCTGAGAAGCTTCCTCGACAGCTAAGACTCCGACGACGCCGTTCTCATTGGAAAAGCCGGGCTTCATGCCCGGCTTTTGCTTTTGTGATTAATTCCAATGATCCCGGCATCTTTCTTGTCCCTCCATGGTGACAAGTCTATAATCCGGCCACGGGGGAAGGCATCGATCGCAACGCGCGAGCGAGCACTGACGTGTGCCTAGATGAATCAATCCTCCGTTAGATCCGGATGATTCAGACCTGACGGGCCTGAAATCTGAATCCGGACCCACATCAAAGAAATAGAGCATGACGCTGTCCGAAAACCGCTGACACTTTTCGGCACCATGCTCTGGGAGGTGCGACATGACCACTTATATTCTTTTGATCAATTGGACGGATCAGGGCATCCGCAATGTCCGCGACTCGGCGAAACGGCTCGACGCCGCGAAGAAATTGCTCACCGGCGTCGGCGGCTCCTTCAACCAGTTCTATCTGACGATGGGCGGGCACGACATGGTCGCCGTCTGCGAGGCGCCCGATGACGCCGTCATGGCGCATTTTACCCTCTCGCTGGCGATGGGCGGCAATGTCCGCACGGAGACGCTGAAGGCATTCCCGGAGGCTGCCTATCGGGATCTCATCGGCTCGCTCGGGTAGCCGGAGCCGGAGATCGTCGATCTTGAAGGTTGCGGAGCGTTAGCGGCGCTGGCAGGTGGTCGACGATGGCGCGGCCGACCAATAACTTTCATCGCTGCTCGATCACGCGATTTTTTTCATTTGTGGCTTGATGCTGCCGGCTTTAGAGGCCACATCGCTGCTGTGACAGAAGAAGACGTAGAACCGGCGGAAGCGCAGCACGAAACGGGAAAGCAGCGGCCTGAAGTCCGCTGGGGCGTTGTCGCGTCCGTTGCTGCGCATATTCCTATCATTGCTGTTCTCATTTTCGGGCTGCCGAAGATCGAGCCGAAGCCTCCCGAAGACGAGAGCGTGAAGGTGGAACTGGTTCCGCCGCCGGAGGAGAAAAAGCCGGAGCCCAAGCCCGAGGAAAAGCCACCGGAACCGAAGCCGGCGGAAGAGGCGAAGAAAGAGCCGCCTCCACCGCCTCCGCCGCCATCGCCTCCGAAAGCTGAGAAGCAGCCCGAAGCGCCCGTCGCTCCCCAGCCACAACGTGTCGCTCGCCCGGTCTTCGAATTTGCCGAGAAGGATTCAGCGCCGGAACAAAGCGAGCGGGGTAGACCGCAGCAGCCGGAAGCGCCAAAACCGCCGGTCGTTGAGGCAAAACCCGAAGAAACGCCGCCTGTAGAATCGCCGCAACTTCAAAAACCGGAGGTTACGGAGACTATGCCTGCCACGAATCCGCTGCCGCAGGATATCGAACTTCCCGAGATAGAGACTGCTGAGGCCAATCCGGAAAAGAACGGGCCGGCTGCCGCAGGACAGGACGAGGCAAAGACGAATTTCGAGCAGGCAGTGCCGCCAACGGATTCAAGCGCCGTAACCTCCTCAACGCCATCAGACGCCGAGGCCAAGGAATCGAACAAGCTCACGAAAGCGAAGACGCTGTTTACCGACAAGTTTGTTTCAGACCACACGGTCAAGACGGCGATGAATAACTTGCCGCGTCAAACGCGAGGCGGCCAGCTTTGCTGGAGCGAGCTTAGGGAACAGCTCCTTCATTCATCTGCGGCATATGATTCCAATATTATCGAGGTGCCTCAATACGAGCTCCCGAATGGCAATTTCCTCACGCTTAAGGGAAGCGCGTTCTATGACGGTCAGAAGTTGCGGCAATTGGCATTCAGTTGCGAAGTGAATGACAACGCGACGAAGATTGTATCGTTTGAATTTGGTGTCGGGAATGTAATCCCCAAAAGTGAGTGGGCGCGCTATCACTATCCAGACGGCGACGCGGAGCATCGGTGAGCTTCGCTACAAGCCCCGCGCAAGGGACCGCATCTAGCCTCTTCCCATGGCCGTGATGATTCCGGTGAAGAAGAGGGCAGATGATATGTCGAACGAGATCGAGCGTTTTTTTGAGCATCAGGACGAAGCCGTCAGTGCGCTGTTCCTGGAAAACAAAGGCGATGAGCTGACCGATATTCTGGTGGCTGCTCTGGAAGAGGCTTTCGAAATCCTTCTCGAAGCCGCACCCGCCAAAACCGTTCATTGAGGTCGCAGAGGGCTCGCTCAGTCTGCCAATGTGTGCTGACCGATCGCGCCGCTTGTGTTGTCCCGCCCTGTCGGGATAATGCGCCAGCATCAATGGCCTAGATATCATGTCGATTTTCCGAGAGGATCAACCGCCGTCGGCGGGCGCGCTTGATGCCCGTCTGGCCGGTTATCGGTTCGAACGCGATGCGCTCGGCCGCTCCGCCGCGAGTGTCTTCCGGCTGGAAGCTCTCGGATTGCCGACGCTTTATCTGAAGGTCGAAAACGTCGGTCCTTTTGCCGAAATCGCCGACGAGGCGGCCAGGCTTCGCTGGCTCAAGGCTTCGGGTCTGACCTGTCCCGATGTCATTGCAGAGGATAGCGACGGTGTGCGCAACCGGTTGCTGATCAGCGCGCTGCCCGGGAGTGATCTCGCCAGTGCATCAGTGCTGACGCCGCTTGCGCGGGTTGAGCTGCTGGCTGCGGCACTTCTTGACCTGCATCGCCTGCCGATCGCATCCTGCCCGTTCGACCATCGGCTGGAGGCGCATATCGCGGCCGCAAAAGCGCGGATGCAGGCCGGCATCGTCGACGAGACCGATTTCGATGAGACGCGGCTTGGAAAGAGTACGGAGGCTCTGTTTGCCGAACTCGAAAGCGGGAGGCCTGGCCGCGAGGATCTCGTCGTCACCCATGGTGATGCCTGCCTGCCGAATTTCATCGCTTCGGAAGACGGGTTCTCCGGCTATATCGACTGCAGCCGTCTCGGCGTCGCCTACCGCTATCAGGATATCGCGCTCGCCTGCCGCAGCATCGCCTATAATTTCGGCGAGGCGCTGGTGCAGCCCTTCCTTGATCGCTACGGCATGCCGGCCACGGATCCAGCGAGCCTCGATTATTACCAGCTGCTCGACGAGTTCTTCTAGGCAGGCATCCTAGCTGCAATGATTGCGTCATCTCACTGTGGCTGGCAGAGTATCCGGCCATCGGACCTGCGGACAGACCATGGCGAAAAACCAGTTCAGGATGTTGCGCTCGGCGCTATCAGGCGTCGAAGCGGTGGAGGCGGAAACGCATCACAGCTTCGCCCGGCATACGCATGAGCAGTTCGGCATCGGCTTGATGTCTGCCGGTGCGCAGTCGTCGCTCAGCGGCCGCGGCATGGTGGAGGCTGAGGCCGGCGACATCATCACGGTCAATCCGAACGAGGTGCATGACGGCGCGCCGATCGGCGAGGGCCGATCCTGGCGCATCCTCTATTTCGATCCGACCATCGTCACCGGTCTGTCGCGAGAGATCAGCGAAAGCGGCGCGGCGCGGTCGGAAATCCCGCATCCCGTCATTCGCAATGCGGCGATCGCCGCCCGCTTCGAAACGCTGTTTGGCGCGGTGACCGGCGATGGAGCGGCGGACGAGTTGCTGCATCAGGAACTGCTTCTGCAGCTCGTCGCCGATGTCATGCGGGAGCGCTGTGATACCGAAGAGCGGCCACTGGTGCCGGCGTCGATCCGCGCGGCCCGAGACCTGATCGACGACGATCCGCTTGCCGCCGTCTCGCTTGCCGATCTCTCCAGGGAAAGCGGGCTCAGCCGCTTCCAGGTGCTGCGCGGTTTTACCAAGGCGACAGGATTGACCCCGCATGCCTATCTCGTCCAGGCCCGTATCCATATCGCCCGCCGGCTGATCGCTCAGGGCATGCCGCTTGCGGAAGCGGCCTTTGCCAGCGGCTTTGCCGACCAGAGCCACATGACGCGCGTCTTCGTGCGCAAATACGGTCTGTCGCCGCGCCTCTATGCCGGCGCCTTTCTCTGAGCGGTGTCGGCCTGTCGAGCTTCGTCACCGGCACGGCGATGCTGGCGGATGGGCGGAGTTTCGATCAGCAGGACGTAGGTAGGTGATGGAGAGATCAGTCCTCCGTGCCTGAGGTACAGCCACCAGCCCTCGTCCTTCGAGGCTCCGGCCTGCAGCCTGCGCGCCTCAGGATGAGGGCTGATCGTGGTGCCGCGGGCTGCCACCTCTCTCCAGCCTCATCCTGAGGTGCCCCGTAAGGGGCCTCGAAGGACGGGGCTGGCCGCCGCGCTTTAGTTCTCTGTTTTATGCCTGCAATTTCGTTCAAGACCCCGACAGGTTCCTGCTGTTTTCTCGGCGCATCTAACAGGAGACGCTGAATGTCGAGGCAGGTTCAAGGTTATGTCTATCTAGCGCTGGCGATGCTGACTGTGGGAAGCACGGTCGTCGCCAGCAAACTCATCGCTTCGGGTCTGCCGCCGTTCAGCGCCACCGCACTGCGCTTCGCCATCGCCTTTCCTGTCCTTCTCCTGCTGATGTGGGCGACTGGCGTGCGGCTGCCGAGGTTTTCCCGGCATGACCGCCTCATCCTCATCATTCAGGCCGGGGCCGGCAGCGTCGGTTATACGACGCTGCTGATCTCCGGCCTCAGCCTGACCTCGGCGGCCGATGCCGGCGTCATCATCGGCACGCTGCCGGTGGTGTCGGCCGCAATCTCCATCCTGCTGCTTCGCGAACGGCCGCAGCGTGCCCTGCTTCTGGCCGTGACGCTTGCAACGGCGGGCGTGCTGTCGATCGCCTTCACGCAGGATGCGGCCGGAGGGGCGCTCTCCGGCAATGCGCTGATCTTCCTGGCTGTCGTCTGCGAGGGGCTGTTCATCCTGCTGAACAAAAGACTGAAGACGGAGGTTGCGCCGCTTGCCCTGTCGACGCTGATGGCCGGCATCGGCTTCATCGTTGCAGCCATCCCGGCTGTTTTTGAAGCGCCTTCCGCAGATGGTATTTCGGCAAGCGCTGTCGCCGCCGTCGTCTATTATGCGCTGGTGCCGACCGTCGGCGGATTTCTGCTGTGGTATGCGGGGGCGGAGAGGGTGAGCGGCACGGAAGCCGCGCTCTTCACCGCGCTGGCTCCGGTTTCCGCCGTCATGCTTGCCTTCGTCATCCTTGGCGAGCAGGTCGGCCTCAACCAGATCGCCGGCATCGCCTGCGTGCTTGCGGCCGTGCTCGGGCTTGCCTTTGCCGGACGCCGCACAGTGAAACTTGTCGGTGGGAGATAGATCATGCAGTTCAGCCATTCCGATGCCATATGGCAGGCCTTTCCGGAGCTTCGCGCCGGCGCGGTCCATGCGAAAGGCATCCATGCGGATGCCGATGTCGAGGCGGGGATCGCAGATTTCAACGCAATCGCCGAGGCCCGGCTGGCCAAAGCGCAGGAAGGCGAATTCCCCGAAATCCAGGCCTGGCGTCGCGGCTTTTCCCGCATGGGGCTGAAGCCGACGCAATATCGCTGCGCTTCCGAGGCGCTGCTGCGCCGTTTCCGCCAGGAGCACGCACTGCCGCGCCTGCATCCGCTCGTCGATCTCTGCAATGCGATTTCACTCGCCTTCGCCATTCCGATCGCCGTTTTCGACACCGAAAAGATCGCTGGCGATCTCGAAGTCCGGCGAGCCAAAGGTGACGAGACCTATCTGACCTTCGGCGGCGACGTCGAACATCCGGAGCCGAACGAGGTGATCTTCGCAGACGGCAAGGAGAGGGCGCATGCGCGGCGCTGGACGAACCGGCAGAGCGGGCTTTCGGCGGTGCGGCAGACGACGCGTTCGGTGCTGATCGTTGTCGAGGCCTTGCATGCCTCCGCCGGCGACGACGTCACCAGGATGATCGAGACAATTGGCGATGCGCTTGCAAGTCACTGGCCAGTGGTGCCGAAAACGGCGATGCTGAGCCTGGCATCGCCACGTTTCGAATTCCGAGGATTTGAGACTCACGACGCTTGATGTCTTGGGCCGGCGACATGTCCGCCCTATCTCAGTGGGATCGATACCTCCTGGAGACGAATCCCCATGTCAGAAAAGATGTCAGATAAGTCGATCAAGATTCCGGGGCCGGATCATCCGATCAGCGTCGATCATAATCCCTCCCGCGTCGTCGTCATGCTCGGCGGCAAGACGATTGCCGATACCCGCAATGCGCTGACGCTGCGCGAAGCCTCCTATCCGCCGGTACAGTATATTCCGCGTCGGGATGTGGACATGTCGCTGCTTCAGCGCACCGACCACGCCACCCATTGCCCCTATAAGGGCGACGCTTCCTATTACAGCATCATTCCGGGCGGCGAGCGTTCGAAGAATGCCGTCTGGACCTACGAGGCGCCGAATGCCGCAGTCAGCAGCATCAAGGACCATCTCGCCTTCTATCCCGACCGCGTCGACGGCATCGAGGAAATGGCCTCTCCGGAAGCCGGCGCCTTCTGACGCTGCGCATGACATCGAAGCCGTTCCGGCGGAACATGTTCGCCACGGGGCCGTTAGGGTGATCTAGCGGGGGATAAGTCGTGCCGAAATTCTACTTTCAGCTTTTCGATCGGGATGGCGTCGGGGCGACCGAGACGGGATATGATTTCGACTCTGTCGAGGCTGCGAAAGCGGAGGCGCGGCGGGTTCTCGCGGAAATGGCCGCCGAAGGCTTGCCGGCTGCACCTTTGAATATGCTGTCGGTGGAACTCTTCGATGAAAGCCGGCGGCCGCTGGCGAAAATCCGGCTGGTTCTCGAAGAAATTTCGAAATAGCCGCGTCGGCGTGCATGCCTTGAGTAGCCCGATCGAGCCGAAGCAATCGAAAGACTATGTCAAAGTTAATTGCCGGCTATGAGGGCGGGTCTTAGCGTCTCGCATCACAATCGACCGAGTCGGATTGATGCGTATGTGTGAGCGGCGGCAGCCCTTAAACGGCGGCCGCTATCGTAAGACGTCGAGCCATTCATTGCTGAAGACGAGACTGGCAACCGTGACAGGAACGCCCTTCTCGTTGCGAACGGTGACGGCGATCGTCATACGATCACTCGCGGGCAGTTCGTCACGGGCCACATCCAGCAGGATGCGGGTCACCTCTTTCGGAATGTCTTCACGAGATCTGAGCTCGGTGCCGTGCTCGTCGCGCGTGGGACCTTCGCCGTTGTGTAGATCGAAATAGTAGCGAGCCATGTTTTTTCCTGCGCGTCACAGGGAGAAATCACAGATGAAGACAATTGTTCCGAGGCTAGAGCCTTTCCCGGTCAGATTGCAGCATTCTGTTGGCTCAAACGGAGTCGGATGGTCGACCGGCCGGCGCGCGTCGTAGCCCAGCTCTACGGCCAAGCCGGCCGATCGATCAGCCGGCCCGTTTCAGCCAACCCCCCGCAGATTTGCCTGGCAAATCCGCAAGAATTTAGAATCGCCGGGCGCACCTATTGCTTCGCATAGCGAAGCAGTGCGGCCGGTGGGCCGGGCATCTTTCCGCCAGCATCAGAGGCGATCGGCTCGGACATACCAGAAGGTATGCCCTTCGCCAATCGCCTCTGCCCTGACGAAAACCTGCTCCGGCAGAATGCTGCAATCTGACCAGAAAAGGCTCTAGGCATTGATTCTTATAGAAAATACAGGTCGCATCGAAATGGTCCGGAACTTTTGCGATATCGGCGGGCAAGGCCATGATTGAATCTCTGCTGCTGAACCTTGGAAGCCGCGATGTGCTATCGGCCGAGGAGGAAAGCCATCTCAGAGCGATCATCGTCAAAGACAGGCACTTCGTTGCCGGAGAGGATCTCGTCTCCGAAGGAAGCCGTCCGACCTACAGCACGCTGCTGCTCGATGGCTTTGCGGCGCGCTACAGGCTGATGGCCGATGGCAGTCGCCAGATCACCGCGCTGCACGTCGCTGGCGATTTTGTCGATCTGCACGCTTTCCCGATCAAGAAGATGGACCATGGCGTCGTTGCGATGTCGTCCTGTCACGTCGCTTTCGCCGATCATGCCGATCTCAAGGCGATCACCGAAGGCATGCCGCATCTGACCCGGCTGCTCTGGCTCGATACGTTGGTCGACGGCGCCATCCACCGCGAGCGGATCGTCGCCATGGGCCGGCGTTCCAAGCGCGCCCATATCGCTCACCTCGTCTGCGAACTCTTCGTGCGGCTGCAGGTGGTGAAGCGGACGCGCGGCGCAAGCTTCCACTTTCCGTTGACGCAGATCGAGATGGCCGACGTCCTCGGCGTTTCCGTCGTCCACCTCAACAAGACATTGCAGGCGCTGAGACGCGAGGGCGTGTTCACCTGGGAGAACCGAACGATCACCATCGTCGATTGGGAACGTCTGCAGGAGATCGCGGAATTCGATCCCGGTTATCTCAGCATCTCCAGGGAGCCGCGCTAAAGGTTGTGCGAGGCGGGCCGAGGCATGGCACAATCCGGTGACGGCAGCTCATTCCGATTGACAAGCCATCTATTCCAGCACCTCCAACCAGCTCGGCGAATTTGAATCCGGCATGATGGCGGCAGCCCGGGCCGGTTGCCACCGGCGTTGTCGGCGGGCTCGGCACGATCGTCGTCGTCGCCCTGTGGATGCGGCTCTTCCCGGATCTCACCAAGGTCAAGACGCTGCAGGGCTAGCGTATCTATACGCGTTGAAAGCGGCGACCGCTCCCGTTAGGTTCGGCCCGAAACATCATTCGGCGGAGCCGCGCGTGACGACAAATTTTCTATCCTATGTGCTTGCAGCGTTTTTTACCTCGGTGCCGGCCGTGGCGCTGGCCGAGTGGCAGGCGGTCGAAGAAGTGCGGCCCTATTCGATATCAGGCACGTCGGGGGCCGGGCTCTATGCATCGATCGGCGAGCGTGGGCCGAAGGCGGGCGGCTTCGGCCGGGCAATCGCGCATACGACGTTCAAGCTGACCTGGACCAGGAAATACGAACCGCAGGCAAATGCCTGCGTGATCGTGACCAACCGGCCGAAGCTCATCATCACCTATACGCTGCCGAAACCATCTGCTGCGCTGCCAGCCGCCGTGAAGAGCAGCTGGGAGGGCTTCATATCAGGGGTGCAGGCGCATGAGCGGGTGCATGGCGAGACCATCAAGGAGATGGTCAAGGAAATCGAGGCGATGAGCATCGGCCTCACCGTTGCCGACGATCCCGATTGCAAGAAGATCAGAATCGAGCTGACCCGCCGGCTCGGCGAGATCTCGCAAAGACAGCGCCAGCGCGGCCGCGACTTCGACAAGATCGAAATGGGTGATGGCGGCAATATCCAGCAGCTCATCCTCAAACTGGTGAATGGGCCGTGATTGGAGTCGGAGAGGTGAGATCGATGCAGATGGCTGGCGAAGCCTCCAGATTAAGGGCCCAACAGGTTGGTGGGACTACCGGTTTCATTGCGTGGGCTCTGTCATAATCCATTATTTGGACAGCCACTGAAAATGGCATCTCTCCCGCGCCCTGATCATAGCGGCTGATTGTCTTGATGAATTTCCCTGAAGTCTTCGATATCCAGATGTCGATTGCCGCACTCCATTTGTAACGGTGCCAGTATGCGGAATAGTGAAAAGCCAGGCCTTCTTCGGTTTGCGAGTTCCCGAGCTCTTTACAAGACGTAAAGATTGGCAGCCCCGAATTTGCATCGAGAGGGGTACGAATGGGCAGCCGCTTATCTTCATCCCAGACACCATTTTCGATTCTGGAATAGAAGACACCGTCTATCGCCCGCGCCTCCATGTAAGGTCTGAGATGACCATCTTCTTGCAACTCCGATACAGTAAAGCTGTAGCGCCCGCTATTGTGGGTGTTTTCGTATGCACGGTTAACGGCATAGCAGGATTTATCCTCCCCTTTGAACGCTTGCAGATGAAAAGAGCGACTATCTTCCGCGCCCAGAACGGTTGCGATTTGGATCAGAGTTAAACAAAAAACGGATGCAGCAATAACACGCATGGGAAACCTGCGGATGAAATGACGGGTAGAATCTGAAGATTTCTACTTATACGTCACATTGATATCGGTGCAATTTCCTACTTCGCGATTTCGTACTATCGACCGCGAAAATCTGTAAGTGCTTCGTCCCTGGACCTGTCCGGCCGCTCTCCTATCTTTCTCTGCTGACAAGTGCAAAGGGGGAGCGAGATGTCCTACGTCGATGGTTTCATCGTGGCGGTTCCGAAGGGGAATATCGAGGCCTACAAGGAATTCTCGACCTTCGCCGGCTCGATCTGGAAGGAATATGGCGCGCTCGAATATGTCGAATGTATCGGCGATGACGTGCCCTATGGCGAGTTGACCTCCTTTCCCCGCGCCGTGCAGGCGAAGGAGGACGAGGTGGTGGTGTTTTCCTGGATCGTCTACGGCTCGCGCCAGGAGCGCGACGATATCAATGCCAAGGTGATGGATGATCCCAGGCTCAAGGGCGACCAGTGGCAGATGCCCTTCGACGGCAAGCGGATGATCTACGGCGGCTTCGAGACGCTGCTCAGGCTCTGAAGCTTGACTTTCAAACTCTGCCGCCGCTCAGGAATGACGATGTGCATGCAAGACTTTAGGCCAGGCGCGCGAATGGCAGGATGCTTGGCCTCCCATGTTCCCTTCTGCCTTGCGCGAGCGCATAATCGCTCCGCGGGGCTCGGCAGGCTACCGGCTGCCACCGTGGGGGGACGGACATGCAGCGACGTGATTTCATCAAGGGACTGATCGTGCTTGGCGCCTGCCCGGCCTGTGCCGGTGCTGGCTTTGCCGCCGAAGGTGCGCATTGGAGCTATGAGGGCCAGTCAGGCCCGGACCACTGGGGCGCGATGGCGCCGGAGAATACCGCCTGTTCAGCCGGTTCGCAGCAATCGCCGCTCGATCTGACGGGTGCTGTCAAGGCGGAGCTTCCGCCAATTGCGATCGACTGGAAGGCTGGCGGCAGGATCGTCAACAACGGCCACACGATACAGGTCAACATGCCCGGTGGCAGCAGGCTTTCGCGGGCCGGTAACAGCTACGAGCTGCTGCAATATCATTTCCATGCGCCGAGCGAACATCATGTCGACGGCAGGAGCTTCCCGATGGAGGCGCATTTCGTCCACAGGCACAAGGAAACCGGCACGCTTGGGGTGCTTGGTGTATTCGTGACACCGGGTGCCGCCAATCCCGGCTTCTCGCGGCTGGCGGCCGCCTTTCCTAAAACGGCAGGCGGCGAGGCTGCGGTCGATGTCAACCCGAACGGGCTGCTGCCGAAAGAGCTCACCTATTGGTCCTATGAGGGGTCGCTGACGACGCCGCCTTGCAGCGAGATTGTCGATTGGATGGTGCTCAGGCAGCCGATCGAGACCGACGAGAACGATATAAGCGCCTTCACGACGCTCTATCCGATGAATGCCCGGCCGGTGCTTGCCGCCAACCGGCGCTTCATCCTTTCTTCTTTCTGAAGCGGTCAGTGGTTTGCCCGCGCAAGCTTGACTTGCACGCGCAAGCTTGACTTGCGCCAGTCAACGCGCCAACTCGCGAGAGATGTCATCTCGAAGCGGGAGAGCGCCTTGCCTCAGACGATCCTCACCTTGTCCACACGCGGACAGGGCCTTTACGAGTTCACGCACCAGGCGGAGGCCTTCGTCAGCGCGTCGGGGCGGGAGGAGGCGCTTCTGACCGTCTTCGTACGCCACACATCCTGTTCGCTGCTCATTCAGGAAAATGCCGATCCCGACGTGCGTACCGATCTTCTCTCCTTCTTCCGCCGCCTCGTGCCTCCGGCCTCCGATCCCGACATGGGCTGGATCGTGCATAGGGCCGAAGGGCCGGACGACATGCCGGCGCATATCAAGGCGGCGCTGACGCAGGTCTCGATCGGCATTCCCGTCGCCAGGGGGCGGCTGATGCTCGGCACCTGGCAGGGCCTTTATCTTTTCGAGCATCGCGACCGGCCGCATCGGCGGGAAGTCGTGTTGCATCTCAGCTCCTGAAATCGGTTAATTCTTGTGAATGCAAACTGAATGCCCGGTTCGAACGCCGTTCAGTTTGCTGCGTTTACTGTCGAGACAATCCCTGAAGGGAGAGCTTGGAATACCAATCGACGGAGACATCCCATGACGCATTTCCTGACCAAGGCTTCGCTTGCCGCTCTGCTCGCCCTCTGCACCATTCCGGCCACTGTTTCCACGGCGGCCGCCGCCGGACCGCAGACGAACTTCGTCGTCGAGGCGCAATATCATCGTCCGATCCGCGGCTGCTCGCCGATGCACGCGGTGCGCAAGGCGCGTGATTTCGGCCTGCGGAGAGCCCACATCACCCGCATGTCGCCGCGGGTCGTCGTCGTTGCCGGGCGCGACCGCCGCGGCTGGGACAGGATCACCTTCGCGAATGTCCGCGGCTGCCCGCTGATCCGGCGCTGAGGACTGCAGCCGGAGGCGCCGATGCGGCGCTTCCGGTCTGTTTTTGCCTTGACGGTGACACTTTCAGCCGTCTCTTCTCTGACCTGTATGAGTGATTCCCAAATGACGCTTCGGCGTCATGCGGATTAATGGGGAGGGCGGCTTGACCGGCCCGACTTTCAAACGAAAAGGTTTTTCGATGATGCAGTTTCTGGCAAAGGCGGGTCTTGCCGTCATGCTGACAGTCGGCACCCTGGCCGGTACGGTGGCCCCGGCCGCCGCCCAGTTGAATATCATTATTGGCGAGCCGGACCGTGGTCCGCCGCAGGATTACCGCCGTCCGCCTCCGGGCCCGGGCTACGGCCGGCCGTCGCGCGGCTGCAATCCGCAGCTCGCCGAAAACCTCGCCCGGGACTACGGCTTTCGTCGCGCCCGCGTCGTCGACATCACCCCGCGCCGCGTGATCGTCCAGGGCTGGACGCGTCGCGGCCCTGATGAAATGAGCTTCGGCAATGTGCGCGGTTGCCCCGCCCTGCGCCGCCGCTAATCGTTGGAAGAATACGCCGCCCCGTCTCCCCGATGCGGCGGCCACAACCGCCTTTGCCAGTCTCCCCGATCGGCAAGGGCGGTTTTCTTTTTGAAAATCTTTTTACAGCCCCGCACATCTGAAAAGACACGCGGCGCTGCAATGTCTACTGTTCGATGGCGAAGGTCACGGTGACGCTGACATTGTAATTGTTCTCGCCGCCCTGGACGGGAACGGCAGCGTCGGATGCCTCCTTCATCATCGTGGCGCGATAGACCGGCTGCGGCATTGCGCGCGGGACGTTCTCGTTGATCTCGAGAATGCGGCCGAGCTTGACGCCGGCGGCTTCGCTGAGCGTCTTCGCCCTCTTGACGGCATCGGCGACCGCATTCTTGCGTGCCTCTTCGATCGCGGCGTCCGGCTTGTCGTTGGTGAACTGGATTTCGCCGCCCTGGTTGATGCCGAGGGTGACGGACTGGTCGATCACCGCGCCGAGCTTGGCGAGATCGCGCAGCCTGACGGTGACGGAATTGATGGTCTGGTAGCCGATCAGCTGCGGCTGCTGCTGCTGGCCGTCGACCGGCTGCGGATAATTGTATTGCGGCTGGATGGAAAAGCCGGAGGTCTGCAGATCTCGCTCGGCGATGCCGCCGCTCTTCAGCGCGGCAAGTACGTCGTTCATCGCCTTGTTATTCTCGTCGAGCGCTTCGCGGGCGGTTTTCGCCTGTTTGACGACGGCGAGATTGACGACGGCCATATCGGGAGCGACGGAGGATTCGCCATCGCCGGTCACCGAAATCACCGGCTCGCGCGGCTTTGCCTCCTGCGCGAAGGCGGGCGCTGAGGCGGCGAGCGGCAGCGCCAGAAGGGCGGTCATCAGGACAGTTTTGGTATAGATCGGCGCCATGTTTTCATTCCTTGGTTGTCGTTTCCCGGAACAGCTTTCTGTCGGTTGATTGTGAAGCTATTACGGCGAGAAAAGACAGGCGCATGCGTAGCGAGAGAAAAATCTGCGGGGGCATGCGTTTGGGCTGAACCCGGAGGGCGTCCGCCGCCCGTTAGAAGCCGAAACGGCTGGACCGGAACCGACGGCTCGCTATCATATGGCGATCATCGACGACGAGGAAACAATGTTCGAAACGCTCGATCCCGTCCCGTCCGAGATCGCCACCGCGATTTCCGATGGCCTGAACGCCTTCAACGAGAGCGCTGAGATCAGACGCGAGGCCTTCGCCATCGTCTGGCGGGAAAACGGAAGGCTTATCGCCGGAATAACGGCGTCCGTTTCCTTCTCGATTCTTTTCATCGGCAATCTGTGGGTCGCGCAATCGCTGCGCCTGAGCGGCATCGGCCGGAAACTGATGGCGGCGGCGGAAGAAGAAGGCCGCCGCCGCGCGGCGGTCGCGGCCTGCGTCGACACACTCTCGACCCAGGCGCCGGATTTTTACCCGAGGCTCGGATACGTCGAATTCGGCAGGGTCAGCGGGCATGCCGGAGGCCGGCCCGTTGACCGGATCTGGTTCCGGAAGGAATTTTCCGCCGCGGCATGATCAGAAGCCGCTGGCGGCTTCCCATCAGATATCAACTGAAATGACATTGGAGGACGTATCGCGGGAGCAGACGAGTCTGTTGACTCGCCAATTGTCCTACTAGGCGCCGAAATCGTCCATGAAGGATGGGTGGATGGCGGGCTTGCGCTCTTCGCGTGCGTCGCGAATGCGCTGGGGAACCGCACCGAGACCGGCGACGAAGCGGGTCAGGAGATTGCGGTGGAAAAGTTTCTGTATGGCACTCATGGCAGTTCACTCATTCTTTTTTTTGTTAGCCGGCAGCATATATTTTGCCCAGACTGCCGTAACAATGGGCAATTTTGCATGACAGTTATGTGACAGTGCATGGCTTGAGGGTGGCTGGCCTAAAAGGTGATCACATTGGCGTTAGAAGGGGCCGCCGGGGGCGGTCGGCTGCTATAAATCCTCGTCGGTAATCGCCGTGGGTGGTAGATTGCCCGCTTGGGGTAAAACCAGCCCCTCCGAAGGAGAAGCTCAGATGAACCGATTTTTCGCATTTGTCGCGACCGGAACGCTGATCAGCCTTGCCACGATCATTTCGGGCTGCACATCGTCCGGAAGCGTCGACCAGACGTCGTCGATCGGCGGCGGTTATTATGAGCGTCAGCCGCTTAATCCGGCGTGTGGGGGTGGGTTCAGGCCGAGCGATGGGCGTTCTTGTAGCTATTAGAAATGTGCGCAGATCGGGCATGACGCCGTGCTAACAGCTGCACGGACGATCAGGAAACGCCCGCCGCCGAGGTCGGTTACCCGCTTGGGCCGTACCGCAATGAACATCACCACCTTGAACTCCTGCTTGGCGTCCAAGGTTATCACTCAGTGAAGCCCTTGCAGTCTGTTTCGCCGCTCTGCCAGCAGTTCATTTTGAACCAAATTCCTGGCATTGTCCGAAAGACCATTTGGCCCGAGCAGACCAAGTTCGGTAAACCGCGCTTCAATTTCCTTAGGAATGCTATCCGCTTCGTGTTGGCAAAGGCGCACGAGCCACTTCCATTCGTCGCTAGTCATATCCCTGTGTACGACCATGAATTGCTACTCCTCCCGAGAACAACGACTTCCATTAATAAGTACCACAACTTCTATCGAAAGGCAGGTGGCTCGACGATCAGGCTGATCATACGCGTATCAATCCGCAAAGCGCTGCACGAACGCGAAGTTTCCGATCATTCTCAATAAATCTCGACCAGCCGATGGTTGGCAACCGTGGTGCATACTCCTTGTCGCAGTCTCACGCGACGATCAGCACGAACTCGCTTCCTAGCCCTCAGGCGTAGGCAGAAAATCAACGCACCGATCCTTCTGCCGTATCGGCGTTTCGTCCTGCTGTGAGGGTTTCTAGAGGAAATTGCCGTCAGTGACGGCCACCCCACCGTCAAAAGACAATCGCGACTTTTTAGGGATAGCCGCGCAAGCCGGACTTTTATTTGCGTACTGTCGTCCGGATCAGGATGATCTCGAAGCGCTCCTGCTTTGCAAAGAAATCGAGCATGCTTCGAAGCGGCTTAAGGGAGCTTCGAAAGGTTTCCGAAATTCCGGAACCTCCTGTCAAAATTGCGGAAATTGGCGTCCGGCTAAAGGAGATTGATTTGAACCACTTAATGCAAAAGATGGTGGGCCCGGAGGGACTCGAACCCCCAACCAAGCGGTTATGAGCCGCCGGCTCTAACCATTGAGCTACAGGCCCTTGGCGCCGTGTCCGGCGCTTGGGTGCCGGGGCAATGGTTCCCGCAGCACGGTTTCCGCTCTAACGCAAATCCGAGGGAGCCACAAGCGGGGAGCGCACGCATCTGTGGACGATGCATAATTCGTGGGCAGCCACTGGAACCTTCTGGCGCGGGCTACACTTACTCAAGTCACATCCGCATGAAGAGGGCGATCGCAGATGGTGGCTTCGAACAGTGCCGTGGTGCTCATCGTGGAGGATGAGCCGCTGATCCGGTTCAATATCCTCGATGTGCTGGAGGATGTCGGTCATGTGGTGCTGGAGGCGGCCAACGCCGACGAGGCTCTGGTGGTGCTGAAGGGCAGGCAGGATGTCGATATCCTGTTCACCGACGTTAATATGGCCGGGTCGATGGATGGTCTCCAGCTTGCCAAGCGGGTGCGAGCGATGCGGCCGAATATCGGCATCATCATCACCTCGGGCATGGTGCGGCTCGATCCGATGGCGCTGCCCGCCAATACCGCCTTCCTGCCGAAGCCTTATCTGCACGACACGCTGATTTCAACGATCGATACGCTGATGACGTAAACACGCCGCGCAGCCGCAAAACGGGGACTGTTTTTGCGGCTGCGCGCGAGGCGCCGGGAGACTTGCTCGTCTTCAGGCGGGGCGGAGGGGAACCACACCCTCAGCTGAAGCTGCTCTTCAGCGCCTCGTTCTCGTGATGGGCCTTCTTCTCGTAGATCGTGAACAGCGCCATCGAAAGGAGATAGGAGAGGAAGGGATCCCCTATCTGCGTGGCGATGTCGCGGGATGCGAGAACATGGCGCTCCAGCGCGCCGATATCCTTCTGCATTGCGGTCTGCGGGGCGGTTTCAGCGAGGCGGTTCATGCTGCCATCTCCAGGAATTGGGTCACGACCGAGCGGGCCGGCACGTGCCTGACATAAAGGGGTAGGGTGAGGCCGAGGGCGGCGCGCATCTTGCGCAGCACCCGGTCCGATACTTCGAAGGCGCCGCAGCAGACGGGGTATTTGCCGTAGCCGTCTGCACGGCCGAGTTCTTCCACTTCGGCGCCGGCGCGCTTGTAGACGCGCTTGAGGTAGGGCTCGTAGTTGGAAATCATCGTATGGATGCCGTGATCGAGCGCGCATTCGCAAAGCGCAAGCAGCATCATGGAGAAGGCGCGACCGGCATCGACATTGGAGAAATCCTTGGCGATCGCCTCCTCGTCAATGCACATGCGCGTGCCTTCCCAGATGCCGGGGGCGATAAGATTGGCGGCATCTGGAAAAGTCTCGCGGAAGACATCGTAGAGAAGGGTCGGGCCGGTCGTCGGCATCAGGCGCATCCCGCCATAGAGGCGGGTGCGGCTATCGTTGCACCAGACGAGATAGGCGGGGGCGAGCGAATCGTAGCTGTCGCGTTCGTAAGGGCCGATGACGGGAACGTCCCAGCCGAGCGTATCGGCGAAGACCTTCTTGCGCAGGCGAAACATCTGGTCGAGTACGGCAGCGTATTTCTGATACTCATGTGCCTGAATGATAACGAACATTTTGCCCTCCAGCGTTTTCAAGTTCGTGGAAAGCACAATGGTTCAAGCGGGCCGGTTCGGAAATTCCCTCAGATGGGCCCCCTCAAATGAGGGGGGCAGAGCATGTCGCGCAAAAGTGTGCAGCGGTTTTGCGAGAACGACATGCGCCAACAAAGACCTAGGGATTGATGATGCGCAATTGCACGGCCCGGGAGGCGGCGGCCGAGATCGTGGCGCAGCCGAGCTTGAAGCGGGCGGTCTTCAGATAATCGCGCGTCGTGTGCTCCGATATGCCGAGGATGACCGAAATATCCTTGTAGTCCTTGCCCAGCGCCGTCCAGTGCAGACACTCGATCTCGCGCGGCGACAATGACGGCACCGGATCGTTCTCGCCGTGCAGCTCATAGACGGCCTTGCGGTGGATCAGATGGGCGATCTCGATCCATTCGTTGCGGCAGCGGCGGACGAGTTCGGCCCATTCGTCGGCCGGTATGCGGGCATTCAGCGACAACAGCGCGCGGCGCTGCGCCTTGTCGGCGACGGGAATGGAGTAGCCGTTGCCGCCGATACCGTGCTTCTGGGCATCGACCAACATGGCATAGGCCTCCGGCGTCGGCTCGACCTCGCTCCAGTCGAAGGGCAACTGGCGTTCGAAGCCCTGTTTGACGATCGGATCGACCTTCACATAGCTGTTCAAGAGGTAGCGGGAGACCCAGGCATCCGGATAGGTGGTGCGCACGAAGGGCGAATCGATCTTGGCCGCGATCGTCTGGGCGAGATGGTAGGTGACGAAATCGAGGCCATATTCCGCCTGGAGAATGCGGATGGCGGCATCCACATTGGCCGCAGCCTTGATCTGTTCGAAAGCGGACTCGAATTTTTCGCTGTAGGTATTCTCAATCATTTCCACTGCCCCAATCCCCTCAATCCTACCGCGAGGGCTGTCATAAATACAAGGCATCCCCACATATGCGGGGAATGACAATCCGGGTCCCATCTGCTAGCGCCTTTCATGAGGAGACCTCATATGGACAGCAAGAGACCATTCGCGATTGCCGAATGCCAACAGGCCGCCAAGGGCCTGAAATCCAGCTGGCAGGACATGGCAGGCTCCGAAGCGCTGATCCGCGCCCTCGTTGCCGAACGCAACGGCGACACGCCGCTGGCGCTATTCTGGACCGAGGTCCACCGTGCGCTCTGCCAGGAAAACAGCCCCTTCTGATAATCGGCTTTCACGAAAGGCTCGGGCTTTTCTCCTTGGCTAAACAGCGCACCACCCGGGCACGGCAGCAAAGAAGTCCCGCCGCCTTTCTATGTAATTATCGATGAACACGTCTTCATTCTTGTCGCGATTCGATTCTACGATGAAAGCGTCGGACGATAGCGTATTCGGATATATGGTTAATAAACCCGCACTATTTCATCGATTTGTGCCAAAACGGGTTGACGAAGAATTTGCGGCAGGAGCAAAGATGTTTGTGGAAACGGTTACACTCCTCACCTGTGCCGCCACTGGCTGCAGAATGTTTCGACTGTCATCACCGATGCGTGGAATGGAATGACTGAAAAGCGCGTGCATCTGGTTTTCAAGACCCATCTCGATATCGGCTTTACCGATCATGCCGAGAAAGTCCGCCGGCAATATCACGAGCGCTTCATTCCGCAGGCGATCGAAACGGCCAAGCATTTTCATGCCGAAAATCCCGACGAGCCGAATTTCATCTGGACGACGGGCGCCTGGCTGATCTGGGACCATCTGAATTCGCGCTCGGCCGCCGAGGTGGCAGCGCTGGAACAGGCGATCGAGCGCGGGCTGATCCGCTGGCACGGCCTGCCGTTCACCACGCATACGGAGCTGATGTCGCCGGACCTTTTCCGGGTCGGGCTTTCCTATTCGCAGGAGCTCGACCGCCGCTTCGGCAAGACGACGATCGCGGCGAAGATGACTGATGTGCCCGGCCATACGCTCGGCATGGTGCCGCTGCTTTCCGAGGCGGGCATCCGCTTCCTGCATCTCGGCGTCAATACGGCCTCACCGCCGCCTGATGTGCCCGACATCTTCCGCTGGCGGGCGCCCGGCGGCGAGGAAGTGGTGGTCATGTACCAGCGCTCCTACGGCGAGACTTGTTTCCCCGACGGTCTCGAGGACGGGCTGAGCTTTGCCCATACCAAAGACAATATGGGGCCGCAGAGCGTGCCGCAGACGGCCGAGGCCTATCGCGAATTACGCGCCCGCGAGCCGGATGCGGTCATCCGCGCGGCGACGCTCGAGGATTACGGCGCCATTCTCTGGAGCGGGCGTGAGCGTTTCCCTGTCGTCGAGCTGGAACTCGGCGACAGCTGGATCCATGGCAGCGGCAGCGATCCGGTGAAGACGGCGCGGTTCCTCGCGCTGCAGAGGCTCTACGACCGCTTCGCGGCGGATGGGCTCGACGCGCGGCGTCTCGCCTTCGGGCGCGGACTGGCGATGGTGGCCGAGCATACCTGCGGCGTCGATATCAAATCCTATCTGCGTGACGACAAGGCATGGTCGCGGTCCGATTTCGAGGCCGCGCGCCGGTCCGATTATCGCTTCGCCTATACCGAAGCCTCATGGGACGAGCAGCGCGCCTATCTCGACCAGGCGGTCTCGGAACTCGACGAGACAGACCGGAAGGCGGCCCAGGCGGTGCTTGCCGATATCGCCACGCCTGCCGTGATCGAGGGCGGTGGGCGGCAGCTCCGTCTGCAGACCGGCGGCTGGTCGATCGGGCTCGACGGTGCGAGCGGCGATGTGGCCGAAATCACCTCTCCCTCCGGCCGGACGATCTCCGGCCGCGATGGCTCGCTGATCGCCTATCGATATGAGAGCTACGATGCCGGCGACGTTATCAGGCATATGGAGACCTACCTGACCCATCGCCAGGAATGGGCGGTGCTCGACCATGACAAGCCGGGGCTTGCCCGGTCGGGGGCAACACTTTCGAAGATTTTTCTGCCGGCGCTGGAAGCAACTGATGGGGCGAGCATCCTTCTGTCGATGCCGGCCGAGGCTGTGCAGAAATATGGCGCGCCGCCGCAGGTGATGCTGCATTTCACCGCCGAGGGCGATCACCTCGACCTCAGCCTGACGTTGCTTGACAAGCCGGCCAACCGCATGCCGGAGGCAAGTTTCTTCTCGTTCACGCCTGATGGTGCCGGGGACTGGAATTTCCGCAAGATGGGCCTCTGGCACCGATCCGGGAATATTGCGACAAGCGGCGGCGGGCAATTGCAGGCGGTGACATCAGCACGTGGTGATCTTGCCGATGGCCCGCTGACGATCGAAACCTTCGATGCGCCGCTGGTTGCTCCGCAAAGCTCGGATTTCATGACATTTTGCAAGACGCTGCCGGATTTTACCGCCGGCATCCGCTTCAATCTGCACAACAATAAATGGGGAACCAATTTCCCAATGTGGTGGCAGGGAGATTTTCAAGCCCGCTTCCGGCTCAGCCTGGGCTGAGCCGGCAAGAGGGAAGGGTCAGCCGGCCTTTGTCGAAGGATTGACCCAGTCCTGACGCGGCATTTCGGGCCGCTGCGGTTTCGGACGAAACTTCACTAGCACCTCGCGGCCATCGACGGAGGCCTGCGTACGTTCCAGCGCATCGCGTTCGGCAACCGCTTGGCGCCAATGTTCGTCGTCGCGGCCATCAGGGCGGCCCTGTTCCTCCCAGATCGCGTAAGCTCTTTTGCTAATCCATTCGTGGCGTCTGTCGCTCATCTATCCGTTCCGTTCGACAAAGTGTTATTCGGCAATTCTGTCCTGCAGAACCGGTGGCCGGCGCTTGGCTGCCATCAGCAGGTCGAGCTCGATCGAGGAGGGCCCGAAACGGGTGAACAGGCTTTCAGCCTGCTCGTTTCGGAGGCCGTATTTGGAGGCGAATTCATCAAGGCTATAGGGACGGCCGCGCAGGATTCTGCTCCGGCGCTCCGGTTCACGGATTTGCGTCATTGGTGGTAACCCCAGTCGGTTTGGCGAATGTAAGAACAAAACAGATTACAGCGCCAAAAGTTCCGTGATTTCGCAGCGATTTCTGCCCTTTGTGCCATTCCGGACCGATCTCAGGCGGGAGGCAAAAATATTTGACGAATGGCGGATGCCGAGAAAATTTCCACTAAAACATGCAAGAATATCATGGCGTTATGGAATTCGCTTCCATGCGCGCGGATAAATGGGCTTTACCCCAGCGCGTTACTCTATAGAATCAATAGTGTTATTCGGTTCGCAGGGGCAGCAAACGCTCCGTTCCCCGCGTTGGCGCGACCGATACCGGAGGACTTTGGCTTCAACCCATCAAGAGGAGACAGACATGATGAATGCACTGCCGCCACTTCATGACGGCCACGCGCCGTTCAACCTCCAGCAGCTGTTTCGCGAAGCGCTCTATGCCTTCGAGGAATGGGACAGCGAATTGACCGAGCCGATCGTGACCTACGAAGGCCGGGTCATCCCTATCAGCTTCGTTTTCGAAGCCATGCGCGAATGCACCGACATCGTGCCGATGAACATCGTCGGCGCTGTCACCGAGCGGCTGACCAAGCCGTGGGAGGGCGAAGGCCCGCTCGACCAGATGACTTTCTCGACGGCGGCGCGTGTCATGCGCGTTTTGGTGCGCAAGCGCCTTCACGTCACTGGGGCTGCGGATCTCGTCGCCGTTTCGGCCCACGCGTCCGAAGACCAGGGCCGCGACTGACAAAGTGAGGATCGCGGCCATGGCTGCGATCCTTTTCCGCTTTTTGGCGGAACCTCGCTTATTCCCAGCCGTTTAATTCGGCAGGCACAGCCCGCCACTACAGCGCCCTTTTCGAGAGTCGCAAAGGGCGCTGTAGCACTTCGAATTGCTGCATAATCTATCCTTAAATCGATCCCGATTTAAGAATTATGCAGTGGTGACGGGCGAGGAATGAAGCACCATGCTAAAATCTATTGTTCATGAAATCATCGGCACACCCAAGCGTGAGCCTGAGCTTCCGCAATCGCTCGAGCAGTTTCGCGACAGGAAACGGGTGCTGATCATCTTTGCCGATGCGCAAGATGACCGCGCGCTCATCCAGGATGAATGGCTGCGCAAGGCGCATATGCGCTTGATCGAGGAAGACGTCGAGGTGTTCAGTATTGCCGGCGGCGGCGCGTTTGCGCTGTTCGACGATGACTGGGAACTCGATGCCGACGATATTCGCGATCGGCTGCAGGGACCGCCGTCCGGCGAGTTCGGGTTGATCCTGATCGGACGCGACGGAACCGTGAAGCTGCGCTCGGGCGAGCCAATGAGCGCCGAGGATATCTTCGCGGCCTTCGAGATGTTGCCAAAGAAGACGCCCTGGTAGGGTTTCGAGAGTTCGTTTGAAGCGGGCGCGGTGAAGCATCCGCGCCCGCATCTTTTGCATGCTCAGAGTTCGAAGGCTTCCTTGAGGCCCAGGCTCTTGCGTTCGCGCAGGTCGAGATCTGCCTCGATATGGGCGATGTGATGCAGCATCAGCTGGCAGGCGCGGTCGAGTTCTTTGCTTTCGATCGCCGAGATGATGTCACCATGTTCGGAATGGCCGCAGCTCGATGCGGTCGACTGCCCGTAAAGGGCAATCACCAGAGACGAGCGGGCGACGAGCTCCTCCATGAAGCGCTGCATGATCGAATTTCCCGATATGACCGCCAGCGTCAGATGAAAATCGCCCGATGCCTTGATTTCAGCGCGGCGCGCCGTCTGACCACGCTCGCTCATCAGGCGGCCTTCTTCCAGTAGAAGCTGTCGCAGATGGGTAATATCGTCAGACGTGATCCGCGTTGCCGCCTCGCGCAATATGCCGGGTTCGACCAGGCGGCGGGCGGAAAAGATCTGGCGAGCCTCATCAGGCGAGGGATAGGCGACGAAGGCGCCGCGGTTCTTTTCGACGCTGACGAGGCCTTCATAGGAGAGCGCCTGCAGGGCGGCGCGGGCAAGCGTGCGGCTAACGTTGAAGAGATTGCCGACATCGCTTTCCGAAAGCTTGGTGCCGGGAGATAGCCTGCGCTCGACGATCGCTTCGCGAATGGCATCGCGGATCTGTTGCGCGCCTGTTTCGGCTGAGTCTTCGGCCTGCTGAGCCTTCGCGGCGGATTTCATGAAATTTATTTCCCGATGGTCGGCAAAGCATATCCGTGTTCGCAGCAAAAGTTAAACAGAATTTGTGCCCGAAATGGTGGTGGGATTGTATACGATGTTTTGCACAAATTGCGCACGATAGCCTAAATCATGTGCAGATGGCGTTGCGCCTATAATTTTCTCTCTCTATGGCGGTTTTGATAAAATCGTTATTTCGCAATGGCTTCCTTTAAGCAGCGGAGTTTGGCACGGCAGATGCATCGTCTTTTCCAAACAGGGGAAGGCATGATGTCGAAAGCGGCAGAGATCGATATAGTATCCGTTTCGAAGGTCTATGGCGCGACGACGGCGGTTCATGCGATCAGCCTGAAGATTCCGGCCGGCTCCTATTGCTGCTTCCTCGGCCCGTCGGGCTGCGGCAAGACTTCGACGCTGCGCATGATCGCCGGCCATGAGAGCATCTCGTCGGGCGATATCCGCCTCGGCAATGCCGTCGTCACCGATTTTCCGCCGGCCAGGCGCGGCACGGCGATGATGTTCCAGTCCTACGCGCTCTTCCCGCATCTCGATTTGATCGACAACGTCGCCTTCAGCCTGAAGATGAAGGGTGTCGACAAGCAAGAGCGGCGGGCCAAGGCGCTCGAGATGCTGAAGCTGATGCAGATGGAGGCCTATGCCGCCAGGCGTCCGGCCCAGCTTTCCGGCGGCCAGCAGCAGCGCGTGGCGCTAGCGCGCGCGCTGATCACCGATCCGGAAGCGTTGCTGCTCGACGAGCCGCTGTCGGCGCTCGATCCGTTCCTGAAGATCCGCATGCGTGCCGAACTCAAGAAACTCCAGAAGTCGCTCGGCATCACCTTCGTGCACGTCACCCACAGCCAGGAAGAGGCAATGGCGCTCGCCGACGTCATCGTCATCATGAATGACGGCCGGATCGAGCAGGCGGCAGCCCCGCGCGAGGTCTTCGAGCGTCCGGCGACGGCCTTCGTTGCGCGGTTCATGGGCGATCACAACGTGCTGTCCGGCCGGGTGACGTCGAGCGAGAACGGCGTGTTCGTCATGACCGTGCCGGAAGGCCAGAGCTTTTCCGTGCGCGGGACGGGCAGGGAGGTCGGCGAGCCCGTCGATATCGGCATCCGCACCGACCGCGTGCGCCTGCAGGTGGCGACCGAATGGACGCTCGGCTTCGACGGCATCGTCTCCAACATCGAATATCGCGGCTCTTCCGTGAAGATCACCGTTATCGGCGCCGGCAGCGACGACTTCACCGTCATTGCCGACGACGGCGACTATTTCGCCCGGCCGGTCGCCGTTGGCGACACCGTCTCGCTCAGCTGGGCGCTCGAGGACGCCGTGCTTCTCGGCCGCTCGTCCGCGTGAGCGATCACCATCAAGAACACTGAACCTTCCATATCCAAGAAAAGGGGAACTGACATGACGACTGAAACGACATCGACCAAGGCGGAGAAGGGACTTTCCCGCCGCACGCTGCTGAAGACGGGTGCTGCCGCCGTCGGCGCCATCGCCGGCTCCGGCGCCATCACCGGCTTTCCCACCATCTGGGCGCAGACGAACATCACGCTTCGCCAGTTCGGCACCGGCGTTTCGAACATCAATGCCATCGCCGAGAAGTGCAAGGCCGATCTCGGCATCACGCTGGAGATGACGGCGACCGATTCCGATGCCGCCGCCCAGCGCGCCGTCACCCAGCCTGACAGCTACGATATTGCCGACATCGAATACTGGATCGCCAAAAAGGTGTTCCCGACCGGCGTGATGCAGCCGATGGACGTCAAGAAGCTGAAATATTACGACAAGATCGTACCGCTCTTCATCAACGGCAAGCTGAAGCCGGAGAGCGTCATCGCGCAAGGCACGGCGCCGCACACGGTCGGCTTCGTCGAAGCGCAGGATTCCAAGAAATTCGCCAAGGAAGCGACACAGTGGATGACGATGGTTCCGACCATCTACAATGCCGACACGCTCGGTATTCGCCCCGATCTCGTCGGCCGCGAGATCACCAGCTGGGCCGACATCATGGATCCGAAGTTCAAGGGCAAGACCTCGATCCTCAATATTCCGTCGATCGGCATCATGGACGCCGCGATGATCATGGAAGCCATGGGCAACATCAAATATGCCGACAAGGGCAACATGACCAAGGAAGAGATCGACAAGACGATCGAATTCCTGATCAAGGCCAAGGGCGAGGGCCAGTTCCGCGCCTTCTGGAAGAGCTTCGACGAGTCGGTGAACCTGATGGCGTCGGGCGAAGTCGTCATCCAGTCGATGTGGTCGCCGGCCGTCGCCGCCGTCCGCTCCAAGGGCATCGCCTGCAAGTATCAGCCGCTCAAGGAAGGCTATCGCGCCTGGGGTGGCGGTCTCGGCCTTGCCTCGCACCTCAAGGGTGCGCAACTCGACGCCGCCTATGAATACATCAACTGGTACACATCGGGCTGGGTCGGCGGCTATCTCAACCGCCAGGGCTACTATTCCGCCTGCATGGACACCGCCAAGAACTTCATGACGGCGGACGAGTGGGGCTACTGGATCGAGGGTAAGGCTGCCACCGGCGACATCATGTCGCCCGAGGGCAAGGTCATGGAGAAGGCCGGCGCCGTTCGCGACGGCGGCTCCTTCGAAGCCCGCATGGGTGCTGTCGCCTGCTGGAACTCGGTGATGGACGAAGACCGCTACATGGTCCGCCGCTGGAACGAGTTCATCGCGGCCTAAGCGATTGTCGTTTTCCCCTCCCCAACCCTCCCCACAAGGGGGAGGGAGCCTGGAGAGGCGGTGCGGCAAGGACACTCCTTCCTCCTGTGGGGAGGAGGTTCGGAGGCGGCGCGGCAAAGATACTCCCTCCCCCTTGTGGGGAGGGTTGGGGAGGGGTCTTCTCGAGCCCTCTCTTTAACGACCGGACGAATGACGAGCTTCCGAAAGGGTAAGGGATGGCGACCATCGCAGCGGAAACGGAGGAGGATGGCCAGGGCGCGCGCGGCGGGCGCGGACTGAGGCTTTCCCCATCGGCGATATCCTATCTCCAGGCGACGCCGCTGTTCGTCATTCTCGGCTTGTTCTTCCTGCTGCCGATCGCCATGATCGCGGTCGTCAGCTTCTGGGACTACGACTTTGCCGGCCTCTATCCCGACTTCCTGACGATGAACTACACCGACACGCTCGGTTCGTGGGTGACGTGGAAGATCTATCTCAACACGCTGAAATTCACCGCGATCGTCTGGGCGCTGACGCTCGTCATCGGTTTCTGGGTCGCCTATTTCCTGGCCTTCCACATCCGCAAGACGTCGACGCAGATGATCCTCTTTCTCGTCTGCACCGTGCCGTTCATGACGTCGAACATCATCCGCATGATTTCGTGGATACCGGTGCTCGGGCGCAACGGCCTCGTCAATTCGACGCTGATCAAGATGGGCATCATCCCGCAGCCGATCGAATGGCTGCTCTATTCCGATTTCGCCGTCGTGCTCGCCATGGTGCATCTCTATACGCTGTTCATGGTGACGCCGATCTTCAATACGCTGATGCGCATCGACCGGTCGCTGTTCGAGGCGGCGCGCGATGCCGGCGCCTCCGGCTGGCAGGTGTTGTGGAATGTCGTCTTCCCGCTCGCCAAACCCGGCATGGCGATCGGTACGATCTTCGTCGTGACGCTTGTGATGGCTGACTTTTCGACAGTGCAGGTGATGTCCGGCGGCCAGAGCGCGTCGGTGGCGCTGATGATGAAGAACCAGATGTCGCTGCTGCAATATCCGGCCGCTGCCGCCAATGCCGTGGTGCTGCTCGCCGTCGTGCTGTTGATGGTCGCGGCCATCCTGCGCGTCGTCGATATCCGCAAGGAGCTTTGAGATGAGCCACGAAAAACGCGGCCTGGAATTCTATCTGCTGGCGCTCTTCTTCATCATCTTCGTGCTGTTCCTCTACGGGCCGCTTTCGGCGATTCTGATCCTCTCCTTCCAGGGTCCGGACGGCGGTCTGACCTTCCCGATGAACGGCGTTTCCACGCACTGGTTCTTCAACCTGTTCGAGAAGCAGGCGGTCGGCGATTTCGGCGCATCGTTCCGCCGCTCCTTCACCCTCGGGCTAATGGTGATGGTGGTGACCGTCGTCGTCTCGCTGCTCGCCGGCCTTGCCTTCCGCCGCCGTTTCCGCGGTTCGACGGCGCTCTTCTACGCCACGGTCGCAAGTCTCGTCGTGCCGTCGATCATCATCTCGCTCGGCATCGGTGTCGTCTTCCAGCAGGGAGGGCTCAAGCCCGCCTGGTATTCGTCGGCCTTCGGCGCCCATCTCACCTGGACGCTGCCCTTCGGCGTGCTAATCATGTTTGCCGTCTTCAACCGTTTCTCGTCAGCCTATGAGGAGGCGGCGCGCGACCTCGGCGCCAGCTCCTGGCAGACGTTCCGCCACGTCGTGCTGCCGATGATCGCCCCGAGCCTGGTCGGCGTCGGCCTGTTCGGCTTCACGCTCTCCTATGACGAATTCGCCCGCACGCTGATGACATCAGGCACCTACAATACGCTGCCGCTCGAAATCTACGGCATGACCACCAACGTCACGACGCCGGTGCTCTATGCGCTCGGCACGGTGACGACGCTGTTTTCCTTCACTATCATTCTCCTCGCGCTCGGCATCATGACGATGCTCAGCCGGCGGCAGGCAAAGATAAACTGACATGCGCATCCTCATCGTCAATCCGAACACCACGGCCTCCATGACCGAGAAGGCCGCTACCGCCGCGCGTGCGGTGGCGGCATCCGGCACGGAGATCGTCGCGGCCACCTCGCGCATGGGGCCGGTTTCCATCGAAGGGCATTACGACGGAGCCTTAGCGATCCCCGGCCTGCTCGCCGAACTCAGGGAGCGGCAGGCGGTGGGTTATGACGCGGCTGTCATCGCCTGTTTCGACGATACCGGGCTCGAAGCGGCTCGGAGCTTTGCCGATGTGCCGATCCTCGGGCTTTGCGAATCCGCCGTGGTGACGGCGGGTTTCCTGGCGCAGCGCTTCACCGTGGTGACGACGCTGGAGCGCTCGCGGGTGCTGATCGACAATCTGGTGCGCCGCTACGGCATGGGCGACCGCGCCAAGGTGCGCGCTTCCGATATCCCGGTGCTGGAGCTGGAAGATGCGGCCTCCGGCGCGATCGGCAAGCTGAGGACCGAGATCGAGCGGGCGCTTTTGGAAGACGGCGCCGAGGCGATCGTGCTCGGCTGTGCCGGCATGACCGATCTGGCGCGCGAACTGCAGGATATCTACGGCGTGCCCGTCGTCGACGGCGTTGCCGCCGCCGTCAAGCAGGCCGAAGCGCTGGTGTCGCTCGGGCTTTCCACCAGCAAGCGCGGCTCCTACGCCCCGCCGCTGCCGAAACCATTCATCGGGGCGATGGGCGGTTTCTCGCCGGTCGTGTGACCGTTTCGAGATGCTGACGCCGAAGCTCTGACGAAGAGCGTTTCCGTTTTCTTCGAGTGACAAAAATGCTCCATCTCTTTGTCTTCGCGCAATTCCTGACGCAAGACCGCCGCGCAGTTTTGCTGGAATTGCTCCAGCGGTAGGCCCAAGTTTTTGCTTTACTTTTTTGCTCTCCGCGAGAATGGTCTGCACGGATCATCGCGGAAGAGGAACGCTCATCATGACAATCGAGGACGATCTCAGCCGGATCGTGGAGCAGGAGAAAGTGCTGAGCTTCGACGCCTTCGACCTGACGACGGCATGGCAGCTCGGCAAACTCCTGCAGGAACTCGCCACCGAGCGCGGCCTCGGTATCGCGATCGACGTGACCCTGCATTCGATGCCCGTTTTCTATGCTGCCCTCCCGGGTGTGACGCCCGACAACGTCAATTGGGTCCGCCGCAAGCGCAACATGGTGCTGCGTTATTTCCGCAGCAGCTATGCCTCCGGTCTGAAGCTGCAGAAGGACGGCAAGACGGTCGAGGATAACGGACTTTCCGGCGCCGACTATGCGCCGCATGGCGGCAGTTTCCCGATCAACGTCAAGGGTACCGGCTGTATCGGCGCCGTCACCGTCTCGGGACTGCCGCAGCGTGACGACCACAATCTCGCGGTCGAGGCGCTGGCGCTGATGCTCGCCAAGGATCTGGATACGCTGCGGCTCGCCTGAGATGGCTGCAATTTCCGGCAAGCGCCGGATGGGCGATGGCTACGAGCCGCATGTCGACGATATCGAGGGGAGGCTGATCTATTCGCTTCCTGTCGATTCGGGGCATGTCAGCCTGTCTTTCGAATATGAGATCGAGGCCGGCGATCTGGCTGTGCTGCTCGATGACGCCTATCGCCGGGCGGTCCTGCATTGGGTTCTTCACACCAAGCTTCAGCCCACGATCACCGGCATGGCCGGGAAGATATCGCAAGCGGATTTTCGTGCGCTCTTGTTGGAGATTTTGCATTCGCCGGTCGACGACGTGGAGCGGATGATCGAGGCCGTGAACCGCCGGCACAATATTCGTTTGCAACATTATATTCGTCTGGATCTGGCGCAGGAGCGCTGACGATGCTTTTCGCTCGTCATGCTCGGCCTTGTGCCGAGCATCTGCCGCGCTATCCGTAGATCCTCGGCACAAGGCTGAGAATGACGTCTCTTGCCGGTGAGGCCGTTCGCCTCAGAGCTTGCCGCCAGCCTCAGTGATGCCCTTCGTCAGGCTGCCCGTCGCCGGGAAAAGCGGGATGAGACAGGCCTGCAGCGCGTGGTAGATATCGCCCTTACCGGGGAAGAGCGAGTGCGAGGGAACGAGATCCTCCGTCAGCTCCTCATGCCAGCCGCCGTTCTTGTGGTCGATGAAGGCGCGCTCGATCACGTTCCAGATCTTGCGGTAGCTCTCTTCATGGAAATCGCTCGGCAGGTGCTCGCTGAGGAAATGTGCGGCAGCCGCACCTTCGCAGGCTGGCCACCAGAGCTTGTTGCGCTTGGCAGGCTTGTCGTCCCAATCGAGCGTATAGAAGAAGCCGCCCTTGTCGTTGTCCCAGCCGAGCGCCATGGATTGCGCGAACAGCGCCTTGGCCGCATCCGGCATCCACTCGATCCGTTTGCCGCCGAGCGCCCAAAGCTGCAGGATGAGGCGGGCCCATTCCAGCCAATGACCGGGCGTCGTGCCGGCCGGGCGGAACATTTCATTCGAATGATAGTAAGCCTTGTCGAGATTCCATTCGGCATCGAAATGCTCGGCGACGCGCCAGTCGACCGAACCCGCCGCGCGGCGGATAACGAGATCGGCGATGCTTTCGGCCTTGGTCAGGTATTCCCTGTCGCCGGTGGCTTCGAAGGCCGCCATCAGCGCTTCGGTCAGGTGCATGTTGGAGTTCTGGCCGCGATAGGCACCGCCGTCGAGCGGCTGCCAGTCGGCGGTGAATTCCTCGGCGATCGCGCCGTGCTTCGCTTCCCAGAATTTTGTGTTGAGGATCTCGGTGATATCGGCGAGCATGCCGTCGGCAAGCGGATGGCCGATCGTCTTTGCCGCTGAGGCGGCGAGCAGCACGAAAGCATGGCCATAGCCCTGCTTGTTGGAATCGACCGGACCGTCATTGTTGAGCGACCAGAAATAGCCGCCGTTTTTCCGGTCGCGATGATGGTTCCAGATATAGTCCATGCCGTGGTCGACGACGTCGGAGGCTCCGGGGCGGCCGAGCAGCGCGCCGATCGAGAAGCAATGCACCGCGCGCGCCGCGATATGGATGCCGCGGACCTGGCCATCGGCGTCGAGAGGCCTACCTTCGTCGTCGAGATCGTAGAAGCCGCCCTTTGGGTTGACCGAATTGTGCTGGAAGAAATCGAAGAGACCATTCGCCTGGGTCAGCAGCCAGCTGCGGTGATAGGCGCGGGTCGTCCAGTTTCCAAGCACGGCGTTGCCGGTTGCGGGTGCCATGATGCTCCTCCGATTTCGTGCACAAAGCGTCCTAAACGCCTATATAGGCGTCGTGCGAGTCTGTCATCCGGCTATCGCATCGGCCCGAAAATCGGGATCGATTTTCGGAAAGCACGACGCCAAGATTCAAACGCTACAGCGTCCTTTGCGCGTCTGAAGAGACGCGCGGCACTGTAGATTTGCAAAGCACTAAATCGACAGGCATATATTGACATAAAGATATCTTTATGTGATTTGGAAGCCTGGTCTTACGACGTCAAGGAGCCCTCCCGTGTTTGACAATCTCTTTGGTCCGGAAACGGGCAAACGTGACGGCAGTGAAGTTTTCGCAGCTTTGAGACAAGCCGCGAGCGAACGCATCCTTGTTCTGGACGGCGCCATGGGCACGCAGATCCAGGGCCTCGGCTATGATGAAGACCAGTTCCGCGGGACGCGCTTCATCGGCTGCGCCTGTCACCAGAAGGGCAATAACGACCTTCTGATCCTGACCCAGCCGGACGCGATCGAAGAGATCCATTACAGATACGCCAAGGCCGGCGCCGATATTCTCGAGACCAATACCTTCTCCTCGACCCGCATCGCGCAAGCCGATTATGAGATGGAAGGTGCGGTCTACGACCTCAACAAGGAAGGCGCCGAAATCGTGCGCCGGGCGGCACAGCGCGCCGAGCGCGAGGACGGCCGCCGCCGCTTCGTCGCCGGCGCCATCGGGCCGACCAACCGCACCGCCTCGATCTCGCCCGACGTCAACAATCCCGGCTTCCGTGCCGTCACCTTCGACGATCTGCGTTCCGCCTATGGCGAGCAGATCGACGGGCTGATTGACGGGGGCGCCGACATCATCCTCATCGAGACAATCTTCGACACGCTGAACGCCAAGGCTGCGATCTTCGCCTGCGAGGAGCGCTTCGAGGCCAAGGGCGTGCGCCTGCCGGTGATGATCTCGGGCACGATCACCGACCTTTCCGGCCGCACGCTGTCCGGCCAGACGCCATCTGCCTTCTGGAATTCGGTGCGCCATGCCAATCCCTTCACGATCGGGCTCAACTGCGCGCTTGGTGCCAATGCGATGCGCCCACACCTGCAGGAGCTTTCGGGTGTTGCCGATACCTTCATCTGCGCCTACCCGAATGCCGGCCTGCCGAACGAGTTCGGCCAGTATGACGAAACGCCGGAGCTGATGGCGGCGCAGATCGACGGCTTCGCTCGCGAGGGCCTCGTCAACATCGTCGGCGGCTGCTGCGGCTCGACGCCGGAGCATATCAAGGCGATCGCCGAGACCGTTGCGAAATACAAGCCACGTCCGATTCCCGAGCATCGCCCGTTCATGTCGCTGTCGGGCCTCGAACCCTTCGAGCTGACCAAGGACATCCCCTTCGTCAATGTCGGCGAGCGCACCAACGTCACCGGCTCGGCCCGCTTCCGCAAGCTGATCACCAACGGCGATTTCACGGCTGCGCTCGATGTGGCGCGCGACCAGGTCGAGAACGGCGCGCAGGTGATCGACATCAACATGGACGAAGGCCTGATCGATTCCGAAAAGGCGATGGTCGAGTTCCTCAACCTGATCGCCGCCGAGCCTGACATCGCACGTGTGCCTGTGATGATCGACTCGTCGAAGTTCTCGATCATCGAATCCGGCCTGAAGCGCGTTCAGGGCAAGCCGATCGTCAACTCGATCTCGCTGAAGGAAGGCGAAGAGAATTTTCTCGCTCAGGCTCGGCTGTTGCACAATTACGGTGCGGCCGTCGTCGTCATGGCCTTCGACGAGACGGGGCAGGCGGACAGTTATGAGCGCAAGGTTGAAATCTGCACGCGCGCCTACAAGCTGCTGACCGAAAAGATCGGCTACCCGCCGGAGGACATCATTTTCGACCCGAACATCTTCGCGGTCGCGACCGGCATCGAAGAGCACAATAATTACGGTGTCGATTTCATCGAGGCGACGCGGACGATCCGCGAGCGCATGCCGCTGGTGCATATTTCGGGCGGTGTGTCGAACCTGTCCTTCTCGTTCCGCGGCAACGAGCCGGTGCGCGAGGCGATGCATGCCGTGTTCCTCTATCACGCCATCCAGGCGGGCATGGACATGGGCATCGTCAATGCCGGCCAGCTTGCCGTCTACGACAATATCGATCCCGAGCTGCGCGAGGCCTGCGAGGACGTGGTGCTGAACCGTCGTCCTGATGGTACCGAGCGGCTGCTCGAAGTGGCGGAGAAATTCCGTGGCGGCGCCGCACGCGAAGGCCGCGTCCAAGATCTTTCCTGGCGCGAATGGAGCGTCGAGAAGCGTCTCGAGCATGCGCTGGTCAACGGCATCACCGAATATATCGAGGCCGATACCGAAGAGGCGCGCCTGCAGGCCGCCCGGCCGCTGCACGTCATCGAAGGGCCGCTGATGGCCGGCATGAACGTCGTCGGCGATCTGTTCGGCTCGGGCAAGATGTTCCTGCCGCAGGTGGTCAAGTCGGCGCGGGTGATGAAGCAGGCGGTGGCCGTGTTGCTGCCGTATATGGAAGAGGAAAAGCGCCTCAATGGTGGCGACCAGCGTCGGTCAGCCGGCAAGATCCTGATGGCGACGGTCAAGGGCGACGTGCACGATATCGGCAAGAACATCGTCGGCGTCGTGCTTGCCTGCAACAATTACGAGATCGTCGACCTCGGCGTCATGGTGCCGGCGACAAAGATCCTCGAAACGGCCATTGCCGAGAAGGTCGACGTCATCGGCCTCTCCGGCCTGATCACGCCGTCGCTCGACGAGATGGTGCATGTTGCTGCCGAGATGGAGCGGCAGGGCTTCGAGATCCCGCTGTTGATCGGCGGGGCGACGACCAGCCGCGTGCATACGGCCGTGAAGATCCATCCCGGCTACAACAAGGGGCAGACGGTTTACGTGACCGATGCGAGCCGCGCCGTCGGCGTCGTCTCCGCACTGCTGTCGCCGGAAACGCGGCAGAGCTATGTCGACGATGTAAGAGCCGAATATGCCAAGGTGGCGGCCGCCCATGCGCGCAGCGAGGCCGAGAAGGTGCGCCTGCCGTTGCCGCGGGCTCGCGAGAATGCCCACAAGATCGACTGGTCTGCCCACCAACCGACCAATCCGCAATTCTTCGGCACGCGGGTGTTCGAGGATTACGATCTGGCCGAGCTTGCCAAATATATCGACTGGACGCCGTTCTTCCAGACCTGGGAGTTGCGCGGCCGCTACCCCGCCATTCTCGACGACGAGAAGCAGGGCGAGGCGGCGCGCGCGCTCTGGGCCGACGCGCAGGCGATGCTGAAGAAGATCATCGACGAGAAGTGGTTCCGCCCGCGCGCCGTCATCGGCTTCTGGCCCGCCGGCGCCGTTGGCGACGATATCCGGCTGTTCACGGACGAGAGCCGGAAGCACGAGCTTGCCACCTTCTATACGCTGCGCCAGCAGCTTTCGAAGCGGGACGGGCGGCCGAACGTGGCGCTCTCCGATTTCGTGGCGCCGGTTTCAAGCGGTGTTCAGGATTATGTCGGCGGCTTCGTGGTGACGGCCGGCATCGAGGAAATCGCCATCGCCGAGCGTTTCGAGCGGGCGAACGACGATTATTCCTCAATCCTCGTCAAGGCGCTGGCCGACCGCTTCGCCGAAGCTTTTGCCGAGCGTATGCATGAGCAGGTGCGGCGCGAATACTGGGGCTATGCCAAGGACGAGACGCTCAGCAAGGAGGATCTCATCACCGAAGCCTATGCCGGCATCCGCCCGGCACCCGGTTATCCCGCCCAGCCCGATCACACCGAAAAGGCAACACTTTTCAAACTGCTCGATGCCGAAAAAGCGGCCGGCGTGAAGCTGACGGAGAGTTATGCGATGTGGCCCGGTTCCTCGGTCTCCGGCCTCTATATTGGCCATCCCGACTCCTATTATTTCGGCGTCGCCAAGGTGGAGCGCGATCAAGTCGAGGATTATGCGGCGCGCAAGCAGATGGCGGTGTCTGAAGTCGAGCGCTGGCTCGGGCCGGTGCTGAACTACGTGCCGCGCAAGACGGACGAGCAGATCGAAGACGCGGCCTGATTGCCGAGGCTTCGCGGTCGCTTAGAGCATGATGCCGAAAAGTGTGAGCGGTTTTCGGACGACATCATGCTCTCACTATTTAATTTAGGACAGGATTCAGATTTTAGGCCGACCCGGCCTAAAATCATCCTGTTCTATAGCGGCGTCCTCAGAGGTTGATTCGATAAATGAAAAGCCGGAAGGGTTCACCTTCCGGCTTTATGATTTTGATTCGGCTCAATAATTGCCCGCATTCAGGCTGTTTGAATTTGATAGCGGAATTGACGATGAGGTGGTATGCTTAGCCAAGTTAGCTAATGAGGGCGACGATGCAAGTTACTATCCATGTCGCAAAGACCAATCTGTCGAAATTGATCGACGCTGCCCTTTCCGGTGAGGAAGTGGTGATCGCCAAGGGGCGCAAGCCTGTCGTGAAGATCATTCCGATTGTGCAGTCTTCCTTCAAGATCGGGTTGCTCAAAGGGCAAGTTGTTGGAAATGGACCCGACTTTTTTGAGCCCATGGATCAGGGCGAGCTTGCGGCTTGGGAAGGGGGCGAGTGAACTCGCTCTTGCTCGACACCCATGCGTGGGCATGGTCGCTGACCGGCGACGGGCGGCTCTCGGCCAAGGCGATCGCTCTGATCGAAAAGGCGGAGACGATTTTCGTCAGCCCAATATCCCTATTTGAAGTCGGGCAGAAGGTTCGTCTCGGCAAATGGCCGGAGATGGAGCCTTTCATCGGCCGGCTGCCGGAACTGCTGCACGAGCAGGGTGGCATTGCCGCGGCATTGACACCGGAAATCTGTCTGACCGCAGCCATGATGGACTGGACACATCGCGATCCGTTCGACCGGTTTCTTGCCGCGACCGCCATGCAGAATGGGATACCGCTTATCTCCGCCGATGCGATCTTCGATGATCTTGTCGGAAATCAGCTTTGGATCGCCCGCTTCTGGTAGGGCTTACGCCACTGCGATCGTCAGCTCCGCGACAAAGTCATAGGCGTCGCCGCGATAGAGCGAGCGGGTGAATTCGACGGCGCGGCCGGAGCCCAGATAGGAGATACGCTCGATCGACAGGCCGGCCGCACCCGCGGAGACGCCGAGAAGCTGGGCGTCGGCTTCCTTCATATTGGTGGCGGAGATGCGCTGCACGGCGCGCACCGGGCGGACTTGGAGGCGTTCGAGTTCGGCATAGAGCGAATTGGTGACGGCCGAGGGATCGGGCAGGAATTCGCCGGAGACGCTGGCATTCTCGATCGCCAGCGGCTGGTCGTCGGCGATGCGCAGGCGGGAAAGGCGCGAAACCTTGACGTCGGTACCGAGGCCAAGGATCATCATCTCGTCGGGCGAGGGGGTGTGGACGCCCTTGTGCAGCCATTCGGAGCGGGAGGACATGCCGCGGCGCGCCATATCCTCGGTGAAGGAGGTGAGCTGCGACAGGCGCTGCTCGACCTTGGAGACCGGCTTGGCGACGAAGGTGCCTGAACCGTGACGGCGCACCAACAGGCCATCGGCGACGAGTTCGTCGATCGCCTTGCGCACGGTGACGCGGCTGACGGCGGCGAATTCGGCGATGTCGCGTTCCGGCGGCAGCGCATCGCCGTGCCCAAGCGTGCCGGTGCGCACGGCTCCTTCGAGCGTGCGGCGCAGCTTGACGTAGAGCGGACCTGTGCCGGCTGCCTGCAGGCGCTCCAGGGAAAGGAGGGTGGCGAGGTCGTCGGTCATGCCGCACCTCTCTGCTTGTCGTTCAAGAGCTTGACCGCAAGTTCCACCGCGCCCTGCAGGGCATCGCCTTTCGGTCTGGCAAGCAAAGGCCTGTAGCGCTCGGAAAGCCACGGCTCATAAGCTTCAGCAAGACCGCCGAGCAGGCAAATCGATGGGCATTCGGGCCAGAGCAGCGCTTCGAGACTTTCGCCGATCGCCGCTGCCGCATCCGTGACGATGCCGACTGCCACGGCATCGCCCTTAGCCGCATGTTCGAAGACGGTGGGGGCGTAACTGGCAAAATCCTTCGGTCTTGCCGAATGGGCGAATTCGACGATGCGCTCGGGATCATTGCCGTATTCAGTCATGACCACGTCGGTGATCGGCGATGCCGGACGCACCCCGTCATGGGCAAGCAGTGATCGTTCCAGGAGATCGCGGCCGAGGCGGGCACCGCTTGCCTGGTCGCCGACAACGAAACCCCAGCCGCCGATGCCGTTCAGCCGGCCATTCTTGCGGGCATTATAGACCGAGCCGGTGCCGAAGGCGCCAACGATGCCGTCGGCATCGCCGAGCGCACCCTGCAGGGCGATCAGCGCATCGGTGATGACGCGGCCTTCGGCAAAGGGCAGGGCCTTTTCGATTCGCCTGCCGTAATCGCCGACGTTCGCCCCGGCGACGCCGACGACCGCTGCGACAGAGAAAAGGGTTTCAGCGGCAAGCCCGGCATCGCGGAGCGCCTGCCGGGCGGATTCGACGATGTTGAGAAGAGAGTTTTCGAGATCCGACAGGATGTTGGCAGGGCCTGATTTGCCGCGACCGATGACATTGCCGTTCCTGTCCGCGACTGCGGCCCGGCAGCTCGTTCCGCCGCCGTCTATGCCGATTGCAAGCTCCGTCATCGGGCCTCCGAATATGCCGTTCCCCATGGTTTTTAATACAATACCAAAAAAATACCATTTACCAAGTGGGAATGATGGAGAAAATTCATCTTTTTATCATGTTGATTTTATTAGCTAAAATTTTTTAATCAATTTTAGCCGGCCAAAAAGTTAAATTCGGCTGGACAATTGGTATTTTTTTGGCCTTAATTCGGCAAAAGGGAACAGCGCTTCGAGGTCTACGAAAACCGGCAGTTAAACCAAGCCGGAACCGCTTCGAGGATGATCGAGATGACGACCCGCCGGCCCGTCAAGCTGGTGGCGAAGGTCAGGCATCCATCGGCTTTCCCCATCATTTCGCCGCTCCCGGTGCAGACGCCGGGAAGGCGCGCAGTTCGGCCGCAGGCGTCCGCCTTCGTGTCCGTTGAGCTTTCGGGACCGGCATTGCTGGCGGTCCTCCAAGGGGCGTTGGGTGTTACCTCAAACACGCCAACTGCTTGTTTCAGATCGAAAACAGCGCCTTCAGGTGCTTAAAACAGGAGAGGGAAATGAAAAACACTGCTCTGAAAAGCTTGCTGCTTGCCTCCAGTCTGCTGACTTCAGTGGGCCTCGTCCATGCCGCCGACGTCACGCTGACGGTCGAAAGCTGGCGTAACGACGACTTGCAGATCTGGCAGGAAAAGATCATCCCGGCCTTCGAAGCGAAGAACCCGGGCATCAAGATCGTCTTCTCACCGACTGCGCCGACCGAATACAACGCCTCGCTGAACGCCAAGCTCGATGCCGGCTCCGCAGGCGATATCATCACCTGCCGTCCGTTCGATGCCTCGCTCGAACTCTTCAACAAGAAGCAGCTCGCCGACATCACCAGCCTTCCTGGCATGGAGAACTTCTCGCCGGTCGCCAAGGCCGCCTGGAGCACCGACGACGGCAAGTCGACCTTCTGCGTGCCTATGGCTTCGGTCATCCACGGCTTCATCTACAACAAGGACGCCTTCGACAAGCTCGGCATCTCGGTGCCGAAGACGCAGGACGAGTTCTACGCAGCGCTCGACAAGATCAAGGCCGACGGCACCTACATCCCGCTCGCCATGGGCACGAAGGACCTCTGGGAGGCCGCCACCATGGGCTACCAGAACATCGGCCCGAACTACTGGAAGGGTGAAGAGGGCCGCGAAGCCCTGATCGCCGGCAAGCAGAAGCTGACCGATGCCGAGTGGGTCAAGCCCTATGAAGAGCTTGCCAAGTGGAAGCCCTATCTCGGCGACGGTTTCGAAGCTCAGACCTACTCCGACAGCCAGAACCTGTTCACGCTCGGCCGTGCAGCGATCTATCCGGCCGGTTCGTGGGAAATCGCGCTGTTCAACAGCCAGGCCCAGTTCAAGATGGGCGCCTTCCCGCCTCCGGTTCCGAAGGCAGGCGACACGGGCTACATCTCCGACCATCCGGATATCGGTGTTGCCCTGAACGCAAAGAGCACCCATGCCGAGGAAGCCAAGAAGTTCCTCAGCTGGGTCGCTTCGCCGGAGTTCGCTGATATCTACGCCAACTCGCTGCCGGGCTTCTTCAGCCTGAACTCCACCCCGGTCAAGATGTCCGATCCGCTCGCTCAGGAATTCGTTTCCTGGCGCGGCCCGTACAAGTCGACGGTGCGCTCGACCTACCAGATCCTGTCGCGTGGCACGCCGAACCTCGAAAACGAGACCTGGGTCGAATCGGCCAACGTGATCAACGGCACGGATACGCCTGCGGTTGCCGCCAAGAAGCTGCAGGACGGCCTCGACAGCTGGTACAAGCCGGCCAAGTGATAGCGTGTGGAGGGGCGGCGTTTGCCGCCCCTCATCCGGCCTGCTGGCCATCTTCTCCCACTTCAGAGGAGAAGGAGACTCGCAGCGACCTCCCAGCCCGACTTGGCATCAAAGCAGGGCACGTTCCTTCTCCCGGCAGCCGGAGAGACGGTCAGGGGTGAGGCGCAATGTTTCCATCTGCGCTGCACCTTGCGGCCAGTCGACAAGAACAGGCAAAAGCCATGAGCGAAACCGACAACACGGTCGATATCGTCCCGATCAGGCGCCCGGTGCGCTGGCATATCTTCGTCTTCATGCTGCCAGCCCTGATCGTCTATTCTGCCGTCATGGTGCTGCCGCTCATCGAAACGCTCAGGCTTTCGCTCTACAATACGGTCGACGGGCAGCCGGCCTTCGTCGGACTGGCGAATTTCAAGGTGCTGTTCGGCGATGCGCGCTGGGCGCGCGATTTCTGGAATGCGCTGGTCAACAACCTGATCTTCTTTGCCATCCACATGTGCGTGCAGAACCCGATCGGTGTGGCGCTTGCCGCCCTGCTTTCGGTGCCGAAGCTCCGCGGCGTCGCCTTCTACCGCACGGCGATGTTCCTGCCGACGCTCTTGTCCTTCGTCATCGTCGGCTTCATCTGGAAGCTCATCCTTTCGCCGATCTGGGGCGTGGCGCCCTGGATGCTCGATCTCATCGGCTTGAAATTCCTGTTCGCGCCCTGGCTCGGCAAGTCCGGCTCGGCGCTGATCGCGGTGTCGCTGATCTCGAATTGGCAATATATCGGCATTCCGATGATGCTGATCTATGCCGCACTGCTCAGCATCCCCGAAGAGGTGATTGAGGCGGCCGAATGCGACGGCATTACCGGTTGGGCCCAGTTCTGGAAAATCAAGCTGCCGCTCATTCTGCCGGCGATCGGCATCATCTCGATCCTGACCTTCGTCGGCAATTTCAACGCCTTCGACCTGATCTATACTGTGCAGGGGGCGCTGGCCGGGCCTGACATGTCGACCGACATTCTCGGCACGCTGCTCTACCGCACCTTCTTCGGTTTCCAGCTTCAGCTCGGCGACCGCTCGATGGGCGCGACGATTGCCACGGTGATGTTCCTCATCATCCTCGCCGGCGTCTCGCTTTATCTCTTCGTCATCCAGCGGCGCATGCGTCGCTACCAGTTCTGAGGAGCGCGCATGTCCAAGGCACGCACATCTCCCATCCGCACCGGCCTCGTACATCTGGCGCTGAGCGCCTATACGCTGGTCGCGTTGTTTCCGGTGTTCCTGACCATCGTCAACTCGTTCAAGGATCGTGCTTCGATCTTCCGCGAGCCGCTGATGATCCCGACGCCGTCGACCTTCAGTCTGGTCGGCTATCAGACGGTGCTCGGGCAGGGCGATTTCGCCACCTATTTCCAGAACAGCTTTATCGTCACGATCGTCTCGATCCTGCTGGTACTGCTCTTCGGCGCCATGGCGGCCTTTGCGCTTTCCGAATACCGTTTCCGCGGCAATATGCTGCTCGGGCTCTACATGGCGATCGGCATCATGATCCCGATCCGTCTCGGCACGGTGGCGATCCTGCAGGGCATGGTGGCGGCCGGCCTCGTCAATACGCTGACGGCGCTGATCCTCGTCTATACCGCGCAGGGCATACCGCTGGCGATCTTCATCCTGTCGGAATTCATGCGCACGGTTTCGGACGATCTGAAGAATGCCGGCCGCATCGACGGGCTTTCCGAATATGCGATCTTCTTTCGCCTGGTGCTGCCGCTGGTGCGCCCGGCCATGGCGACGGTCGCGGTGTTCACCATGATCCCGATCTGGAACGATCTCTGGTTCCCGCTGATCCTGGCGCCCTCCGAGGCGACCAAGACAGTGACGCTCGGCTCGCAGATCTTCATCGGCCAGTTCGTCACCAACTGGAATGCGGTGCTGGCGGCGCTGTCGCTGGCGATCCTGCCGATCCTCGTCCTCTATGTCATCTTCTCGCGGCAGCTGATCCGCGGCATCACGTCAGGAGCCGTCAAGTGACCGAAAAACCGATCCGCGTGCTCGTTGCCGGCCTCGGCAATATGGGCCGCAGCCATGCGCTCGCCTATCATAACAATCCAGGCTTCGAGATCGTCGGTCTCGTCAACCGCTCGACGCCGCAATTGGGGCCTGAGCTGCAGGACTATACGATCCATCCCGACTTCACGACGGCGCTGGCCAAGCTGAAGCCGGACCTCTGCTCGATCAACACTTATTCCGACAGCCATGCCGATTATGCGGTCGCCGCCTTCGAGGCGGGCTGTGATGTCTTCGTGGAAAAGCCGCTGGCGACCACCGTCGCCGACGCCGAGCGCGTCGTCGCGGCAGCCAGGAAGGCGGGGCGCAAGCTGGTGATCGGTTATATCCTTCGCCATCATCCTTCCTGGATGAAGCTGATCGAGGAGGCGCGCAAGCTCGGCCCGCCTTACGTCTTCCGCATGAACCTCAACCAGCAGTCCAGCGGCCCGACCTGGGCGACGCACAAGTCGCTGATGCGCACGACCTCGCCGATCGTCGATTGCGGCGTGCATTATGTCGACGTCATGTGCCAGATCACCGATGCGAGGGCCGTCGAGGTACGCGGCATGGGACTGCGCATGTCCGACGAGATCGCTGCCGACATGTATAATTACGGTCACCTGCAGGTGCTGTTCGAGGACGGTTCCGTCGGCTGGTACGAGGCCGGCTGGGGCCCGATGATCTCGGAAACAGCCTTCTTCGTGAAAGATGTGATGTCGCCGAAGGGGGCGGTGTCGATCGTCATGGATCCGAACGCGAGGTCCGACGATATCGACACGCACACCAAGACCTCGGTGATCCGCCTGCACACGGCCGAGACTGGGCCTGACGGCAAGTTCATCCGGCCTGACCAGGATATGACGATGACGGGCGAGCCCGGTCATCAGGCGCTCTGCGACCTGGAACAGGCCTTCATGCTGAGGGCGATCCGCGAGGATCTGGACCTCGACCGCCATATGGCGGATGCGGTGGCGTCGCTGCGCATCTGCCTTGCCGCCGACGAGAGCGTGCGCACCGGCCAGCCGGTCAGATTATAAGGAAAGACCCGTGGGATCGCTTCAACTCAAATCCATCCGCAAGACCTATGGCACGCATGAAGTGCTGAAAGGCATCGACCTCGAGGTCAAGGACGGCGAATTCGTCATCTTCGTCGGGCCGTCGGGCTGCGGGAAATCGACGCTGTTGCGCAGCATTGCAGGCCTCGAAGACGTCACGTCAGGCGCCGTCGTCATCAATGGCCGCGATGAGACGTTGACGCCGCCGGCCAAGCGCGGCATCGCCATGGTGTTTCAGTCCTACGCGCTCTATCCGCATCTGACGGTCAAAGACAATATGGGGCTTGGTCTCAAGCAGGCCGGCACCGCCAAGGACGAGATCGAAAGGCGTGTCGGCAAGGCATCCGGCATGCTTTCGCTGGAACCTTATCTGGCGCGCCGGCCGGCCGAGCTCTCCGGCGGCCAGCGCCAGCGCGTCGCCATCGGCCGCGCCATCGTGCGCGAACCGGAACTTTTCCTGTTCGATGAGCCGCTGTCGAACCTAGATGCGGCGCTGCGTGTCCAGACCCGCCTCGAAATCGCCCGGCTGCACCGCAGCCTGAAGGCAACGATGATCTATGTCACCCACGACCAGGTCGAGGCGATGACGCTCGCCGACAAGATCGTGGTGCTGAATGCCGGCGCGATCGAGCAGATCGGTTCGCCGATGGAACTCTACAAACGACCGGCCAATGTCTTCGTTGCCGGCTTCATCGGCTCGCCGCAGATGAATTTCATCGCAGCCGAGAAGGTCGGCGACCACAGCGCCAAGACGATCGGCGTGCGTCCCGAACACCTGACGTTGTCGCGCGAACAGGGGACCTGGGCTGCGAAGGTCGTGCATGTCGAGCATCTCGGCGCCGACACGATCATCTATCTGGAATCCGACCAGTGCGGCCTGCTGACCGCACGTCTGTTTGGCGAGCATCAGTACGAGCCGGACGAGATCGTCTATGCGACGCCGGATCAGGCGCACGTCCATCGTTTCGACGCCGACGACCAGGCGATCCGTTAAGCGCATGACAGAACGAAAAGCCCGCCAGCCAACCCGACGGGGTTTTCGTTTCCAGTCGGGTGCGGGTTTGATCAGCCGAGCACGGGCCGCAAGAAGCTGCGTTCATAGCTGACGATACTGCGGTTACGTTTGTCGAGTTCGAAAGCCGCCTGACATTCCGGATCGCTTGCCATGCGTGTGCGATAGTCCTCGTAGGCGGCAAGGCTCGGGAAGGAAAACAGTGCAATGGCAATATTGTTGGCGCCTTCGGATGGCAGGAAATAACCGTGATGGGTGCCGCCCATCCTGTTGACGATCGGAATCCAGAGCCGGGCATATTCCTCGAATTCGGCAAGCTTGTACGGATCGATCACATAGCGCAGGTGGCAGGTAATCATTGAAATATCCCATTTTCTTAAAGTGCCAAGCAGAGGGCTACCCGGCTCATTTGGTTCGCTCAACTTCTGGCACCGGCCTCGGAGAGTTCAAGTGCCTTATGGTGATGGCTGCATCACGATTGCTGACGGGTCGGATCACCTGAAATGAAAAAGGCGCCGTTTCGCGGCGCCTTTGCCTCAGCAGTATTGGCGAAATCAGTCGCGGATGATCAGCAGGTCGGCTGCCATGAAGCGCAGGGTTACGGTTTCGCCGGCCTGCGGCGGGGTGATGCCGGGGCTGTTGAACATGTCGAAGGAGATGACGTTGCCCCCAACATTCATGCGGGTGCGAATGACCGACCCCAGGAAGTGGGCCGAAACGACCTGGCCGGTCAGCGCCGTGTCGCTCTTGACGCTGTCGGAGAGCGAGCCGGCTTCCGGACGCAGGGCCAGCGAGATGGTTTCGCCAGTCTTGTGAGCTGCGACCGACTGCTTCAGCGTGATACCCTGATCGCCGATCTGGATGCGGTTGGTGTCGGGATCGACGACCGTGGCTTCGATGAGGTTCAGCGTGCCGACGAAGGAGGCGACGAAGCGCGTCGCCGGCGTGTTGTAGATCTCGAAGGGCGAACCTATCTGGTCAGCCTTGCCGGCATTCATGACGACGATGCGGTCGGAGATCGACAGGGCTTCTTCCTGATCATGGGTGACGAAGACCGTGGTGATGCCGAGCTGCTGCTGGATCTGGCGAATTTCCTCGCGCAGCGAGACGCGGATCTTGGCGTCGAGCGCGGAGAGCGGCTCGTCGAGCAACAGCACCTGCGGCTTGACGGCAAGCGCGCGGGCAAGGGCGACACGCTGCTGCTGGCCGCCCGATAGTTGATAGGGGAAGCGGTCGGCCAGATGATCGAGTTTGATCAGGCCGAGCATTTCCTTGACGCGGGCGTCGATCTCGGGCTTCGGCGCGCCGGCGACCTTGAGGCCGAAGGCGACATTGTCGTGCACGGTCATATTGGGAAACAGCGCGTAGGCCTGGAAGACCATGCCGATGTTGCGCTGGTTCGGCTTCAGCGAGCTCTGATCCTTGCCATTGATGGTCAGCGTGCCGCCGGTCGGCGTTTCGAAGCCGGCGATCATGCGCAGGACGGTCGTCTTGCCGCAGCCTGACGGGCCGAGAAAGGAGACGAACTCACCCTTTTCGATCGTCATGTTGAAGTTCTTGACGACCTGGACCGGGCCGAAGGATTTCTGAATGTTGGTCAGCGTGAGAAAAGACATGAACCAGATACCTTAAGCCTTTGCCGGGCGGGCTTTGCCGACGCGGGAAACGATGTTGAGCAGGCCCATGCTGAGCCAGGTGATCGAGAAGGCGATGACGGCGAGCGCCGAAGGCTCATAGGCCTTGTTGGCACCGACGAGCTGCAGGTAGGGACCGAAGGCCGGACGGTTGAGCAGTGCGGCGAAGGTGAATTCGCCCATGACGATCGCGAGCGTGATAAAGGCGCCTGAAAGCACGCCGCTCATGACGTTGGGGAAAATGCATTTGAACATGATGGTCGTCCAGCTGGCGCCGAGACTTTCGGCTGCCTCCGTCAGGGTGCGGACGTCGATGGCGCGCATGGCGGTATCGACGGCGCGGTACATGTAGGGCAGGGACAGGGTGATATAGGAGAAGACCAGCAGGATGTTGGTGCCAGTCGTTGAACCCGTCAGCGGCAGGTAGGACGACGAATTGTACATCCTGAGGTAACCGAAGACGATGACGATCGCCGGAATGACAAGCGGCAGCAGCGTGATGAATTCGACGACGGGGCGCATCTGCGGCAATCGCAGCCGCACCCAATAGGCCGTTGGCACGACGAGCAGCATGCCGAAGACGATGGTCAGCAGCGCCATCAGCATGGAATAGCCGAAGGTCTCGCGGAACTGAATGTCCGAGAAGACCGATTGATAGGCGTCGAGGCTGTATTCGCCGCGGCGCATGCGCAGCGAAAACTCGATGGTGCCGATCAACGGAATGACGAAATAGGATGCACCTAGAATGACGGCGATCCAGGCTCCGAGACGTTGAGCTTTCATTTCTGCCACCGTTCGGCGCGCATGCGCAGCAGGAGGTAAAGGACGTTGGAGACGCCGGTTATCACGATCATGCCGAGCGCGATGGCGTAACCGAGGTTGGCATTGTGCAGAACGTCGCCGCGGATCTGCGCATAAAGCAGGATCGGCACGATGTTCAGCGAACTGCCGGTCAGCGCAAAGGCTGTGGCGATGGCGCCGAAGGCATTGGCGAAAAGCAGCAGCGTCGTACCGAGCAGGCTCGGCCAGAGGATCGGCAGCGCGACCATCGTCCAGTATTGGCGGTTGGTGGCGCCGAGAATCTGCGATGCTTCGCGCCATTCCTTCTTCATGCCGTCGAGGGCCGGCGTCAGGATCAGCACCATCAGCGGGATCTGGAAATACATGTAGGTGATGGTGAGGCCGAAGAAGGACAGCAGATTGAAACCAGTGCCGTAGAGATTGAAGCCGAACCATTCGCGCAGGAAGATCGTCACAAGACCGGTGCGGCCCAGCGTTGCGAGGAAGGCGAAGGCGAGCGGCACGCCGGCGAAATTCGAGGCGACGCCGGAGAAGGTCAGCAGTGTCGAGCGCACGGAGGCGGGCAGACCGCCGAGCACGACGGCCCAGGCAAGGAAAAAGCCGATCAACGCGCCGCCGAGGGCGGAGGCGACCGAGATGCGGATACTAATCCAGTAAGCGCTCATGATCGATGGCGTAAAAAGATCGCCGATATTCTTCAGCGTGACATCGCCCTCGGGCGTCAGGAACGCGCCCACCACGAGATAAAGCGTGGGGATGATCAGGAATAGCAGGGAGAAAATAATGAAGGGTGCGATGCCCAGCCAGTCGATCACGCGGTCTTTGTTGATCAAGGGGGCACTGCTCGCCATCGGCGTTGAAACGGTGCTCATGGAAAAGCTCATCCTGGGGCGTCGGAGTGAGAAAACCTCCCCGCCTTGCAGCGGGGAGGCAGGATCAAACTTTACTGAACGTTGGCGCCGACGACGGAATCCCAGTTCTTGGTGATGGTTTCCTTGCCGGCGGCCTGCTCTTCCAGCGTCGGGAAGACAGCCTTTTCATAGGCTGCTGCCGGCGGCAGCTTGTCGAGCAGTTCCTTCGGGATCTTGTTGTTCTTGGCAAGATCGTTGAAGCGGATCGGGTGGCAATAGCCCTTCAGCCAGCCGAGCTGACCTTCGTCGGAATAGAGATATTCCATCCAGAGCTTGGCAGCGTTCGGGTGCGGAGCGAAGGCGGAAATCGCCTGGACGTAGACGCCCGCAACGACGCCGGTCTTCGGAACGACGACCTCGAAGGGAGGATTGCCCTTCAGGCCTTCGCCCCACGAGAGGGCGTTGTAGTCCCAGGCGATGACGATCGGCGTGGAGCCCTGCGCGAAGGGAGCAGCCTTGCCGACGACCGGCACGAAATTGCCGCTCTTGTTCAGTTCGGCGAAGAATTTCAGGCCTTCCTCGGCTGCCTTGGCCGCGTCGCCGCCGGATGCGGAAAGACCAGCGGCGTAGACGCCCTGGACAGCCTGGTTGGCGCTGCGCGGATCGCCTGCGAGGGCGACGCTGTTTGCATAGTCGCTCTTCTTCAGGTCGGCCCAGTCGGCCGGCGATTCCTTGACGAGATCCTTGTTCACCAGGAGCGCGAGAACGCCGTAATAGTCGCCGTACCAGTAGCCTTCAGCATCCTTGGCGGTATCCGGAATGGAATCCCAGGTGGAGACCTTATAAGGCTGGATCAGGCCGTCTTTCTTGGCAGACGGGCCGAAAGAGAGGCCGACGTCGATGACGTCAGGAGCCTGCGGGCCGGTGTTGCCCTTGTTGGCCTTGATGGCTTCGATTTCGTCGCCCGAACTTGCATCCGGGTTCAGTTCGTTGACCTCGAGGCCGTACTTGGCCTTGAAGCCGGCAATGACGTCGCCATAGCCGCACCAGCTGTGCGGCAGAGCGATCGTCGTCAGGCTTCCTTCTTTTTTGGCGGCGGCGATAAGTTCAGCGCTCGGCTCGGCGGCGGCAATCGCGGTCGAGGCCACGATCATCGCAGTAGAAAGCGACAGAAGTCGAGAAATGTTAGAGATCACTGTTGTTCTCCTTCGGGTTTTCAGTGTCTGGCGATGCTGTTAATGAGATTACATGAAGCTTGTGTGACAGTTCGGTGACGTTAATTCTGCTGTGAATAGCGAGGGTTGCGACAAATGCTTTATTTGCGACAACGCCGTCTGTTTCCGCGAAAAATCCGTCATTGTTTTTCTTCTGTTTTAGTCTTGTCCTCCTAACCCGGTTTGCGGAAAAGCCTGGTCTGCTCAAACAGGCCTTCCAGTGTCTTCATGCGCTCCTTCGTCTCGTCCCAGGTCGAATTCTGCACGGCCTCGATCAGCGCTTCGACGATGAAAAGGGTGACGACGGAGGAATCCCAGGCCGACGGCGCCTCGATCCGGACGCGGAAGGCATGCCTGGCGAGCTTGGCCGCGGGCGAACCCCACTGGTCGGTGAAGACGATGATTTCGGCGCCGCGCTTGCGGGCGGCGGTCGCAAGGCTCACCATCTCCTGCTCATAGCGGCGGATGTCGAAGATGATCAGGATGTCGCCGGCATTCATGTTGAGGACATATTGCGGCCAGCTGCTGGAATTCGACGATAGCAGCGTCGTTGCCGGCCGGATCACCTGCATATGCGTGAAAAAATATTCGGCAAGCGCGCCGGTGATGCGGCCGCCAACGAAATAAAGGCCGCGCTTGCGGTCGGAGAGCAACGCGGCGACGCTGTCGAACGTCGCGGTGTCGAGATCGGTCAGCGTCTGGCGCAGATTGCCCATGATGGCATCGGCGAAACGGTTGAGAATATGGGTGCCTGGTGCGTTCTGCGCCCAGCGGTCGTGCTTGGCGATCGGGTTCGAGATCGTCGCCTCGACTTCCTGATGCAGATGCGCCTGAAAGTCCGGATAGCCCTTAAAGCCAAGCTTCTGCACCATGCGCACGACGGTCGGCGTCGAGACGCCGGCGTTTTCGGCGATCGTTGTGATGCTGCCGAGGCCGGAAACCGGATAATTGTCGAGCAGGCTTTCGGCCAACTGCTTCTCGGCGCGCGTCAACACCCCCAAATGCGAGTGTATGACGTCCGAAACCGTCTTCGACGCAACTGTCACGTAACTATGCTCCCCGGGATGGTCTGGCGCCACTTTCCCACTCAAAGTTAACAACGCTGTCACAATCCATGTCAACCGCTGTCATGAAAAGAAATTTTCAGTCCATGCTTGACACTGGCCGAAACCTGAAGAATTCTTTTCTTCATCAAGAATTTGTTAAGGGATAGGAGTGGCGCCTTTGGTGCTGGCCCGGCCGAAAATCCTCAGCGAAGCGGACGGCGACTGCGTCGGGATCGAACGCACCCAAGGCCGGAGCTCGGTGCTTCTGATCTGCGAGCACGCTTCGAATGCGCTTCCAGCCGTTTTCGGCGATCTCGGCCTGCCCAGCGAAGCGCTCTCCAGTCACATTGCCTGGGACCCGGGCGCGCTTGCGGTCGCCCGCAACATATCGGAAGCGCTCGACGCGACGCTCGTTTTCCAGCGGTTCTCGCGGCTTATCTATGACTGCAACCGGCCGCCCAGTTCACCCGGCGCGATGCCGGAGACCAGCGAGATCTACGCCATTCCCGGCAACAGGGATTTGAGCCCGGAAGAACGGCTTGCGCGCACCGACTCGCTCTACGTGCCTTTCCACGACGCCATTCGCGGGCTGATCCGTGATCGCCGGGCTAGGGGGCAGGACAGCATCATCGTGACGATGCACAGCTTCACGCCGGTCTATCACGGCCGCGAACGCGCCGTCGAACTCGGCATATTGCACGACGAGGACAGCCGGCTCGCGGATCGTATGCTGGAGGTCGCGGCCAAGGCGCCGCTTTACAGGACGGAACGCAACGAGCCTTACGGACCCGAGGACGGCGTGACCCACACGCTGATCCTGCACGGGCTTTCGAATGGCTTGCGCAATGTGATGATCGAGGTCCGCAACGACCTCATCGCAGACGATATCGGCCAAGGGGTCATGGCCGATTATTTGAAAGGGTTGCTCCAGCAAAGTCTGGACGGCTGAAGAAAAAGAAGACCCGAGGGAGCAGTTTAACTGCGAACGTCTGCATGGCGCAAATGCCGCGGGCAATTGGCACTGAATCGGCCCGCAATCCCGCGGCCGATCGTGAACAGGGGGAAGTCATGTCGGACTATACCGAACTGGACAAGAAGCAGGATGTGCACATCCTGCATTCCATGGGTTATGCCCAGGAACTCGAACGACGCATGAGCTCGTTCTCGAACTTCGCAATCTCGTTTTCGATCATTTGCATCCTTTCCGGCGGCATCAATTCGCTCGGGCAGGCGACTTCGGGCGCCGGTGGTGCTGCGATCGGTATCGGCTGGCCGCTCGGCTGCCTAATATCGTTCATCTTCGCCCTCGGCCTCGCACAGATCGGCTCCGCTTATCCGACGGCCGGCGGGCTTTATCACTGGGGCTCGATCCTCGGCAATCGCTTCACCGGCTGGCTGTCTGCCTGGCTCAACCTGCTCGGTCTCGTCACCGTGCTCGGTGCCATCAATGTCGGCACTTTCTACTTCTTCTTCGGCGCCTTCGGTCCGCAGTTTGGCATCGAGGACACGCTTCTTCACCGAGTCGTCTTCGTGGCGATCATCACGGCGCTGCAGGCCGGCATCAACCATTTCGGCATTGGTCTCACCGCCAAGCTCACCGATTTTTCCGGGTATCTGATCTTCGCGACGGCGCTGCTGCTGACGATCGTCTGCCTGGCGGCTGCTCCTAGCTGGGATATTTCGCGCCTGTTCACCTTTGCTAATTATACCGGCACCGAAGGCGCATCGCTGGTTTGGCCGGGCACCGTCTCGACCGGCATGGCATTCCTGCTCGGCCTGCTGCTGCCGATCTACACCATCACCGGCTACGATGCCTCGGCGCATACCTCGGAAGAGACCGTCAAGGCCGCCGTCTCCGTACCGCGCGGCATGGTTTCGGCGGTACTCTGGTCGGCGCTTTTCGGTTACATCATGTTGTGCGCCTTCGTGCTGATGATCCCGAACATGGACGATGCGGCAAAGCAGGGCTGGAACGTGTTCTTCTGGGCGATGGACGCGCAGACGAACCCAGCGATCAAGAGCATCCTCTACTTCCTGATCTTCGTCTCGCAGTTCCTCTGCGGGCTTGCGACCGTCACCTCGGTTTCGCGCATGATCTTCGCCTTCTCGCGCGACAAGGGCCTTCCGGCATCGTCTGCCCTCGCCAAGGTCAGCCCAAATTTCCGCACGCCGGTCGCCGCCATCTGGACGGGCTCGATCCTTTCGGTCCTCTTCGTTTGGTTCACCTCGGCAATCACCATTGCCGGCACGCCGGCCTATTCGATCGTCGTGTCGTGCACGGTCATCTTCCTGTTCCTGTCCTTCGCGGTGCCGATTGCGCTCGGCCTTGTTTCGATCGGAACGGCGAAATGGCCGACGATGGGGCCGTGGAATATGGGAATCGGGCTGTACAAGGTGATCGCAGTTCTTGCCATTATTTCGATGATCTTGATCTTTTATATCGGTATCCAGCCGCCGAACGACTGGGCGCTGGAGATTACCGTCGGCTTCCTCGTGCTGACAGGCATCGTCTGGTTCGCATTTGAAAACCGCCGCTTCAAGGGCCCGCCGATCGGCGCCGATATCGCGAAGCGTCAGGCTGAAATCGCCGCGGCTGAAGCGGCGGTCGGCGAAGCCTGAGAAACAAGCTTCCCTCTCAAATGGCGGGGCCGCATCCTGCGGCCCCATCACCGGTTCAACGAAAAGGCATCGGGCCGCAAAGTCCGGCCGAGCGCATGCGATTTCGTTGCCCCGATTTTTCAATCCCAGTTCAGGCGGATCAATCATGAGCAGCTACACAATCGACGATCTCAGAAAGGATGTTGCCGAAGGGCGCATCGACACGGTTCTGGCCTGCCAGGTGGATATGCAGGGCCGGCTGATGGGCAAGCGTTTCCAGGCGGAATATTTCGTCGAGAGTGCGTGGAAGGAAACGCACAGCTGCAACTACCTGATCGCCACCGACATGGAGATGGAGACCGTTTCCGGCTACAAGGCGACGAGCTGGGAGAAGGGTTACGGCGACTACACGATGAAGCCGGATCTTTCGACGTTGCGTCGCATTCCCTGGCTCGAAGGCACGGCGCTGGTGCTGTGCGACATGCTCGATCATCACACGCATGAGGAGGTCGCCCATTCTCCACGCGCGATCCTGAAGAAGCAGGTGAAGCGCCTCGAGGATATGGGCATGAAGGCCTATATGGCCTCCGAGCTCGAATTCTTCCTGTTCGACCAGACTTACGAGTCGGCGCAGGCTTCTGGCTACCGCAATCTTAAGCTCGCCAGCGCCTATAATGAGGACTACCACATCTTCCAGACCACCAAGGAGGAAGAGGTGATGCGGGCGATCCGCACCGGGCTGCAGGGCGCCGGCATTCCGGTCGAGAACTCCAAGGGCGAGGCTTCGGCCGGCCAGGAGGAGATCAACGTGCGCTACGCCGATGCGCTGGCCATGGCCGACCGGCACGCGATCATCAAGAACGGCTGCAAGGAGATTGCCTGGTCGAAGGGCAAGGCCATCACATTCCTCGCCAAGTGGAATTACAATGCCGCTGGCAGTTCCTCGCATATCCACCAGTCGCTCTGGAGCCTGGAGGAAAAGCCGCTATTCTTCGATCATACCGGCAAATACGGCATGTCGCCGCTGATGCACAATTACGTCGCCGGACTTCTCGCCCATGCGAGCGAGATCACCTATTTCCTTGCGCCCTACATCAATTCTTACAAACGCTTCATGGCCGGCACGTTTGCGCCGACCAAGGCGATCTGGAGCAAAGACAACCGCACTGCCGGCTACCGGCTCTGCGGCGAGGAGACCAAGGGAATCCGTATCGAGTGCCGCGTCGGCGGTTCCGATCTCAATCCCTATCTCGCCTTCGCCGCGCTGCTTGCCGCCGGCATTGACGGGATCGAAAACAAGCTCGAACTCGAAGCGCCCTTCGTCGGCGACGCCTATGGCGGCAAGGGCGTTCGCGAGATCCCGCGCACGCTACGCGCGGCCACGACTGAAATGACGGAATCGGCAATGCTGCGCAAAGCCTTTGGCGACGACGTGATCGACCATTACACCCGCGCCGCCGAATGGGAGCAGGAAGAATACGACCGCCGCATCACCGACTGGGAAGTGGCGCGCGGTTTCGAAAGAGCTTAATAGGCATTTGCGATTTGCTTGCCCCTCACCCTAACCTTGCCGGGGTCGAGCCACTGGTCTCGACCCGTCCTACGGACCCCCGTAAAAACGGGGAGAGGGGACGTGCCAAACGCAGCGTCGATGTTGGGAAAGCCGGTGCGGCATATCCCCTTCGCCCCGTTTACGGGGAGAAGGTGCCGGCAGGCGGATGAGGGGCCACGGCCTCACTCAAATTTTGAAGATACGAGGACAGGAACAGATCATGGCAATGATCCAATGCATTTCACCGGTTGACGGGTCGGTCTATGCCGAGCGCGCAGCCCTTTCTCTCGATGCCGCCAAGGATGTCGTGGCGCGCGCCCGCAAGGCGCAGAAGGCCTGGGCGAAACGGCCGCTCGAAGGGCGTGTGCAGCTGGTGCTGAAGGGTGCTGCGCGGCTGAACGAAATGTCCGACGTCGTCGTGCCGGAGCTTGGCTGGCAGATGGGCCGGCCGGTCAAGTATGGCGGCGAATACAAGGGCTTCAACGAGCGTTCCAACTATGTCGCTTCGATCGCGGCGGATGCGCTGGCGCCTGTTGTCGTCGAGGAGAGCGATCGTTTCGAGCGGCGCATCGAGCGCGAAGCGCATGGCGTCGTCTTCGTCGTCGCGCCGTGGAACTATCCGTATATGACGGCGATCAATACGATCGCGCCGGCACTGATGGCCGGCAATACGGTGGTGCTGAAACATGCCTCGCAGACGCTGCTGGTCGGCGAGCGGCTGGTGCAGGCCTTCACCGAGGCCGGCGTTCCCGAGGATGTGTTCCAGAACGTCTTCCTCGATCATGAAACGACATCGGCGCTGATTGCCGCCGGCAGCTTCAATTTCGTCAACTTCACCGGATCGGTCGAGGGCGGGCGCTCGATGGAGCGGGCGGCTGCCGGCACCTTCACCGGCCTCGGCCTCGAACTTGGCGGCAAGGATCCGGGTTATGTCATGGAGGACGCCGATCTCGAGGCGGCCGTCGACACGCTGATGGACGGCGCGACCTATAATTCCGGCCAGTGCTGCTGCGGCATCGAGCGCATCTACGTGCATGAATCGCTCTATGACGCCTTCGTCGAAAAATCGGTTGCCTGGGTGTCGAACTACAAGCTCGGCAATCCGCTCGATCCGGAAACCTCGCTCGGGCCGATGGCGCATAAGCGCTTCGCGAAGGTGGTGCGCGAGCAGATCGCCGATGCGATTTCGAAGGGCGCCAAAGCGCTTGTCGATCCCAAACTTTTCCCCCAGGATGACGGCGGCGCCTATCTCGCACCGCAGATTCTTGTCGATGTCGACCATTCCATGGCCTTCATGCGCGAAGAGACTTTCGGTCCGGCGGTCGGCATCATGAAGGTGAAGAGCGACGAGGAGGCACTCGCTTTGATGAACGACAGCCAGTACGGGCTGACGGCCTCGCTATGGACCAGGGATGCCGAGCGGGCAGGGCGGCTCGGCCGCGAGATCGAAACCGGCACCGTTTTCATGAACCGCGCCGACTATCTCGACCCGGCGCTGTGCTGGACCGGTGTCAAGGAAACCGGCCGCGGTGGCTCGCTGTCGATCATCGGCTTCCACAATCTGACGCGTCCGAAATCCTTCCATCTGAAGAAAGTCACAGCATGAGCAGCAACATCACCGCAAACTGGAGCTATCCGACATCGGTCAAGCTCGGTCGGGGCCGCATCGCGGAAGTGGCCGACGCCTGCAAAAGCCTCGGCATCAAGAAGCCGCTGCTCGTCACTGACCGTGGCCTTGCCTCGATGGCGATCACCAAGACTGCGCTCGATATCCTCGAAGATGCCGGTCTCGGCCGCGCAATCTTTGCCGATGTCGATCCGAACCCGAACGAGAAGAACCTCGAAGCCGGCGTCAGGGCCTTCAAGGACGGCGGCCATGACGGCGTCGTCGCCTTCGGCGGCGGCTCCGGCCTCGATCTCGGCAAGTGCGTCGCCTTCATGGCCGGCCAGACGCGGCCGGTCTGGGACTTCGAAGATATCGGCGACTGGTGGACACGTGCGAGCCTTGAGGGCATCGCCCCGATCGTGGCGGTGCCGACAACGGCAGGCACCGGTTCGGAAGTCGGGCGCGCCAGCGTCATCACCAATTCCGAAACGCATGTGAAGAAGATCATCTTCCATCCGAGGTTCCTGCCTGGTGTCGTCATTTCAGATCCGGAACTGACGGTCGGCATGCCGAAGATCATCACCGCCGGCACCGGCATGGATGCCTTCGCCCATTGCCTGGAGGCCTATTCCTCGCCCTTCTATCACCCGATGTCAGCCGGCATCGCGCTGGAAGGCATGCGGCTCGTGAAGGAATTCCTGCCGCGCGCCTATCGGGAAGGCACAGATCTCGAAGCCCGGGCCAACATGATGGCGGCGGCTGCCATGGGCGCGGTCGCCTTCCAGAAGGGGCTCGGCGCCATTCACGCGCTGTCGCACCCGATCGGCGCGGTCTACAACACCCATCACGGCATGACCAATGCGGTGGTGATGCCGGCGGTGCTGCGTTTTAACCGGAAGGCGATCGAGGAGAAGATCGGCCGTGCCGCGGCCTATCTCGGCATTTCGGGCGGTTTTGACGGGTTCTACGATTATGTGCTGAAGCTCCGCTCCGAACTCGGCGTGCCGGAGACGCTGTCGGCGATGGGAATCGCTGACGACCGCATCGACGAATTGTCGGCCATGGCGATCGAAGATCCGAGCGCCGGCGGCAACCCGGTTGCAATGACACTCGAAAATACCAAGGCCCTGTTCAGGGATTGTTTCTGACAACATAAGAGCGGACCTACAGACTGGCCCGGAAAACCATGGTTTTCCGGGCTTTTTACGTTTCGGTGGCATCCCTATTTTTAGGGATGTGAAAAATACCGGCTGCAATTTCGCCGCGCGTGTTTCGAATTTGTTAACCATGATTAGAAAGGATGCATTAACCGCACGATGCTCCGACGGTGCGTAAAAGAGCGATTCCAGCTCGCACCATCCCTTCTGAGGACCGAACATGCCTGTCATCACATTCGCAAATACCAAGGGCGGCGCCGGCAAAACGACCGCTGTTCTGCTGCTCGCGACCGAGCTTGCCCGCAAAGGTTATCGCGTCACCATTCTCGACGCCGACCCGCAGCACTGGATTTCACGCTGGCACGAAATATCAGGTCATGTGCTCAATGTTTCGGTGATCGATTTCGTGACGACTGCGTCGCTGCCGCTGCATATCAGCGAGAACAAGCACAATACCGACTATTTCATCGTCGACCTGCCGGGTGCGCGCAATCCGCTGCTTGCCACCGCCGTCGGCCTTTCCGACCATGTGCTGATCCCCATTCAGGGCTGTGCGATGGATGCGCGCGGCGGCGCGCAGGTACTCGAACTGCTGCAGTATCTGGACGAGAAGGCTGGCATCAAGATCGGCCATTCGGTGGTGCTCACCCGCGTCAATTCGATGGTAACGACGCGGGCGCTGCAAGTCGTCAAGTCACTACTCAGCGAGCGGCATGTGCCGGTGCTCGATACCGCTATTATCGAACGCTCCGCCTTCCGCGACATCTTCGACTGTGGCGGTACGCTGCACACGATCGATCCCACACGCGTCAGCAATCTCGACAAGGCCCGGGAAAACGCTACCTGTTTTGCCGAGGAAATGATGCGCAAGCTGCCGGTGAGGCTGACGGCATCCGCCCGCGTGACGAGCCCGATGGTCCGCTCCGCCGCCTGAATATATTCCGTATGAAACGACAAGGCCGCCGGAGCGATTCGGCGGCCTTGTCGTTGTTATCGCGAGAATGACTTCAGTCGACGAATTCGACCGTCACTCCCGGCTTGACCATCTTGGCAAGCTCTGTCGCATCCCAGTTGGTCAGACGGATGCAGCCGTGGCTCTGGGTGCGGCCGATCTTCGAGGGCTCGGGCGTGCCATGGATGCCGTAGGTCGGCCTGGAAAGCGCCATCCAGACGGTGCCGACGGGACCGTTCGGGCCGGGCGGAATATTGAGGATCTTGTCATTGGCGCCCTGCTGGAAATTGATCTTCGGATTGTAGGTGTAGCCGGGATTGAATGCGACCCGCTCGACGTTGACCGTGCCTGACGGAGAGGGGGTATCGGTGGAGCCGATCGACGCCGGATAGGCGGCAAGCAGATTGCCGGCGCCGTCATAAGCGAAGACCTGCTTACGGCCCTTGTCGGCGATGATGCGAGCGACTGCGCCGCTCTTCGGCTCGCCTGGATTGACGACCTTGATGACGGTGCCGGGAACGGTGAAGTCGGCGCCGGGGTTCATCTCCTTAAGGAAAGCCTCATCCATGTGGAAACGCTCGGCGAGCATCTCGGTGGTCGAGGTGTAAGCCAGCGACGGCAGCAGCGCCTTATGCGAATAGTCTTCCGGAATCGCGGCGACGAAGGGGCCGGCCGCATCGGCCGGCGTGATCGTATAGCTGACGACGGGCAGCCCGCCGGTCATGCGCAGCTCTTCCAGAATGGCGTCGGTGTTGTTCGGATCGAGCTTCGAGCCGGTCATCTGATCGTAGGCTAAGATCGCCTTGGTGACGTTCGAACCCATATGGCCGTCGATGACGCCGGGGGAGACGCCGGCGCGGTCGAGGAAGACCTGCAATGCGACGATCTCCGGCTTCGATTTGTTGTTCAGCGTGATGACAGGTTCATCGGGTGGGGCCATCGGCTGATCGGCGGGCGGGATCTGCTGGTCGGGATCGATCGAGGCATAATCGTCGCCGGGCTGCGGATTGCCGATGCTGTTATCCTCGGGATAGGGCTGGTCGCCGAGCGGCTGGCGCTCGATCGCGGCATCGCGCGGTATGCCGCCGGTGACAGCGCCGCGCTCGGAATAACGCGTATCGCCATAGGGATTGTTGTCGGAATAATAGGGGTCGTTGCCGTACTGGTCATTATAGACCTCGCGCGGGCCGGGCCGCGGCGGATAGTAGCCGCGGGCGCGCATCTCGGTGGCGACGACGTTGCCATAGTCGTCGATCAACACACGATTGCCGCTACGGTCGCGTGCGTAGATATAACCGGCTGGAATATAGTCGAGGATTTCGCCGCTCGGCGTCACAAGCACGATATCGCTCTGGCGGCGATCGCGGAACTGCTGCGCGCCTGCCTCTGGCGCGGTAACCGCAATGGCGGCCACGACGGCCGCGAGGCAAAATGCCGACTTCAAAAAGCGATCCACGTATCATACCTCGAACAGTGACTGGGCAGACACACACCTGCGAATTTTGACGCTAGTGTGGAATTTATGAAAGCGTGCTGAACAAAATATGAAAATCACTAAGATTTCCTTTTACTCATAAACGTTTGCGTCCTTGTGTCAGTTCCGCAAAGTCCACGGTTGCGGCAAAAACACAAGATGCGGGCGACGCGGATTGACGAATGGCGGCGCGAAACCTAACGCTAGCGCATCATGCATTTCGAAAGGCGGAATCGATTTTCGGAAAGCAAGATGCGTCAATTCAAAGTGTTAGAGCGTCCTTTTGTGCGTCCGAAAGTACGCACGGCGCTCTAAGGGGCCGACAGTTCCCCGAGGAGATCGTGATGATCGAATTTGCCGCCGCAAGCGGGCCGCGCCTGATGCTGGACGAAACATCGGTACTGGATATCGGCGGATGCATCGTCGAAGGCGTCGACATCGCTCCGAAACGCGCCATTCCCGACGATGGCGATCCGCGAATCGATCACTCGCTCGAAGGCTTCCTGTTCACCTGCGGGCCGGACCATATCCGCCACCGCCAGCCGATCCCCGGCCGAGACGACGGTAAGGTCTATCCGCTGCACGGATCGGCCTCCGGTCATGCGGCAAAGGTGCTGTGGACGAAGTTCGAGAACGGCAATGCCGAATGCCGGGCCGATATCGACATCACCACCGTCGAGGGACTGCCGCGGCGCATCGAGCGGCTGTGGCGGATCGATGGGGCAACCGGCGAAGTGCGGCTCGAGGACCGGGTCGTCAATACGAGCGATCGGACGGTTCCGACCTTCCTGATGTACCACATGAACACCGGCGGCAAATGGCTGGACGACGGCACGCGGCTCGAAGGCCGGATGCTGGAAAGTGGCGGTTTCCCCTGGGCCTTCGGCGAGGAGCCGGGCGGCATCTTCTGCGTCGCGGCGCCGGCGACGGAGGAGGGGTTCGCGGAGATCCGCCTCGGACCGATCGCCGCAATCGGCGGCAGGACGCTGCGGGTGCGTTTCCGTGCCGACACGCTGCCCCATCTGCAGGTCTGGCGGAACCAGAAGGCGCCCGCCCATATCATCGGCATCGAGCCGGTTTCGCATCGCTGGATATCGCGCGACGAGCTTGAGGCAGCTGGTGAGTTCAACATGCTGGCGCCCGGCGAGAGCCGCCGCTATGCGCTGACCTTTGCCTTCCTGTGAGCGAAGTGTTGTTGACGCTGGCAGACCTCCGTCGTAGACCTTCAGCCCAAGATTTTTGAGGAGACAAGACGATGGATATTCGCCAGATCGACGATGAATATTCGGTTTCGGGCCAGATCACGCTTGAGGAGCTCGACGAGATCAAGGCGCTGGGCTTCAAATCGATCGTCTGCCACCGTCCCGACCACGAAAGTCCCGACCAGACGTCGTTCTCCGTCATCGAGGCGCGCGCGAGGGAGCTAGGTCTCGAAATTGCCCATGTGCCTGTTGGGCCGATGGGCGTGACCGAGGAAGCCGTGCAGGGCATGGTCGACGCGCTCGACGAATTTCCGCGGCCGATGCTTGGCTATTGCCGTTCCGGCGCACGCTCGACGGCGATCTACCAGAAGACACACCACATCCGCAATTGAGCCCCGTTCCAGGTGCAAATTTTCCGGCGCTGAACCTCAGCGCCGCCACCTTCCATTCACTCAGGAGACTATGATGAGCATCAAGCGTATCGACGTCGGCGCGCGCATGAGCGGCGCCGTCATTCACGGCAATACAGTCTATCTCGCGGGCCAGGTCGGCGAGGGCGAAAGCGTCACCGATCAGTGCAAGTCCTCGCTTGCCGAAGTCGACCGCCTGCTGGCTGCATCAGGCAGCAGCAAGTCGAAGATCCTGCAGACGATCATCTACCTCGCCGATATCGCCGATTTCGCCGAGATGAACGCCGTCTGGGAAGGCTGGATCGATCCGGCCAATCCGCCGGCCCGCGCCACCAGCGAAGCCAAGCTTGCTGCGCCGAAATACAAGGTCGAGTTCATCATCACGGCCGCACTCGATTAAGGTCGCAGCGTCCCTATCCTTCAAGGCCGGTGAGTTTTCTCACCGGCTTTTTGTTTGCGCGATTTCCGAGAGCGTGCGCGTCGGCGTAATCGCTTCGGGATCGAGCTTGATTTCGATGATCGCAGGTTTGCCACTGGCGCGCGCCCGCTCGAAGGCCGGGGAGAAATCCGCCGTCGTCTCCACCGTCTCGCCGTGGCCGCCATAGGCGCGGGCAAGGGCTGCGAAGTCGGGATTGGTCAGATCGGTGCTGCTGACGCGGCCTGGATACTCGCGCTCCTGATGCATGCGGATCGTGCCGTAGATGCCGTTGTTGACGACGACCGCGATGATCGGCAGGCCGTAGCGGATGGCGGTGGCGAATTCCTGGCCGTGCATCAGGAAGCAGCCGTCGCCGGCAAAGCAGATGACCTCGCGCTCGGGAAAGAGCCGCTTGGCAGCGACCGCTGCCGGCAGGCCGTAACCCATCGAGCCGGAGGTGGGGGCGGCTTGGGTGTTGAAGCGGCGGAAACGATGGAAGCGGTGCACCCAGGTGGCGTAGTTGCCCGCACCATTGGTGAAGATCGTCTGCGGTCCGGTATTGGCCTCCAGCCATTCCATGATCGGCCCCATATGGACGGCGCCCGGACCTGTCGATGGTGGCGTCGACCAGGCGAGATAGCCTTGGTGCAGTCGCGCGGTGCGCTCGGTCCAGTGCGGTTCGGCCGGCGCTTCCAGATCGGCGAGTGCTGCGACGAAATCGGCAGGTGCCGCGCAGATGGCAAGATCCGGGCGATAGATGCGGCCGAGCTCCGAAGGGTCGGGATAGATGTGCACCAGCGATTGCTGGGGGTAGGGGATGTCGATCAGCGTATAGAACGAGGACGGCATTTCCGACATGCGGCTGCCAAGCAGGATCAGCAGGTCGCTCTCCTTGATCTCCTTTGCTAGTGCCGGATTGATGCCGATGCCGACATCGCCGGCATAGCAGGGATGGAGATGATCGAACAGCATCTGCCGGCGGAAGGAGCAGCCGACGGGGAGCTGGAAACGCTCGGCGAAGCTCTGAAAATCGGCGACGGCATCAGCATCCCAGCGTGTGCCGCCAAGGATTACCATCGGCCGCTCGGCTTTTAGCAGGCGGAGATAGAAATCGTCGATCTGGCGGCGGCCGGGATGGGCCTCGACATTGGCATAGTGCCTGGCGCGGGGTGCCTCGACCTCATCGCGCAGCATGTCCTCAGGCAGCGTTAGCACGACAGGGCCGGGACGGCCGGAGGTTGCGACCGCAAAGGCGCGGGTGACGAACTCGGGAATGCGGGCGGCATCGTCGATCTCGCCCACCCATTTGGCGAATTCGGTGAAGGCGCGGCGGAACTCGACTTCCTGGAAGGCCTCGCGCTCACGCGCTTCCCGCTGTACCTGGCCGATGAACAGGATCATCGGTATCGAGTCCTGCTTGGCGATATGCAGGCCGGCGGAGGCGTTGGTGGCGCCGGGGCCACGGGTCACCATGCAAATGCCGGGTTCGCCGGTCAGCCTGCCCCAGCAATCCGCCATCATCGCCGCTCCGCCCTCCTGGCGGCAGACGAGGACGTCGATATCGCTGTCGCGCAACGCGTCGAGCACGGCGAGGAAGCTCTCGCCGGGCACGCAGGAGAGACGCTTGACGCCGTTCGCCTTCAGCGCCTCGACGATCAGTTCCCCGCCAGTCTTCTTCATGACAATGCCTTCTTCATGACGATGCCTTCCTCTCGCGCTCGGCGAGTTCCGCCAGAATTTCTGCCTGGTGTTCGCCGAGACGCGGGCTCGGCCTGATATAACGCAGCGGCGTCTCCGACAGCACCACAGGCGTCCTGACACCGGGGATCACGGTGCCGGCGGCATCCGCAAGGTCAATGCGCAGGCCGCGAGCCTGTACCTGCGGATGGGCGAACATTTCCTCAATCGTGTTGATTGCGCCCGATGGAACCGCGTTCTCTTCACAGGCCTTTAGCAGATCCGCCTTCTGCCATTTCAACGTCTCGGTCGAGACGAGGCGGCGCACTTCGCCGCGATTGCCGACGCGGGCCTTGTTGGTGGCGAAACGCTCGTCGCCGGCGATCGCCTCCAGGCCGAGGAGGGTGCAGAGGCGACGGAACTGGCCGTCGTTGCCAACCGCGAGAATGAGGTACCCGTCCGCCGTCGGTACGACCTCATAGGGCGAGATATTGGGATGGGCATTGCCGAGGCGGGTCGGTGCCTCACCGGAAACCAGGTAATTCATGTTCTGATTGGCGAGCACGGCCGATTGTACATCGAGCAGGGCCATGTCGACCAACTGGCCTTCGCCTGACTTCAGGGCGTGGATCAGGGCGGCTTCGATCGCCGAGACGGCATAGATGCCGGTGAAGATATCGGCGATGGCGACGCCTGCCTTCATCGGCTGGCCGTCCGGCTCACCGGTGATCGACATGAAGCCGGACATGCCCTGGACGATATAATCGTAGCCGGCGAGGCTGGCATAAGGGCCGTTCTGGCCGAAGCCGGTGATCGAGCAATAGACGAGCTTCGGGTTGACCTTGCGTAGGCTGTCATAATCGAGCCCGTATTTGACGAGGCCGCCGAGCTTGAAATTCTCGATGACCACGTCGGCGGTGGAGACGAGGCGGCGAACGAGATCCTGGCCTTCGGCGCTCTTCAGGTCGGCGGTGACGGAGCGCTTGCCGCGATTGGCGGCGTGATAATAGGCAGCCGAGAGATTCTCGCCGTCGGCGCCCTCGACGAAGGGTGGCCCCCACTGGCGTGTATCGTCGCCGCCGTCGGGATTTTCGACCTTGATGACGTCGGCGCCGAGATCGGCGAGCATCTGTCCCGCCCAAGGGCCGGCGAGCACACGGGCAAGCTCGATCACACGGATGCCGGCCAGCGGCGGTTTTTTCGTCACGGTCTCCGTCATGTTCCTCCGGGCTCTCGTTCTTATATCTAGGGCGCCAGCGTCGCCTCTGATGTACCGGATACCGGTTTCGATGCAAAGCGGCGCTCGCGCCAAACAATGTAGAAGCCCGACGCCATGATAATCATGATGCCGAGCCATTTGATCGCATCCGGGAAGTCGCCGAAGACCAGCCAGGCGAAGATCGTCGCCGAGACGATCTCGAAATATTGCAGCGGTGCGAGCGTCGAGGCTGGTGCTGCGCGATAGGCATAGACGCCGAGGATGCCCGATATCGCGGCCATGGCGCCGACGCCGGCGACATAGAACCAGGCGCGGCCATTCGGCATGACCGGATCGAAGAGATCGGAGCCGGTTCCCTGGCCCAGGAAAAGCAGGACGGCGCAGAAGAGCAGGCCCCAGATGCTCATCTGGAATTGCATCGCCCAAGGGTCCTCCCTGTGCGAGAGGACGCGGGTCATCAGCACGAAGATGGCGATGCAGAGCGCGCTGACGACGGGCAGAAGCGCGATGTAGCCGACCTCTTCGAAACTCGGCTGGATGATCAGCATCGCCCCGAAAAAGCCGACGCCGCAGGCGCTATAACGCCGCCAGCCAATCGTCTCCTTCAGGAAAATGCCGCCGAGGATCGTCAGCATGATCGGCTCGACGAAGAAGATCGCAATCGCGTCGGCGACCGCCATGTATTTCAGAGTGGTGACGAAGGAGATCATCGAGACGGTGATGATCGCGCCGCGGATGGCATGGAACAGGTTCTGGCGCCAGGAAAAATCGGCGAAGCTGCGCCGCCATATTACAATCGGCAGCATGCAGACGGCCTGTACGGCGAAGCGGCCGGCGGTGATCTCCGCGGACGGGACTGTGACGATGGCAAGCTTGGCGAAAATATCGATGAGCGGCGAGAACATCACCGAGATAAACATCAGCACAAGCCCCATCGTCACGTCGGAGGCGGACGAAACGGGGCGGGCGGACGTGCTGTTCATGATGAAATCCCCGTACTCAGGATATTGGTCGCTCAGGATATTGGTCGCTCAGGATCTTGCGACGGCCCTGTCGCACCAGTCCGCAAAGGCTGCGATCGCCGCATCCGCGCCGATCTCATTCAGTGTTTCGTGCCGCATGTCCTGATATATCTCAGTGCTGATACGGGAGAAGCCTTGACCTTTCAAATGGTTTGACAGCCAGAGCACGGCTTTTCCACGTTCCGTCGCCGGGTCCTCTCCGCCACCGACGAGACGGATCGGCATGTCCCGGGGCAGCCGGTCGAGGTGGATTTTGTGTGGCGCGCGGAAAGTCAGTTCGAAGAGATCGAGCCAGAGAGAGATCGAGGCGTCGAAGCCGCAGAGCGGATCGGCGACATATTTGTCGACTTCATCAGGTCTGCGCGACAGCCAGTCGAACTCGGTGCGGCAGCCGGGAATGGATTTGCCCCAGGCGCCGAAGGTGAGCTTCGGCAGCAAGCCGCTCGGCACGTCGGAGCCCTTCAACATGCGCTCGGCAAGCAGGATCGCCTGGGCGGCGCGGCCGGCAAGGCCGACGGCGAAATTCGAATTCCAGACGGCGACGGCGTCGAAATCGGCCGGAGCCGTGACGGCAGCGTTGAGGGCGATGAGGCCGCCCATCGAATGGCCGAAAAGGATCACCGGCAAGCCGGGATGGCGGGAGGCCGCATGGCCGCGCATGGCGACGACGTCGCCGATCACCCTTTCGACGCCACTGCGTCGGGCGAAGCGGCCGATCGGCGCATCGGGCGCCGTCGTCTCGCCGTGGCCGCGGTGATCATGGGCGTAGACGTAATAACCGCGTGCCGCCATGGCCTCGGCAAAGGAGCGGTATCGTTTCGAATGTTCGGCCAAGCCATGGGATATCAACAGGATGCCGCGTGGAGGGGTGATGGCCTCAGCATGGTGATAGGCCAACGATGCCCCTGGCACGGCGAGCCTTTGCGTTTCAGAAAACATGTGGGTCCTCCCGGCGGCAACAGACCAGATCGCCGGGTAATTGCAACATGGTCATTTGATTATCCGATAACAAATTGCGGCCGTGTTGCGATTCAGGGTTGCGGTCTTTTGATTTTGATGCTTATTTGTTCCTGTATTGTTCTTTTTTGGGGGTTGAAATGAGCAGCATGCAGTTGCGTACCTTGACGTTTGCCGTGTCGATGATTGTTGCCGGCGCCGGCGTGGCGCAGGAGGCCGGCGGGCGCACCCGCTTCATTCTGGCGGCGAGCTGGCAGCCGGCCTTTTGCCAGACGAACCAGAAGAAGGCCGAGTGTGCGAGCCAGACCGGCGAGCGCCCGGACGCGACGAACTTTTCGTTGCACGGACTTTGGCCGATGCGGCAAGATTATTGCGGCGTGAGCGCCGAGCAGAAGGCCGCCGACAAGGATGGCGACTGGAACAAGCTGCCTGAGGTCACCCTTGCGGCCGAGACGAAGACGGCGCTGGCAAAGGCGATGCCCGGCACGCAATCCGGCCTGGAACGGCATGAATGGGTGAAGCATGGCACCTGCACGAAGATGAGCGCCGACGACTATTTCGGCGTCGGTGTGCATCTCGTGGGCGCGCTCAACGCGTCGGCGGTACGCGATCTCTTCGCTGCCAATATCGGCAAGCCGGTCAAAGCCGACGCGATCAAGGCGGCTTTCGACAAGAGCTTCGGGCCGGGTGCCGGCGACCGCATCAAGATGAGCTGCCGGCGGGCCGGCAATGTCAGGATGATCAGCGAGCTGACGATCGGGCTTTCGGAAGCCGCCGGGACAGCATCGGCGAAAAGTGCCGGCCTCGCCGATCTGATCCAGGGCGCTGGAAAAACGTCGTTCGGTTGTGACGAGGGCGTCGTCGACGCTGCGGGCTTTTGACCGGAAATCCTGAGTAAACCGGGTTTCGGCGTTGCCCGCAGGCGCTGTTTCGCCTACATAGCGGCACAATCGAAGTTTCCCGCCCGGAGCAGCGCAGCATGGCACGTCAGTTCATCTATCATATGTCCGGCCTCAACAAGGCCTATGGCAACAAGAAGATCCTGGAGAATATCCACCTTTCGTTCTACCCGGATGCCAAGATCGGTATCCTTGGTCCGAACGGCGCGGGTAAATCCACCGTGCTGCGCATCATCGCAGGCCAGGACAAGGAGTATACCGGCGAAGCCTGGCTCGCCGAAGGTGCGACGGTCGGCTATCTGGAGCAGGAGCCGCATCTCGATCCCAACAAGACGGTGTTCGAGAATGTCATGGAAGGTGTCGCCTCGAAGACGGCCGTCCTCGATCGTTACAATGAATTGATGATGAACTATTCCGATGAGACGGCGGAAGAGGGTGCCAAGCTTCAAGACGTCATCGACAGCCAGAACCTCTGGGATCTGGAAAGCCAGGTCGAGATGGCGATGGAAGCCCTGCGCTGCCCGCCGCGCGACGCCGAAGTCACCAGCCTTTCCGGTGGTGAGCGCCGCCGTGTCGCGCTCTGCCGCCTGCTGCTTTCGCAGCCGGATCTGCTGCTGCTCGACGAACCGACCAACCACCTGGACGCTGAAACCATCGCCTGGCTCGAAAAACATCTGCGCGACTATCCGGGCGCCGTGATGATGATTACCCACGATCGCTACTTCCTGGACAACGTCACCGGCTGGATCCTCGAACTCGACCGCGGCCGTGGCATCCCCTACGAAGGCAACTATTCGGCCTACCTGCAGGCGAAAGCCAAGCGTATGCTGCAGGAAAGCCGCGAAGACGCATCGCGCCAGAAGGCGATCAGCCGCGAACAGGAATGGATCGCTTCCAGCCCGAAGGCCCGTCAGGCCAAATCCAAGGCGCGTATCAAATCCTATGAGCAACTGGTGGATGCCGCCGAGAAGCAGCGTCCCGGCGACGCGCAGATTATCATCCCGGTCAGCGAGCGCCTCGGCCAGGTGGTCATCGAGATGGACGGTATTACCAAGGGCTTCGAGGGCCGCACGCTGATCAACGACTTGTCGATCAAGCTGCCGCCGGGCGGCATTGTCGGCATCATCGGCCCGAACGGCGCCGGTAAGACGACGCTATTCAGGATGATCACCGGCCAGGAAACGCCGGATGGCGGTTCGATCCGCATCGGCGAGACCGTGCATCTCGGTTATGTCGACCAGAGCCGTGACACCCTTGCGGCCGACAAGACGGTCTGGGAGGAAATCTCCGGCGGCGCCGAAATTATCAAGCTTGGCAAGTTCGACATGAACTCCCGTGCCTATTGCGGCGCCTTCAACTTCAAGGGTGGCGATCAGCAGCAGAAGGTCGGCAATCTCTCTGGTGGTCAGCGCAACCGTGTTCACCTTGCCAAGATGCTGAAGGCCGGCGGCAATGTTTTGCTGCTCGACGAACCGACCAACGACCTCGATACGGAAACGCTGGGTGCCTTGGAGAACGCGCTGGAGAACTTCGCTGGCTGCGCCATCATCATCAGCCACGATCGCATGTTCCTCGACCGCCTGGCGACGCACATCCTCGCTTTCGAAGGCGACGGCCATGTCGAATGGTTCGAAGGCAACTTCGAGGATTATGAACAGGACAAGGTGCGCCGCCTCGGCCCCGATGCCCTCAACCCGGGTAGCCAGGCCCATAAGCGCCTGACACGCTGATTTCACTCATTGTTGCTTGCGGAAGCCCCGGTTCGGCCGGGGCTTTTTCATATCACGCCTTTGTCGCAATCTGAGCAGCCAATTTCGCGGAGAGTGCGAATTGCCGCTTGCCACCGCTTTTCAAATCACATAAAGATATCTTTATATCTTGATTGGATCAAAGATGAGCGAACCCTTGAAGCTTGGACTGGATGCGCTGGTGGACGTCTTGAAGGCGGCCGGCGAGCCCACGCGCCTGCGTCTTCTGGCGCTTCTTGACGGCGGCGATCTGACGGTGACCGATCTTACCGAAATTCTCGGCCAATCCCAACCCCGCATCTCCCGCCACCTGAAGCTGCTCGGCGAGGCCGAACTGATCGAACGCTACCAGGAGGGCGCTTGGGCCTATTTCCGCCTCAAGCAGGACGGTAAGGCCGCCATGCTGGTGCGGGCGTTGCTGAAGCATGTTTCCGAGAACGATCCGACCATCCTTCGTGACGGCGAGCGGCTGTCGCAGGTCAAACGCCAGCGCGCCGAGCGGGCACAGGCCTATTTCAGCCGCAACGCGGCCGAATGGGACGAGCTTCGCCGCCTGCATGCGGCCGATGAAGAGGTCGATGCCGCCGTCATCCGGCTGCTCGGCAGCCAGCCGATCGACTCGCTGCTCGATCTCGGCACCGGCACCGGCCGCATCCTCGAACTCCTGTCCGGGCTCTACCGCCGGGCGACCGGCGTCGATGCCAGCCGCGACATGCTGAGTGTGGCGCGCGCCAATCTCGACAAGTCCCGCATCACCAAGGCCACCGTGCGCCACGCCGATATCCTGAACCTGCCTTTCGAGGGACAGGATTTCGATCTGGTGACGATCCATCAGGTGCTGCATTTCTTCGATCAGCCGGAGATTGCGATCGCGGAAGCGGCGCGCATGCTCCGGCCGGGCGGCCGGCTCGTGGTCATCGACCTTGCGCCGCACACGCTCGAATATCTCCGCGACGAGCATGCGCATGTCCGTCTCGGTTTTTCGCACCAGGCGATGTCCGACTGGTTGCGCAAAGCCAGGCTCGACGTCGAGCAGGTTGTCGATCTTCATCCGGGTCAGCAAAGCGGGCAGGGGTTGACGGTCACCGTCTGGCTCGCGCGCGATCCGAGGCGCCTCATGGCTTCGCAGACGAGCGAAGGCGCCGAACCTACATTTGCCGGGAGGGTATGACATGGCTTTGAAAAACGAAGCACGCGGCCGCAACGACATTAGAGTCTCTTTCGAATTCTTCCCGCCGAAATCGGAGGAGATGGAAGGCCAGCTCTGGCACGCCGTCGGCCAGTTGCAGGATTGGGACCCGGATTTCGTCTCGGTGACCTATGGCGCCGGCGGCACCACCAAGGCACCGACACTCTCCACCGTTACGCGCTTCCTCTCGCAGACGCCGCTTGCCACCGCTTCGCATCTCACCTGCGTCGGTGCAACGAAGGAGGAGACCCATCAGGTGGTCGACACCTTCCGCAAGGCCGGCGTGACGCATTTCGTGGCGCTGCGCGGCGATGCGCCCGGCGGTGCCGGCGCGCCCTACCAGCCGCATCCCGGCGGTTATGCCAATGCAGCGGAGCTGGTGGCCGGCCTCAAAGAAATCGGCGATTTCGAGATTTCGGTTTCCGCCTATCCGGAAAAACACCCGGAAAGCCGTGATACGGCGGCTGATATCGACATGCTGAAGCGCAAGGCCGACAATGGCGCCGACCGGGCACTGACGCAGTTCTTCTTCGATAACGACAATTTCGAGCGCTACCTGGAACGGGTGCGCGGCGCCGGCATCTCGATCCCTGTCGTGCCCGGCATTATGCCGATCCAGAACCTGACGCAGCTGAAGCGTTTCGCCGGGGCCTGCGGCACTGTTATCCCCGCCTTCCTCGATGAGCGCTTCGCAGGCTTCGACGACAAGCCCGAGGAGCGGGCGAAGGTCGCCGCCGAAGTCGCCGCCGAACAGATCGAAGATCTCGTCCGGCGCGGTATCCACGACTTCCATCTCTATACAATGAACCGTGCGCCGCTGGTTTCCGCCGTGCTCGACAATCTCGGCTTCTCTCGCCGGGCGGCAAAAAGTGCGGGCGCGGCCGCCTGATCCTTTCAGCCAATCAACGCGTCTACAGCGCCCTTTGCGGCTCTCGAAAAGACGCGCGGCGCTGCAAAAGTGAAAAGCGCATGTCGGGCGGGACATGCGCTTTTTCGTTGGCGGATTGATCAGCTATTCAGGAGTTTAGGCACTATCAGTCATTACACTTTCGTCGGCCAACTCAGATGAAGAGCATGGACAAGACGAAAGCAAACGCTGCACTGACCAACAGAACATTCAAGGATTGCGTGAGTCCCATGTCTGTCTCCTCGCGTTAACCGGCCAATAATATGTCTGAAATATGTCGGTTGGGAAGCAGATCTTATGCTGCGCTGCAGAAGGGTTCAGTGGATAAGTCGAATAGCGTTTCGGCAAACGTTTGAAATTATTTGTTAATTCTCAACAAATTTTTGTTCACAGATTTTATCATGCCGTTAAATCGGGCGATTGCGCATTTACCTATGCGCCCAAAACATGGCGGGATCGCAACCGGTTGAAAACATGTGGAATTCGCAACCAGTTTCAGGCGGCCTTGGCCAGCAGGCGATAGGCGCGGCCATCGAGAATGACGAGGCCGAAACCGATCAGCGCCATGCCGGCAAACTCGCTCAGTGCCAGCCTTTCTCCGAGGAAGAGCACGCCGAGAAGGATGGCGCTCGGCGGCACCAGCAGGGTGACGAGCGAGGCATTGGTGGCGCCGGCCGTCGCCATGATCCGGAAATAGAGGATGTAGCCGAAGGCGGTCGACAGCAGCGCCAATGCCAGGATGGCGAGGAGGGCATCGAGCGGCGGTGCGGCAAGCGCCCAAGGACGATCGGCCAGCAGCGACAGCGGCAGTGCAATCAGCGAAGAGGCGGTCAACTGGCCGGCTGCGGTAACAGGGGCGGGAACATTCTTGAAGCGTTTTCCGTAAGTGGCGGCGAAACCATAGGAGATGGCAGCAAGCACGGGAAGAAGCAGCGCCCAGAGCGGGGCTTCGCGACCGGCCGAAATGCCGGGGCCGATCAGCACGATCGTTCCGGCCAGGCCGACGAGGCAGCCGGCGATCTTTGCCGGCGACAGCTTTTCGTCTGAGGTGAAGTAGTTGGCGATCAGCACGGTCCAGATCGGTGTCGTCGCATTCAGGATCGCCGCAAGACCGGCGCCGATGCGGGTCTGGCCGAAGAAGATCAGCGCATGCGGCAGGGCATTGTTGATGAGGCCGAGGATCAGGAACTCACGCCAGCGGGCCTTGAAGATCGCATAGAAATCGAAACGGCCGGCGATATAGATATGCAGCGCCAGCGCCGCGAGCAGCAGCCTGAAGAAGACCAGGGTCAGCGGCGGCACGTGCTGGACGGCAATGCGGGCAAAGAAGAAGGAGCCGCCCCAGATCAGGCCGAGCAGGACCAGCAGAGCCCAGGTCCAGGCATTCATTCTGCTGTCCATGCCGATTCCTCCACCGCAAGCCGTTTTGCCGAAAACAGTTTTCGGTTTCATGCTTTAGCGCAGGCGGCGGATCGCGCCACCCGTTTCTTGCGAAGCGGATGGCGGTGCAATGTTAGCAGGGATCAAAGGGCGTTAAGAAGGGCAGGCGTTGCCCAGCCGTCGGCCGGCATGCCGAGGCGCTTCTGTTCCTTCTGGATCGCGACTCGCGTGCCGGAGCCGAGGATGCCGTCGATCTCGCCGACATCATGGCCGAGCGACTGCAGCTTGGTCTGCAGCGCCTTCATCTGGTCGCTGGCAAGCCCCTGTTCCGGCACACCCTTGAGGTACGGCTCGGCGCCCGAAAGGCGCGTTCCGAAATAGGCGGCCGAGGTCGTGTAGATGAACGACTTGTTCCATTCGAGATAGATCTTGAAATTGGGATAGGCGATGAAAGCGGGTCCCATGCGGCCCTGCGGCAGCACGAGGTCTCCTTCCAGGTTACCGAAGGCGGTATTGCCGTCGCGCGGTTTGACGCCGAGCGCGAACCATTCGGCGGCCTTCATCGTGCCGCCAAGTCCGGATTTTTCGAAGGGCAGGTTATCCGGCAGGGTCACTTCCTGCAGCCAGGGCTGGCCGCGCTCGAAGCCGAGATGCTGGATGAATTTCGCCGCCGTCAGGATGGCGTCCGGGCTGCTTTGCTTCAGGCGGACATGGCCGTCGCCGTCGCCGTCCATGCCATAGGCGATGATGTCGCGCGGCAGCATCTGCACCTGGCCGATCTCGCCGGCCCAGGCGCCGGTATTGGTGGCGGGGTCGAGGTCGCCATGCTCGACCATCTCAATAAGGGCGATCAGCTGCGGGCGGAAGAGTTCCGGGCGGCGGCAGTCATGCGACAGCGTCACCAGAGCGTTGCGGGTGTTGAAATCGCCCTGGACGGCGCCGAAATCGGTTTCCATCGCCCAGAAGGCGGTGATGACGCCTGGGGGCACGCCGAATTCCTGCTCGGCGCGAGCAAAGACGTCGGCATATTGCTTCATCTTCTGGCGGCCGATGTCGAGGCGGGCCTGGCTGACGGTGCGCTGGGAGAATTCGAGGAAGGTTTGCTTGAAGACGCCCTGCGCGCGATCGCGACTCAGGACCTTGGGATCGATCTCGGCGCCGGCGAAGGCCTCGTCGGCGGCTGCCGCACTGGCGCCGGCTGCGACAGCATCTTTCTTGACGCCTTCGAGGAAGGCGGACAGATCGCCGCCACAGGGCGCTGCCGGGGCTGCGCCCGGCGCCTGCTGGGCGGCCGCGCCGCCTGCGAGGGCGAAGGCAAACAGAAGGGCGAGTGCAGAGCGGCTTGCGAGCGAGCGGTGCATGGATGCGGTCCTTATATCAAACAGATTTCCGTCGCTTTCACAGACGAATGTGACGGAAGCAAGAAACATCGCAAGACGTTACTAAGAATTTCTATCCTTGGAAACGGTGGCGACCCAATTGTTCCAGTTCTTTGCGCTGCCGCCAAAGACATTGATGTCGGTCGGCCCACTAATGCCAGGAATAACGCCGGTCGAGGTATATTGCCAGAAGGCCCAGCGGCGGTCGGAATAGGTCGCCTCGGGGTGTTTTGCCACCGAACGGACCCAGAAATGATAATCCTGGAAGTAGCCGACGAGATTTTCGCGGTGGAAATCGACCGAGGTGTAGATGATCGGGCGCTTGCCGTAATAGGCCTCCAGCCGGTCCATGAAACGCTGCATTTCGGCGCGCACCGTTTCAGCGTCGGGACGGTAGCGGCAGGTCTTCGATTCGCCGTTCCATTCGACGTCAAGCACCGGCGGCAGCCGCATGGCCGCCTTCGGCACGTTGCGGATGAACCAGTCGGCCTGCTGATCGGCGGAGGAGCAGAAATAGTAGAAATGATAGGGAGCGTGCGGGATGCCGGCGGCGCCAGCCTCTCGCCAGTATTCGTCGAAGCGCGGATCGACCCTGTCCTTGCCTTCGGTGGCTTTGATGAAGGCGAAGGAGACGCCTGAATTCTTCACCGTGCCCCAGTCGATATCGCCCTGCCATTTGGAAATATCGATGCCGTGCACCGGATTCTGCTGCGGATGCTTTGCTCCGAAATCCTGGGGATCGGTGTCCTTGAAGCGCGTCTTCGGCTTGATCGACGCCGTTTCGAGATAGTCATAACCCGAGGAACTGCAGCCGGCCAAAAGGACGGCCAAGGGCAAAACGCAAAACAATAGCCGGCGCATGGGCGTCCCGTCGTAGCTCGAATGATCTCTTTGCCCCACAACCTGACCTTCGAAAAAGACGAGTCAGCAGAGGATAACCCTCTATTCGCCATATCAACGTAAAAAATCGGTTAGTTTCAAGCGAATTATGAGCGCTCGCTGATAATAGCTGCCCGCCAGGCATAACCGCCGCCGACGGTATCGAACAACAATGTCGCGTTGTTTTCATGGGCTTGCGCTTCCAGGACCTCGCGCAGATCGGGGCGCGGGGTGACGTGGAATTTTGCAAGCCAGGACTGCAGCATGCGCCGGGACCAGCCCGGCAAGCCTTCCTGCTGGCCGAAATCGACGATGTGCAGCTGGCCGCCGGGATTGAGGGCGGCAATCGATGCATCAACGGCGCGCTGCCAGTCCGGGATCATCGACAGGGCATAGGAAATCAGGATGCGATCGAAGCCGCTGACGCCGAATTCGCGCGGTGTGAACGCCGTGGCGTCGGCGACGCGGAACTCCGGGATCGTCGCCTTGGTGGCAAAGGTCTTGCGCGCCGAAATCAGCATCTCCTGGGAAATGTCGAGGCCGAACAGCTTGGCGGTCGGGAAATGTCTGTGGGCGAAAGCCATGTTGCGCCCCGTGCCGCAGCCGACTTCAAGCAGCGTGCCGCCTTCGGGCACGTCGAGATTGCGGATCGTGCTGTCGCGGCCGAGAAGATAATATTTGCGGGTCAGGTCGTAGATATGGCGCTGATAGCGGTACATGCCATCCATGAGGCTGGCATGTTCATCGCTCTGTCCTGCCGTCTCGGTGCCGACCTTACTCACGCCTTCTTCCCGTAAATGTGGAAGCCGCCGTAGATTGCCGAGCGATCGAGCGCAGTCAGTTCACGCGACTTCTCTTCGAAATAATCCCATTGGTCGCGGATCGCCGGAGCCAGGCGGCCTTCGATGATGCTTTTTTCGGCGGCGGTGCGGAAGATCACGCGGGCGCCTTCGCGCGCCGTGCGGGTGATTTCCGTCCAGACGTCGTTCAACTGCTCGTCCGTCATCCAGTCCTGCGCGTCGAGCAGGATGTAGCGGTCGCGTGAGGCGGCCGGCTCGCGGGCCAGAAGCTCGGTGAAGCTTGCGTGGTGAACGTTGACGCGATCGACATTGGCGCGGATTACCTGATAGTGGTCCGACCTCAGATAGGTCGGCAGCGGGCCTTCCGCTTCGGTGCCGTAGCGGCGGCCGAAGGCCTGCCAGGCAAAATAGTTGTCGCTCATCGGGAAATGACAGGCAAGCTTTTCCAAGCGGTGCTTCAGCACTGGCGCGATCGAATGATCGGCGGCAAGGCTTGCAAGTTCGTCATATTGCTGCGGCGGAATGCCGAGGCCAAAGAGCGAACTCTTGCGGCCGGTGATCCAGCGCACGACCGGCTTTTCGAAGAGCGGCGCGATCTGCTCGTCGAAGAACTGGCGCTGCTCGCGGATCGAGCGGGTCTTGGTCATCTCGTGCAGCTTGACGCCATGCAGGCGGGCAAGAAGGTGGGCGGCGCCGATGAAGCGACCGAGCAGGCCCGTTTCGTAAATGTTGCGGTCGAAGACTGTGACGCGGCGACGGCCGAACTTACGGCCGTTCCAGTAGCTGCGGGTCGCCTCATCGAGACGGGCGGCGAGATGCTGGTCGTAGGCGCGGCTGTTCGACTTCTCGTTCGGGATTGCCAGGAAGCGGACGAGATCGGCATGGCCGGGAAGGTGCTTGAAGGCGGCAAGCTTCAGGCGGTTCAGCGCGATGTGGTGCGGGTTGAGATCGACGACGTCGATCGAGGCCGGCGCTTTGGAGAGATAGGCGAGCATGTTGCAGCCGCCGGAGCCGATGGTGACGATGCGATGGTTCGGCTTCAGTTCCATCGCCTGCATGTCGAGATCCGGATCCTCCCAGATCTGCGGATAGACGAGGCCGGAGAAGAGAAGGCCGAAGAGACGCTCGGAAAAGCCATCCTTCGAAAAAGCCTTATGGCGAAGAAGGGCGTCCTTGAGTTTCCGGTTCTTGCGGAAGCCGGCATCCGGTGCAAATTCTGACATGAGTCTGTCACCTTTTTAGCGTTCAGGGCGTGTAGCGCGCCACTGCTACAGTTTGATGACGCGGGCTGTGGGCGCGCGCCGTTCGAAAACATCAAGCTCCTCGGAAAGTGATCGAGGCGACGGATCTTCTTCGCGCCGCCCCCTTTCCGGCAGACGCAATTCCTGCTTCTCTCCGGGCATTCGGAGGAATGCCATGCGATTTGTCCTGCGTGTCTTGAAGGCGCTTGCTCTCCTTCTCGTTCTCTTCGTCGTTGCCGGCGCCGCCTGGTTGTTCGTCAGTCCGCCGGAGCTCCTGCGTGTCGGGGACGGCTATGCCGCCAAGATTGTCTGTTCCAACGTCTTCATCGCCGGGCGCAACGCCGAGGACGTGCTGGAGGACGATGTGCAGGCGCCGGGAAACCCGCTGCTGCGGCTTGTGCGCGTCAGTGTCGACCGTGACAATGGCCGAGTGACGGCTCGCTTCATGGGGCTGTTTGCATCGAGTTATGCGCTCTATCGCGGTGGGCTCGGCTGCACGAGTGTGCCGGATGGCGATTTCGAGGCGGCAGCGAATGCCGTCCCCTTCGACGCGCCGGCCAAGATGGAAACGAACCCTGCTTTATGGCCGCAGGGCGAGGACGTCGGCGATCCCGACACGAAAGTTGCCGCTGTGCTGGCCGATTCCGGGCTTGCCGGCCCGGCCATGCGAGCGGTCGTGGTAGTGCGGGATGGTCGCATCGTCGCGGAGGCCTATGCCCCCGGATTCTCGGCGAAGACGCCGCTGATCGGATGGTCGATGACGAAGACCGTGAATGCGGCGATCCTCGGTCGCCTGATGCTCGACGGCAAGATCTCCTTCGACGACGATCATCTGCTGGCGCAGTGGAAGGACGATGCTCGCGCCAAAATAAAGGTTTCCGACCTGCTTGGCATGGAAAGCGGCCTTGCCTTCAACGAGAACTATGGCGATGTCGCCGACGTAACGCGCATGCTCTATCTCGATCCCGACATGGTATCGCTGCCGGCCAATGCGCCGATGGAGGCGGCCCCCGGCAAGCGATTCCGCTATTCGAGTGGCACGGCGGTGCTTTTGTCGCGCATCTGGATGGACAGGGTCGGCAATGCTCAGGCGGCTTTTTCCTATCCGCGCGACGCGTTGTTTTCCCCGCTCGGCATGACGAGCGCCGTGTTCGAACTCGATGCGCGCGGCACGTTCGCCGGAAGCTCCTATCTTTATGCGACTGCACATGACTGGGCGCGCTTCGGGCAGTTCCTGCTGCAGGATGGCGTGTGGAACGGCCAGCGTCTATTGCCGGAGGGTTTTGTCGGCGCCATGCGCACCCCGACGGCTGCTTCGAACGGCCGGTACACGCAGGGCCAGGCCTGGCTTGCCCCCGGCGGCGGCTCGAGCGCCGCGTTTGGGCTGCCGGAGGATACGTTCTGGCTGACGGGGCATGACGGGCAGAGCATGGCGATCGTGCCGTCCGCCAATCTGGTCGTGGTTCGGTTCGGACTGACGCCGAGCTGGTTCGGCTACCAGCCGCGGACGCTTCTCAAGGCGATCCTGGCGGCTTTGCCGCAATCGGGAGCGCCGGAGCAGCAGGCCGGATCGCAACGGCAAGCCCAGCCGTAGCCATAGGCCACCGTTTCACCCGTCATCCCTGTTTCAACAATTGCCGGGTTTCAGTAGTTACCGTGGGCGATGTCGGTCATGCCCTTGCGCTTGGCGTCGTAATAATAGCCGCGGGCGTAGAGGCGAACGGCATCGTCTTCCTTGCTGTCGGAGACGAGCCAGGCGCCGCGCAGATATTTCGCAGCATATTTGATGTTGGTTTCGGCATCGAAGAGGCCGCCCGGGGCACCGTCATAGCCCATCGACTTGGCGGTGTTGTACTTGATCTGCATGAGGCCGAAATAGCCGCGCTTGTTGTAGGCCTTCGCATTATAGCGGCTCTCGCGATGGACGACGCGATGGAGCAGGGTCTCGGGAATTTCGTAGATTTTCGAATATTTCTGGATGAGCTTGGTGACAAAGCTCTTCTCGACGGTCGGCGCATCGTTTTTGTCGTCGTCGCTGAACATCGGGGGGGCGGTCGGGGGATCGATTGGCCTGGATTCGTCGAAACCGTAGTCCATGCTGGCACGCGGCGTGGTGTCGACTGCGGCAAGTGCTGCAAGCGCGCTGTTTTGCGGTGTCGCGGCAAAGGCAAGCTGCGTCGTCGGCTGTGCCGGCGTTCCCGGACGCGGCGTCGGTACCACGGACTGAATCGCCGTCATCTCGGGCGTCAGCGGGATCTGCGCATAGGCTGCCGGCTGCATGCCTGCCTGTATGGTAAGATCGCCAGGCTGGGAGGCTGTCACGGCCGGCATCGCCGTTGCGGTCAGGGAGGGGGATGTCTGTGGAATGGTGGCGCCTGAAAACGACTGACCGGCTGCGCCTTCGGCTGTCGGGATCGCGGCGAGTGTTGCATCTTCGCCGGGTTTCGGCATGGGCACGACGGTCTGGGCGGCTGTCAGTTCGGCCTGGGACGTGTATTCGACGCTCGTACATCCCGTCATCACGCCGCAGAGTATCGTCGAGACGACAAGACTGCGTTTCAGGCCGGATAATCCGATCGCTACCATTCCGCCACTTTCGTGAAATCGCGCCGCCCCGGCAGCGTATAAAAGTTACCAAAAGCCTTAAGCCCTGGTGACCCCATTAACCTATTCGTGACATTCCGGCAACCACGGAATATTTCGGAATATTTCTACGCTGCAATACGGCGATACCCGGCCGTTACGGCGCCTGCAGCGATCAGCAGAGTGCCTCCGGTTCGGTTTACGGCGCGCTGGATGCTCGCCTTGCGAATCAGTCCGCGTGCGCTATGGGCGAGAAAGGCGTAGGTGGAAGCGTTGAGGATCGCCAGCACGAGGAAGGTGGCTTCCATGATCGCCATCTGCCCGACGAAGGGCAGGGCCGGATTGAGGAACTGCGGCACGAAGGCGACGAAGAAGATGATGCTCTTCGGATTGAGGGCGGTGACGACATAGGCGTGGAGGAAGATCTTGACCGACTTTTCCTCCGGCAGGTTGTCGTTGTCGGCAATCGGTTCGCCGATGATGGGAGCCCGCCAGAGCTTGATTCCCAGCCAGATCAGGTAGGCGCCGCCGATCCACTTCAAGACGGTGAAGAGGGTCGCCGAGGCGGCCAGGACGGCGCCGAGACCGAAGAGAGAGGCCGTCATCGCCGTGAAGTCACCAAGCGCCACGCCGCCCACCGTCGCGAACGCCGTCCGGCGCCCATGACCGAGCGCATAGGAAACGACGAGCAGTATCGTCGGCCCCGGTATGGCCAGCATGATGGCGGATGCGGCCGCAAAAGCGAGCCAAGCTTCAAGTGACATGGTGTCTCCTCCTATTCCTCAGGAACAAGCAAAGACATCATATTAACCATCCGTCAATCACGCTTCTTTGTATTTCTGGCCTATATTGTCCATGACTTCGGCAAACCATGCCGTCGAAAGGTCAAAAGCCTTGCCGCCCTTGATGCGCGGGAATTCTATAGTGCGCAATTTACCGTTCTGGCTTTCATCATGGCCGGTGACGCCGGAGACTTTGTTGAGCGCGCTTTCGACGGCGAGATCGACCATGCTCTGGATCAGCCTGAGATCATCGCCGTTGGCGGGCGCCGAGCGGGCGAAATAACCTGATTTCTGCACCAGGGAACGCTCGGCGTCGAGCAGATTGGCGAACTGCTTCTGGAACCAGGCGCCGACATTGATCGTGTCGATTTTCACATGGCCGAAAGCATCGCGCTTGACGGTCTCGCCGGCGGCTTCGCGCTCGGCGACGATGGCATCGAGGCAGGCGCCTTCCGAGACGAAGACCGTGGCGTGGCCGTTGCGGTCCATGCTTTCCTTCAGCCGGGCGGCCTCGGCGTCGAGGTCGAAGGCCATCTCAGGCAGGTAGACGGCGTCGATACTCTTCAGGTGCGCGTCCATCATCAGGCCGTCGACATACTGGTTGCGGCTGGTGCGCTGCAGATAGGCGCGGGCGGTGGCGGCCGTCAGCCAGCCGCAATGGCGGCCCATGACTTCATGGATGACGAGGGTGCGGGGGGCGGCGGTCTGCTCGTTGCCGACATTGTCGAAGAAATGCGCGCCGACTTCGGCGGCCGTCCAGGCGCCGAGAGACTGGCGGATCGGCACGACGTCATTGTCGACAGTCTTCGGCAGGCCGACGACGGTGAGATCGTAGCCGTTGGCGGCGAGGTAGGCGGCAAGGTCGGCGGCCGTGGTGTTGGTGTCGTCGCCGCCGATCGTGTGGAGAATGGTGATGCCGTCATTGGCGAGGCGTTCGGCGGCGACCCGCAGCGGATTCTCGCCCTCCTTGACCAGGCCGCGCTTGACGCAGTCGGCGGCATTGGTGAGCTTGACGCGGCTGTTGCCGATCGGCGAGCCACCGTAGCGGTGCAGCAGCGGCGCCTTTTCGCGCATCGCGCGGCTGATCTCGATGCTGTCGCCGAGGAGCACACCCTGGTAGCCCGACTTGTAAGCGACGATTTCGAGTTCGGGCGCGACGTCGCTATAGCGTTCGATAAGGCCGCCGACGGCGGACGAAAGACAGGGCGCCAGGCCTCCGGCGGTCAGCATTGCGACTTTCTGTTTGGCCATGATCCCTCCTACGGTGTTTCGGTGCGGCAGCGTTAGCTAGCGCATGGATGCGGCAGGGAAAGGGCCCTGTAAAGTAAAGAATTTACGAAAAATGCACGTTTCTGCCATGTTGGACTGCAAAGGCGACGCGAAGTGCTGATATAATCGTTTCAACCAGGTCTGCGGTCGGGAACTGCCCGTGGAAATTTCCGCCGCGCGTTCCGGAATCCACGTGCCCTGGCAATGCCGGCGACCGCCGTCCATGCCCTCATGCGAGATGAAAGCGGGCGTGATGAATCGTTTGTTGCGGTGCGACAATTACCAAATCGTGAAAACTGTGTTCGGCCCTACGACGAATAGTCGCCTTGCAAAGGCTGCGATTCTTTGGTCAAGCTGTTTCTCTATAAGTTGACAAGTGTGTGAGATTTTCGATGTCCTTCTGGGAAAAACTGTTGAATGCCATTGGCAATACTGCAGGCAATGCGCTGTCTGCGGTGGTCGAGGCTATCCGCACGGTTTTTGAAGGCGATCCCGAGACCCGGCGTAAGGTGGCTTTCTCGGTGGCGATTATCGCGCTGTCGGCCAAGATGGCCAAGGCTGACGGCATCGTCAGCGAGAAGGAGGTCGAAGCCTTTCGCGAAATCTTCGAGTTTCCGCAGGATCAGGCGAAGAATGTCGCCAGGCTCTACAATCTCGCGCGCCAGGACGTCGCCGGCTACGAAGCCTATGCCGAACGGCTCTCGACGCTGTGCGTAACCTGTGCGGCCAATTGCCCGGTGCTGGAAGACGTGCTCGACGGCCTCTTCCACATCGCCAAGGCCGACGGGCTGATCCATGAGAAGGAACTGAATTTCCTGCGCCATATCGGCGAGATCTTCCAGATGAGCGAGATCCGCTTCGAGCAGATCGCCGCCCGCCACGTGTCGTCCGGCGGCGATCCCTACAAGGTGCTCGGCGTCTCGCCTTCCGATGATTTCCCGACCATCCGCCGCCGTTACCACGGCCTCGTCAGCGAACATCATCCCGACCGGCTGATTTCGCGCGGCGTGCCGAAGGAATTCCATGTGATCGCCAATGAGCGCATGGCGGCGCTGAACGCGGCCTATGAGGCGATCGAGAAGGAACGCCGCGCCGCATGACCTCTTTCGAGGCCGACTGCAGAAGCGCCCGCGTGCAACCTTCGCCGAACCATGGCGAACGGGCGGACGGGCGCCGTCCCGATATGATCCTGCTGCACTATACCGGCATGCCGACGGCAGATGGTGCGCTCGACTGGCTCTGTCGCGCCGAAAGTCAGGTTTCCAGCCATTATTTCGTGCATGAGAATGGCGAGGTCGTGCAGCTCGTGCCGGAAATGCGGCGTGCCTGGCATGCGGGAAAAAGCAGCTGGCACGGCGAGACCGATATCAATTCGCTGTCGATCGGCATCGAGATCGCCAATGCCGGCCATCCGGGCGGGCTTCCTGATTATCCGAAAGAGCAGATCGCCGCGGTGATCGAATTGTGTCGCGACTGTGTCAAACGTTGGTCGATCACGCCGGAACGGGTCCTCGGGCATTCCGATGTCGCTCCGATCCGCAAGGTCGATCCGGGCGAGAAATTCCCCTGGGCCGCGCTCCACCAAGCAGGCATCGGGCACTGGGTCGAGCCGGCAACGATCACCGGTGGGCGCTTCTTCCAACGCGGCGATACCGGTCAACCTGTGGAAGCGCTGCAGTCAATGCTGTCGCTTTATGGTTACGGCACTGAAATCACAGGCAAATTCTCGGAAAAAACGGCGGGTGACGTCGAAGCTTTCCAGCGCCATTTTCGGCCCGAACGGATAGATGGTATCGCCGATTTCTCGACGATCGACACGCTGCACCGGCTGCTGTCGGCTTTGCCGCATTATTCCTGATTCCTCGACAATTACTGAAACGCCGAATTTCGCACTGCAGCGCGAAATTCGGTCTGCCACATCATTTCCCTATTATCTCCTCATTGCGATGGTCTAAGAACCTCCGCCAAGCGGTGCTCGGGGTTGTTTTCGAGTTAAACCAAGGGCGTTATGTGAAACGATAAGAATTACCGTGAATCCCGATCGGTCCTTGATCTGGTATTCATTATGACAGCGAGGCGCGCCGTCCGGAAATTCTTTGGGTCGGAGTGTTCAAGACTACATGAGAAAACTGATTGTTGTTGCTGCAACATGCGTTGGCATGGTGCTGGCGGGAAATAGCTTTGCCTTTGCGAATGATTGGGGTGTGCGAGCCGATGCGCCGGTGAAGAAGGTCGAGCGTCCTTCGAAGAAGACAGAGCGTCCGTTGAAGAAAGCGGAGCGTTCGGTCAAGCCGGCGAAGCGTCCGCTCAAGACGGCGGAACGCCCGCTGAAGACGGTCGAGCGCCAGAGCGGTTATCCCGTCGCCAATGTTTCCGGCAATTCCTATTCCGCACTGATCAGCAAATATGCGAACCAATATGATGTACCGGTTGCGCTTGCGACCGCGGTCATCCGCATCGAAAGCAATTTCAATCCGAATGCGCGCGGCAGCCACGGTGAAATCGGCCTGATGCAGATAAAGCCTGCAACTGCCCGCATGATGGGCTATTCCGGCAGCGCCAAGGGCCTGTTCGATCCCGAAACCAACATCAAGTACGGCATGAAATATCTGGCTGCGGCCCATGATCTCGGTGGTGGCGAGACTTGCAACACCATCCTCAAATACAATGCCGGCCATGGCGCCACGCGCATGAACCCGGTGTCCAAGTCCTATTGCGGCAAGGTTCTGGCAATGCTCTGAGCCTGAAGCGCTTATCCCTGAAAAGAGCTGGATGATTCAAGACGATTGCCATGGTATCGCTGGCATTTAGCGAGGTGCGATATGGCAGTCGGTTTCAGGTTCATCGTTATCGGCCGCGGCATGATGGGTGCCGCGGCCGCAAAATATCTGGCACGCCAAGCGGACGGTGTCGCGGTGATTGGCCCGGACGAGCCTGTTGACCGCAAGACGCATCAGGGTGTCTTCGCCAGCCATTATGATGAGGGGCGCATCACTCGCACCATCGATCCCGACCGCAATTGGGCGCTGCTCGCCAACCGCTCGATCGACCGCTATGGTGAGATCGCCCGCGACAGCGGCATCGATTTCTATCGCGAAGTCGGCTGCGTCGTCGTCGCGCCGACCGGGGGCGATTATCTCGAGAAAACCCGACGGGCCGCCGTTTCGCTCGGCGTCGAGACCAGCCTGCTCGACGAGCAGGGGCTGAAAGCTGCCTTTCCCTTCTTCGCCTTTCCCGATGGGGGCGCGGGCGTCTTCGAGGCGAGGGGCGCCGGCCACATCAGTCCGCGAAAGCTTGTGAAAGCCCAATCGTTGCTGGCGGAACAGGCTGGTGCGGCCGTCATTCGCGATCATGTCGTTTCGATCCGCAGCGAAGGTGGATCGGCTGCCGTCGAGACATCAGGTGGCCTGATCTATCGTGCTGAAAAGGTGCTGCTGGCAGCAGGCGGATTTTCCATTTCGGAGAATCTGTTGCCGCAGCCCGTTGCCATGACGGTTTATGCCCGGACCGTGACGCTTTTCGAGGTAAGCGATGCCGACGCGGCACGCCTGGTCGCGATGCCATCGCTCATTCTCCGGGCGCCTGGCATCGATATCTACCTGCTGCCGCCGATCCGGTATCCCGACGGCAAATTCTACCTGAAGATCGGTGGCGATCCTGACGATCTGACGCTCAGCGACGACACGGAAATGCGCGCCTGGTTCAAGACCGAGGGGCGCGATACAGTGCGCGCGCATCTCAAGCGCATCGTTGAAGGTCTTGTGCCCGATATGGTGCCGCTTTCGATTTCGACGGCCGCCTGCGTCGTGTCGCATACGGAAAGCGGCTATCCGATGATTGGCTATAGCTCATCGCCCGAGATCGCGGTGTTGACGGGCTGCGCCGGGACGTCGGCCAAGAGCTCGGACGAAATCGGTCGGCTTGGGGCCGAGCTGCTTTTGTCAGGCGGAATCAGCGAACAGGGCTATTCCACGGATTTCACACCGCAATTTCGGTAAGTAAATTTTGATTTCGATAGCAATTGCGATCTCTCTCGTTTATGGGAGCCCTGCCAGTTGGCTGGGCAGCCGCGCTTTACCAATGCCGAAAGGCGGTAGGGTGAGGAAAGTCCGGGCTCCACGGAAACACGGTGCCGGATAACGTCCGGCGAGGGTGACCTCAGGGAAAGTGCCACAGAAAGCAAACCGCCTGTCATGACAGGTAAGGGTGAAAGGGTGGGGTAAGAGCCCACCGCATCTCCGGCAACGGAAATGGCACGGTAAACCCCACCGGGAGCAAGACCGAATAGGGATGACGCGGTAGGCCGAAAGGCCTTCCGGCTGGTTTCCAGGCCAGTCATCCGGGTGGGTTGCGTGAGGCAGCGTGCGAACGCTGTCCCAGAGGAATGGCTGCCACGTTCCGGTTCACGCCGGAGCCATACAGAACCCGGCTTACAGGCCAACTGGCGATTATCATCTTAACGGCGCGGCAGCCGGATTTTCAGCGTAAGTCGCTGAAACCGGCTGTTTTCAAGCAGATGTTTACGCATCCATCGGATGGATTTTTCCTGAAGGGATACCAATGCGTGTCATTTGTAAGATGACTCCGCTAACCCTTTGTTAAACTTAACGGCTTATAAATTTTTGATCATGCGTCTATTGCAAAATAGGCGTATCCCATTGACGCCCATATGGTCCCATGCTATCCCAAATGCGCACTGCATCAGGGCAATTATCTGCCCATTTATCGCAAAGCAAAGGCGTCTTCCTCTCCGGAAGCGTCGGAGGGGTTTTGGCTCATCCGGCTTGCGAAGCTGTGCCTGATATCGGGAGTTTCGGGCGTCTTTTGGTCGTCCGGATCCCTGCGGGAACGGATGTTTCGTGTCATGAGCCGCTTCCTTTCGAATGCGACCAACAGGATCGACGCCAAGGGCAGGGTTTCCGTGCCTTCGGCTTTCCGTTCCGTGCTGGCGCAGCGCAACGTCCAGGAGCTCTACTGCTTCCAGGACTTTGTGTTTCCGGCGATCAGCATCGGCGGTCCGGATCTTCTCGAAAGATTCGAACGGCAGATTGCTGCGGAGGATCCGTTTTCGCCGGATGCGAACGAGATGTCGCTTCTCATTCATGGAGGCGGGGTCTTCATGAAGCTCGACGCCGAGGGGCGGTTGATGGTCACGGATTTCATTCGTGGCTTTACCGGCATCTCGGACGAAGTGACCTTCGTCGGTCGGGCGGATCATTTTCAGCTCTGGCAGCCGCAGGCTTTTGTGGCCGCACAGGCGCAGGCACGAGGGGAGCGCAAGCTGGCGGGCAAGCGTTCCTGAAACAACGAGGGAACGGAATGGTGGCGAATCCTGGCGGAGGTTCAACTGATGCCGGTGGCGGACCGGTTCGTCACATTCCTGTTCTTCTCGCTGAAGTTCTTGCGGCATTGGCGCCCGCGCCCGGCAAACTCATCCTCGACGGTACGTTCGGCGCGGGCGGTTACAGTTCAGCCATCCTTGCTGCCGGCGCCGAGGTGATCGCGCTCGATCGTGATCCGACGGCGATTGCGGCCGGCCAAGCGATGGTTGCCGCCCATGGCGGTCGTCTCAGGCTCGTTCATTCGCAATTCTCGCATCTTGCCGATCATGCGCCGCAAGGCGGGCTCGATGGCGTCGTGCTCGATATCGGCGTCTCCTCCATGCAGATCGACGAGGCCGAACGTGGCTTCTCCTTCCAGAAGAACGGGCCGCTCGATATGCGCATGTCGGCCGAAGGCGTTTCGGCCGCCGATGTCGTCAACCGCGCCAAGGTCGCCGATCTCATCCGCATCTTCCATTTTCTCGGCGAGGAAAGCCAGGCACCGCGTATCGCCCATGCGATCGAGAAGCGACGCGAGGAAAAACCGTTCGAAACGACACGCGATCTCGCCGGTCTCATTGAAGTCGTCACGCCACGCAAGATGAAAGACAAGATCCATCCTGCAACGCGCGTCTTCCAGGCCTTGCGTATCTTCGTCAACGACGAGCTCGGCGAACTGGCGCAGGCGCTGTTTGCGGCGGAGACGGTACTGAAGCCCGGTGGGCGGCTTGTCGTCGTCACCTTTCATTCGCTCGAAGACCGCATCGTCAAGAAGTTCTTCTCCGATCGCGCCGGCAAGGCTTCGGGTTCGCGGCATCTGCCGGTCGCGCATGAGCGGGCGGCAACCTTTGCGGCGGTCGGCAAGCCATTGGTTTCGGCAAGCGAGGCGGAGGCGGAGATCAATCCGCGCGCCCGCTCCGCGAAGCTGCGCGCCGGTCTGAGGACGGACGCCGCCGCCGAAGCCGCGGATATGTCGCTCTTCGGGTTTCCCAATCTTGCCAGTCTCGGAAAACTTGGAGGTTGATATGCTGAAAACGTTCGATCTCGTGCTCATCGGCGTCATGACGGCCACCGCCACCGTGACCTACACGATCAAGCACCGCGCCGAATTGAAGGTCGAGGAGGTTCATCGCCTCGAAGCAGAGATCAAGCTTGAGAAGGACACGATTGACCTTCTCAAGGCCGACTGGGCACTGCAATCGCAGCCGAACCGGCTGGAGCGTCTGGTCAAGGCCTATAATGAAGAATTGAAGCTGCAGCCGACGGAATCGACGGCGCTCGTGCATGCCAAGGAATTGCCGATGCTGAAATCTGAGGTTCCCGTGCCTGACGTGACGGAGGCAAAGGTCAGCGCCAAAGGCGCGACCGTGGCCAGCGCCAAGAGCGCGACCGAGGCCAGCGCCAAGAGCGCGCCAGGCACCAAGGGCGCGCAAGCCACCGCCAAGGCGCAGCCCGTTCCGATGCCCGCGCCGCGCGGCGAGACTGAGGATGCAGACCAGATCGAAACCGGATCGGTGGAGGAATAATGTCGTTTCTTTCCCGCATCATGGTTTTGAAGAGCCAGGCGCATTTCTCCGCCGGCGTCTATAACCGGTTTGGCGGTCCTTCCCCCGCCGGCCTGGCGATCGAGGGGTCGCGCAAGAAGAAATCAGGGCAGGCAAAAAGCCGTGTCGGCCTGCTGATCCTTGGCTTCATGGGCGTCTACGCCGTCATCGGCGGCCGTCTCGTCGAATATGCGATGAAGGACCAGGAGGTCGTCTCCAGCATCCTGCCGCCCGACCGGCTGATGGCCTCGCGCCCCGACATTCTCGACCGCAACGGCGAGGTGCTGGCGACCGACATCCGCACCGTCTCGCTGTTTGCCGAGCCGAACAAGATCGTCGACGCCGACGAGGCGGTCGAGAAGCTTGCAACGGTGCTGCCCGAGCTCGACGTCAGAGACAGTTATAAGAAGCTCTCGGTCAAGACCTCGCATTTCGCCTGGCTGCGCCGGCAACTGACGCCGAAGCAGCAGAGCCAGATCCTGGCGCTCGGCATTCCCGGCATCGGCTTCCGGCCGGAGAAGCGCCGCTTCTATCCGGGCGGGGCGACCGCCGCGCACATCCTCGGTTACGTCAACATCGACAACCGCGGTGTCGCCGGCATGGAGAAATTTATCGACGACCAGGGGCTTGCCGATCTCGCCTCCGTCGGCATGACCAGCGACCAGCCGCTCGAGCCGGTGCGCCTTTCGATCGACCTGCGCGTGCAGAACATCGTTCGGGACGTGGTCGTCAACGCTGTCAACAACTTCCAGGCCAAAGGCGCCGGCGCCGCGATCATCGATGTGCATACGGGAGAAGTGCTGGCGATGGCATCGGCGCCGGATTTCGATCCGAACGATCCGCAGGAAGGCGCCAAGGAGGGTTGGCTCAACCGGATGACCAACGGCACCTTCGAAATGGGTTCTACCTTCAAGACCTTTTCGCTGGCCATGGCGCTTGATAGCGGCAAGGTGAAGATGACCGACAGTTTCGATGCCAGCAAATCGATCTATATCGGCGGTTTCACCATCCACGATTTTCACGGGCAGCGCCGCTGGCTGACCGTTCCCGAGATTTTCCAGTATTCTTCGAATATCGGTACGGCGCGCGTCATCGATATCGTCGGCATCGACGCTCAGAAGGACTATCTCACCAAGTTAGGCCTCTTGACGAAGATGCAGACCGAGCTGCCCGAAGTGAAGATGCCGAGCCAGCCGCGCGTCTGGAAGAAGATCAATTCGATCACGATTTCCTTCGGCCATGGCGTCTCGACGACGGCGCTGCAGACAGGGGTGGCGGCTGCCGCACTCGTCAACGGCGGCAAGCTGATCGAGCCGACATTCCTGCCGCGCACACGCGAACAGGCCGATCAGATCGCCAAGCAAGTTCTTAAGAAGTCGACTAGCGACGAAGTGCGCCATCTCCTCGATTTCAACGGTTACAAGGGATCGGGGCGGGTCGCCCGCGTGCCGGGTTTTGCCGTCGGCAGCAAGACCGGCACGGCGGACAAGGTGGTGAATGGGCGTTACTCCTCGACGCTGAACTTCAACTCCTTCATCTCCGCTTTCCCGATCGATAATCCCCGATATGCCGTTATCACCTTCTGCGACGAGCCAAAAACGGGCGAAAAGCAATATGGCGGAACGCTCTCCGCAGGTACCGCCGGTCCGATCGCCCGCGACATCATCAGCCGCGCGGCCCCTATTCTCGGCATCGAGCCGAAATTCGGGGAGGGCGGATCGGCCTTGCTGGTGTCTTATTGAGTGTGAATGAATATCGACGCCGATTCGCGAGGGGTGAACCGGCTTCAAGAGAGAAAAGTGCATTCGATGAAATTGCGAGACCTGGCCGGAGATCAGTTTCCGGAACTTGAAGCACAGCTCGAAGGCCCGGCAGGCCTGCTTGATATTTCAGGCCTATCTTCGGATAGCCGCAAGGTGGCGCCGGGCAATGTCTTCGTCGCGGTCGCCGGCACCAGGGCTGATGGCGCGGGCTTCATCGTGGATGCCGCCGGCCGCGGCGCTGCCGTCGCGATCGCCGCCCAAGCCGTCGATGCTTCGATCCCCGTGCTGGCGGTCAAGGAGCCGCGTCGTTTCCTTTCCATCGCCGCCGCGCGTTTCCACGGCAGGCAGCCCGACACCATGGTCGCCGTCACCGGCACGGCGGGCAAAACCTCCGTCGCTTCTTTCACCCGGCAGATCTGGGCGTATGCCGGCCACGCGGCCGCGATGATTGGCACGACGGGCGTCGTCTCGCCGACGCGCAACGAATATGGCTCGCTGACGACGCCCGATCCGGTGTCGCTACATGCGCTGCTGGCGGAACTTGCCGGAGAAGGCGTGACACATGCCGCGATGGAGGCCTCCAGCCACGGTCTCGACCAGTGCCGGCTCGACGGCGTCAGGCTTGCGGCTGCCGCCTTCACCAATCTCGGCCGCGACCACATGGATTATCATCCCACGATCGAAGCCTACATGGCCGCCAAGATGCGGCTTTTCGATACGCTGCTGCCGAAGGGATCGCCCGCGGTGATCTTTGCCGACGATCCGTGGTCGGCGCAGGCGATTAAGGCCGCGACCGATGCCGGTCACGACATCCGTACCGTCGGGCGGAAGGGCGATTATCTCTCGTTGAAGCGCGTCGAGCACTTCCGCCACAAGCAGATGGCCGAGATCCATATCGGCGGCGAGATCTTCGAGGTGGACATTCCGCTGGCGGGCGATTTCCAGGTGGCCAACGCGCTGGTTGCAGCAGGGCTTGCCATGTCGACCGGCGTTGAGGCGAAGGTTGCAATGGCCGCGCTCGAGAAGCTCGTCGGCGCGTCCGGCCGTCTCGAACTCGTCGGCCATACAAAAGACGGCGCGCTCGCCTATGTCGACTACGCCCACAAGCCGGATGCGCTGGAAAATGTGCTGGGCTCGGTCAGACCCTTCACTACCGGTCGCGTCATCGTCGTTTTCGGCTGCGGCGGCGACCGTGACCGCGGCAAACGGCCGATCATGGGCGAAATCGCCTGCCGACTTGCCGACGTCGTTATCGTCACCGACGATAATCCGCGTTCGGAGGAGCCGGCCTCGATCCGGGCGGAGATCATGGCGGCAGCAAGCTGCGCCGTGGAAATCGCCGATCGCGCCATGGCGATTCGCGAGGCGGTCGGCATGCTGAGATCCGGCGATACTCTGATCGTCGCCGGCAAGGGGCATGAGGAAGGGCAGACGATCGGCGGCATTACCCTGCCGTTCTCCGATCATGCGGAGGTGCGCAAGGCCTTGGAGGAGTTGAAATCTTGAGCTGGCTCTGGACGACGGAAGACATGATCGCAGCGATGGCGGGGCGCCCTTTCGGCACGCTGCCCGAGGGCATCACCGGCATTTCCATCGACAGCCGCTCGATTACTCCAGGCCAAGCCTTCTTCGCGATCAAGGGCGACCGTGTCGACGGTCACGACTACGCCTCGATGGCGATGGCGAACGGCGCTTCCCTTCTCGTCGTCAGCGAGGCGAGGCTTCCCGCCATGGGCCGCCTGACGGTGCCGATGATCGTCGTGGAAGACGTGCTCGCGGCACTTGGCCGGCTCGGCCTTGCCTCGCGTGAGCGCTCGCGGGCCCGGATCATCGCGGTGACGGGATCTGTGGGAAAGACGACCACCAAGGAAATGCTGCGGCATGTGCTGTCGCCCTCCGGCAAGGTGCACGCCTCCGTCGCCTCCTTCAACAATCATTGGGGCGTGCCGCTGACGCTGGCGCGCATGCCTGAGGATACGGATTACGGCGTCTTCGAAGTCGGCATGAATCATCCCGGCGAGATTCGGCCGCTGGTGGCGATGATCCGTCCCGATGTCGCCATCATCACGACGATCGCGCCGGCGCATCTCGGCAATTTCAAGAACATCAAGGAAATCGCCGCCGCCAAGGCCGAGATCTTCGAGGGGCTCGAACCCGGTGGCCATGTCGTGCTCAACCGCGACAACGACCAGTTCAATTTCCTCGACCGCACGGCGCAGTCGCTCGGCATCGAGCATATCCATTCTTTCGGCCAGCATGCCAAGGCCGAATTCCGGCTCGCAGAATTCAACGGCTCCGACGAGAATTCGACGCTGTGGCTGACGATCGGCGGCGAGACGCTGGAGGTCGCGCTCGGCGCGCCGGGCCGCCATATCGCTGAGAATGCGCTCGCAGCGCTCGGGGTCGTCAGGATCGTCGACGCAGATATGCAGAATGCGATCGAAGCGCTTGCGACGCTGAGGCCGGAAAAGGGCAGGGGCAAACGCCACCGGCTTTCGATCGGCGGCGGCAGCTTCACGCTGATCGACGAGAGCTACAATGCCAATCCGGCCTCGATGCGCGCGGCGATCGCGCTGCTGGCAGCCTCCGAGCCGACCGGCCGCGGACGCCGTATCGCCGTGCTCGGCGACATGCTTGAGATGGGCGAGTATGCGCAAAAGGTCCATACCGACCTTACCGTGCCGCTGCTTGCTGCCGGCATCGAACATGTCTGGCTCGCAGGAGCCGAGATGGCTGCGCTCAAGGAATCGTTGCCGGAAAGCGTCCATGTCGAATATCGCGAGAACACGGACGAATTGACGGATTATGTATTGAACTCGGTCGCGCCAGGCGACGTGTTGATGGTGAAATCGTCTCTGGGCATCGGTTTCGGCAAGATCGTCGCCGCGCTCCTTGACAAGTTCCCGCCATTTGCCGACACGCAACGCGAATTTTGATCGGGTAAACAAGGGGCCCTGAATGCTGATCTGGCTTGTCGAACTGTCGGAATATTTCAAATTTCTGAACCTGTTCAGATATATTACCTTCCGCACGGGGGCTGCTCTCTTCACCTCAGCACTGATCGTCTTCCTGTTCGGGCCGATGATCATCAATTCGCTGCGCATCCGGCAGGGCAAGGGCCAGCCGATCCGCGCCGACGGGCCGCAGACGCATTTCAAGAAGGCCGGCACGCCAACCATGGGCGGGCTGATGATCCTCGCCGGCATCGTCGGCGCGTCGCTGCTCTGGGCCGATCTTTCCAACGTCTATGTCGTCGCCACGCTGCTGGTGACGCTGGGCTTCGGTGCGATCGGCTTCTACGACGATTATCTCAAGGTAACGAAGCAGAGCCACATGGGCTTTTCCGGTAAGGCGCGGCTCGGTATCGAATTTGTCATCGCCGGCATCGCCGTCTATTTCATGATGCGCACCGCCCTTGCCTCGGGGATTGCCGGCTCGACCTTCGGCTCCTCGATCGCCTTTCCCTTCTTCAAGGACTTCATGATCAATATCGGCATCATGTTCGTCGTCTTCGGCGGCTTCGTCATCGTCGGCGCCGGCAATGCCGTCAATCTGACTGACGGTCTCGACGGGCTTGCCATCGTGCCTGTGATGATCGCCGCCGCCTCCTTCGGCGTCATCGCCTATCTCGCCGGCAACGTGGTGTTTGCGAACTACCTGCAGATCAATTTCGTGCCCGGCACCGGCGAACTCGCCGTCGTGCTTGGCGCCGTCATCGGCGCCGGCCTCGGCTTTCTCTGGTTCAACGCGCCGCCCGCCGCCATCTTCATGGGCGACACGGGGTCGCTGGCACTCGGCGGCACGATCGGCACCGTCGCCGTCGCCACCAAGCACGAGATCGTCATGGCAATCATCGGCGGCCTCTTCGTTATCGAGACGCTGTCGGTCATCATCCAGGTCGGTTTCTTCAAGATGACCGGCCGGCGTGTCTTCCTGATGGCGCCGATCCATCATCACTTCGAGAAGAAGGGCTGGACCGAGAGCCAGGTGGTGATCCGCTTCTGGATCGTCGCCGTCGGCCTTGCGATGCTCGGCCTTTCGACGCTGAAGCTCCGGTGAGGCAGCGATGATCCCGGTCACGACGCTCAAAGACAGGAAGGTCGCGCTCTTCGGGCTCGGAGGCTCCGGCTTTGCCACCGCCCGGGCGCTGATATCAGGCGGTGCCGAGGTGACCGCCTGGGACGACAATCCCGACAGTGTCGCCAAGGCCGCTGCCGAAGGCATCAGGACCGAAGACCTGCACAACATCGACTGGAGCCAGCAGGCGCTGTTCGTGCTGTCGCCCGGCGTGCCGCTCACCCATCCGAAACCACACTGGACCGTCGATCTTGCCCGGGCGGCGGGCGTCGATATCGTCGGCGACGTCGAACTCTTCGTGCGCGAGCGCCGTGCCCATGCGCCGGATTGCCCTTTCATCGCCATAACCGGCACCAACGGCAAGTCGACCACGACGGCGCTGATCGCCCATATCCTGAAATCATCAGGCTACGACACGCAGCTCGGCGGCAATATCGGCACGGCGGTGCTGACACTCGATCCGCCGAAGGCCGAGCGTTATTACGTCGTCGAATGCTCCTCCTACCAGATCGATCTGGCGCCGACACTGGACCCGTCTGCCGGCATCCTGCTCAACCTGACGCCCGATCATCTCGACCGTCACGGCACGATGCAGCATTATGCCGATATCAAGGAAAGGCTGGTCGCCGGCAGCGATGTCGCGATCGTCGGCGTCGACGACAGCCATTCGGCGCTGATTGCCGACCGTGTCGAGCGGGCAGGCGTCAAGGTGGTCCGTATTTCGCGCCGCAACGTGCTGGCCGACGGCATCTATGCCGAGGGCACCAAACTCATCCAGGCCGCCGGCGGCGCCATGCTGCCCTTCGCCGATCTCGACGGCATCCAGACGCTGCGTGGCAGCCATAATGCGCAGAACGCCGCCGCCGCCGTTGCCGCCTGCCTCGCGGTCGGGATTTCCGCCGACGACATCCGCACCGGTCTTGCCTCGTTTCCTGGCCTCAAGCACCGCATGCAGCCGGTCGGGCAGCGTCGCCGCGTCGTTTTCGTCAACGATTCCAAGGCGACCAATGCCGATGCCGCAGCGCCGGCTCTTTCGAGCTATGATCGCATCTATTGGATCGCCGGAGGCTTGCCGAAAGCTGGCGGGATCACGACTCTTGCTCCCTATTTTCCCCGCATCGCCAAGGCCTATCTGATCGGTGAGGCGGCGGCGGAATTCGCTGCGACGCTCGGCGAGGCCGTGCCTTACGAGATCTCGGGCACGCTGGAGCGCGCCGTCGCGCATGCGGCCGCCGATGCCGAACGCGACGAAAGCGCTGCTTCGGCCGTGATGTTATCCCCGGCTTGCGCAAGCTTCGACCAGTATAAGAACTTCGAAGTCAGGGGTGAAGCCTTCGTCGGCCACGTGGCAGCGCTTGACGGGATTACGATGCTGATCGGTCCGGCAACAGGAGAGAAATGACATGGTAAGCCGCGCGGAACGTGGGCCTCTGGCCGATTGGTTCTGGACTATCGATCGCTTCTTCCTGGCAATGTTCATCTTCCTGATGGGCATCGGCTTCATGCTGTCGTTTGCGGCATCTCCTGCGGTCGCCGAGCGCATTGGGCTCGAGCCCTTCCACTTCGTCAAGCGCCATGCGGCCTTCATGATCCCTTCCATCGGCGTCATGCTCGGGCTGTCGTTCCTGACGCCACGCCAGGTGCGGCGAACCGCGATCCTGATCCTGATCATCTCGGTCGCCATGATGGTGCTGGTGCTGTTCGTCGGGCAGGAGGTCAAGGGTGGCCGGCGCTGGATCTGGATCGCCGGTCTTTCCATCCAGCCATCGGAATTCATGAAGCCTGCCTTCGTCGTGGTCTGCGCCTGGCTGTTTGCCGAACATGCGCGCCAGCCGGAGATCCCCGGCAATCTCTTTGCCATCATTCTGTTCGGCATCGTCGCGGCCCTTCTCGTCGCGCAGCCGGACCTCGGCCAGACCATCCTGACCACGGCCGTCTGGGGCGGGATGTTCTTCATGGCCGGCATGCCATGGATCTGGATCATGCTGCTCGGCATCGGCGGTGCCGGCGGCCTGCTCAGCGCCTACTACGTCTTCCCGCACGTCGCCGGCCGAATAGACAAGTTCATGACCGGCGAGGGTGATACTTTCCAGATCGACACCGCGCGCGAGGCGATCATTCGCGGCAGCTGGTTCGGCCAGGGACCGGGCGAGGGCATTGTCAAGCGCATCATCCCGGATGCGCATACCGACTTCATCTTTTCGGTCGCGGCCGAAGAGTTCGGCATCGTGTTCTGCATGGCGCTCGTGGCGCTGTTTACCATGCTGGTGCTGCGCGGCCTCTCGCATGCTTATCGCGAGCGCAACGACTTCAACCGTTTCGCTGTCGCCGGCCTGGTGCTGCAGATGGGCATCCAGTCGATCATCAATATCGGTGTCAATCTCGAACTGCTGCCGGCAAAGGGCATGACGCTGCCGCTGATTTCCTATGGCGGCTCGTCTATGGTGGCGATCTGCGTCACCGCCGGCTTCATCCTGGCGCTGACGCGCCATCGACCGGAAAAACGTGCGCAGGACCGGAGCCTCTTCCGCGTCCCGCACGGTTTGCCGGCGGAGTAGAAGACTATGAGCAAAGGCATCGTGCTGCTTGCCGCCGGAGGGACCGGCGGCCATGTGTTCCCGGCGGAAGCGCTGGCCTTCAAGCTGAAGGAGCGCGGCTATTCGGTGCATCTCGTCACGGACAGCCGGGCCGAGCGCTATGCCGGCAAGTTCCCGGCCGAGGAGATCCATATCGTGCCGTCGGCGACGATCGGCTCGAAGAACCCGCTTGCCGTCGCCCGCTCGCTATGGACGCTCTGGAGCGGCATGCGGGCGGCAAAGAAGCTGATCCAGCGGCTGCAGCCGGTCGTCGTCGTCGGTTTCGGGGGTTATCCCACCGTGCCGCCGCTGCTTGCCGCCACCCGGCTCGGCGTGCCCTCGATGATCCACGAGCAGAATGCCGTGATGGGACGCGCCAACAAGGCCTTGGCAACTCGCGTGCAAGCCATTGCCGGCGGTTTCCTGCCGGAGGGAGGCGCTGCCTTTCCGGACAAGACGATGACGACCGGCAATCCCGTCCGCCCGGCAATCATCGCCGCGGCCGAGGTGCCTTACACGCCGTCGCATCCAGGCGAGGCCTTCAACCTCGTCGTCTTCGGCGGCAGCCAGGGCGCGCAATATTTCTCTAAGACGCTGCCGACGGCGATCAGTCTGCTCGACGACGCGTTTCGCGTGCGTCTGCGCATCACTCAGCAGGTGCGTCCCGAGGACATGGAGATGGTCAGCGGCTGCGTCGCCAGACTGGAGATGGATGCCGATATCGCCCCCTTCTTCACCGACATGGCCGAGAGGTTGGCGAGGGCGCATCTCGTCATCTGCCGTTCGGGCGCCTCGACGGTTTCGGAAATCTCCGTCATCGGCCGGCCTGCCATCCTTGTGCCTTACCCGCACGCTCTCGATCACGACCAGGCGGCGAATGCGGCGGCACTCGCTGCGGCCGGTGGGGCGAAGGTGATCGCCCAGTCGGAGCTTTCGCCGGAGAAGATTGCGGCGATCCTGACGGCTGTTATGAACGATCCGGAAAAGCTTGCGCATATGGCGGCGGCGGCGAAACTCGCCGGGAAACCCGATGCAGCGAACTTGCTTGCCGACATGGTTGAGGCTATTGCCGCCAGACGGACAATAGCGGAATTCAAGAGGACACGCGCATGAAACTGCCGAAGACGATCGGTCTCGTCCATTTCATCGGCATCGGCGGCATCGGCATGAGCGGCATTGCCGAAGTGCTGCACAATCTCGGCCACAAGGTGCAGGGATCGGACCAGGCCGACAGCGCCAATGTCCAACGCCTGCGTGACAAGGGCATCGAGGTGTTCGTCGGTCACCGAGCTGAAAACCTGGGTGAGGCCGAAGTCGTCGTCGTCTCGACGGCGATCAAGAAGAGCAATCCGGAGCTCATCGCCGCGCGCGAAAAGCTGCTGCCGGTGGTGCGCCGCGCCGAAATGCTCGCCGAGCTGATGCGCTTCCGCAATGCGATCGCCATCGGCGGCACGCATGGCAAAACGACGACCACCTCGCTGGTCGCCGCGCTGCTCGAAGCCGGTGGGCTCGACCCGACCGTCATCAATGGCGGCATCATCAATGCCTACGGCACCAATGCCCGCATGGGCGAGGGCGAGTGGATGGTGGTCGAGGCCGACGAATCGGACGGCACATTCCTGAAGCTTCCGGCCGATGTCGCCGTCATCACCAATATCGACCCGGAACATCTCGACCATTACGGCAATTTCGACGCCGTGCGCGCCGCCTTCCGGCAGTTCGTCGAGAACGTGCCGTTCTACGGCTTCGGCGTCATGTGCCTCGACCATCCCGAGGTGCAGTCGCTGGTCGGCCGCATCGAAGATCGCAAGATCATCACCTATGGCGAGAACCCGCAGGCCGACGTGCGCTTCAAGAATGTGCGCATCGACGGCACGCGCTCGATCTTCGACGTCGAAATCCGCCGCCGCCGCACCGGCCAGGTGATCGAACTCAAGGGGCTGGTCATGCCGATGCCCGGACGGCATAATATCTCCAACGCGACGGCGGCGATTGCCGTTGCCAACCGGCTCGGCATATCGAGCGCCGATATCGCCAAGGGGCTTGCTTCCTTCGGCGGCGTCAAGCGCCGCTTCACGCTGACCGGCGAGTGGAACGGAGTGCAGATCTTCGACGATTACGGCCATCATCCGGTCGAGATCAAGGCGGTGCTGCGCGCCGCCCGAGAATCCTGCAAGGGCCGCGTCATTGCGGTCCATCAGCCGCACCGCTTTAGCCGTCTTGCGAGCCTGTTCGAGGAATTCGCCGCCTGCTTCAACGATGCCGACAGCATCTTCCTGGCACCGGTCTATGCGGCGGGGGAGGATCCGATCGAGGGTATCGATTCCGTGTCGCTAGTCTCGCGCATAAAATCCGGCGGCCATCGCGACGCCCGCTTTCTAACTTCGGCGGAGCTTCTGCCGCAGATGGTCGCGGAGGTTGCAAAGCCTGGCGATTTCGTGGTTCTGTTGGGGGCTGGGAGCATTACATCCTGGGCAGCGGCACTGCCCAAGCAACTGGAAGGCCTATCGGGAAAGTCCGTATGAAACAGGTGAATGGGGAAAAGCTTCTCGCGTCTCTCGGAGACGGTGTAAAGGATATCCGCGGCCGTATCACGCCGGATGCTCCGATGGACCGCGTCACCTGGTTCAGGGCCGGTGGCCTGGCCGAGCTGATGTTCCAGCCGCATGACGTCGACGATCTCGTCGCCTTCCTGAAGATATTGCCGGAAGAGGTGCCGCTGACGGTGGTCGGCGTCGGCTCCAACATCCTGGTGCGCGACGGCGGCATTCCCGGCGTCGTGCTGCGCCTGTCGGCCAAGGGGTTCGGCTTCGTCGAGCTTGCCGGCGAAAACCGGATTCTCGCCGGCGCCATCTGCCCTGATAAACATGTAGCGGCGATGGCGATGGACAATGGCATCGGCGGCTTCCATTTCTTATACGGTATTCCCGGCGGCATCGGTGGCGCGGCGCGCATGAATGCCGGCGCCAACGGTGTGGAGACGCGGGAGCGGCTGATCGAGGTCCATGCGGTCGACCGCAAGGGCGACAAGCATGTGCTTTCCAATGCCGAGATGGGCTATTCCTATCGTCATTCGACCGCATCCACAGATCTAATCTTTACCTCCGTGCTGTTCGAGGGCTATCCGGAAGAGCGCGCGCAGATCCGCGCCGAGATGGACGCCGTGCGCAACCATCGCGAGACGGTGCAGCCGGTACGCGAAAAGACCGGCGGCTCGACCTTCAAGAACCCGGCTGGTCATTCGGCCTGGAAACTGATTGATGAGGCAGGCTGCCGCGGTCTCGTCATCGGCGGAGCGCAGATGTCGTCGCTTCACTGCAATTTCATGATCAACATGGGGCAGGCAACCGGCTATGATCTCGAATATCTGGGCGAACAGGTGCGTCGCGAGGTCTTCGAAAAAGACGGCATCAAACTCGAGTGGGAAATCAAACGCCTCGGCGTCTTCATGCCCGGCCGTGAGGTGCGTCCGTTCCACGGTGTAACGAGCGAATAACGGTTTACGTCACCGCAAGCTTCAGGCCTTCGCGCGGCGTGACGAGAGGCGACCAGCCGAGCACGTCTCGGGCATGGGATATATCGACCTGCAGGGAACCGCAAAGACGCTGGTAGACTGCGCTCTTTCCCGTGACTCTCGCGCCCATCTGCAACAGCGTTGGGGGGAAGGGGAGCAGCATCGGTTTGACACCTAGCCCTGCGGCAATCCCTTCGATAAGCCCGGGAGTCGAAAGATCTTCTCCATCGCCTGCGAGAAAGGTCTGGCCGGCTGCGCTGGGATGCTTCATCCCGGCGATGATCAGATCGACGAGATTTGGAAGCGCGACTAGTGTCCGTCGGTTCTTCAGCGACGCGAAAGGGAGCGGCATTTTCTTCCGGACAAGTCCGACGAGCAGGGCGAAATTGCCCCGCGCGCCGGGTCCATAAACGAGCGGCGGGCGAATGACCACGACCTCCATGCCTGTTCGGGCGGCGATTTCATGCAGCCCGATTTCAGTTTCCAGCTTCGAGATGCCATAGGGATCGATCGGCATTGGCGTATCGTCATGCCGGAAGGGCCGATCGTTCTCCTCGCCATTGACCTTGATACTGCTGATGAAGACGAACCTTTTTACGCCTGCGCGGGCGGCCTGTGCGGCGAGGTTCAACGTGGCGGCGGTGTTGATCCGGCGAAATTCCGCAAGCGGATCGGCTGCGCGGTCGTTCATGATGTGAACACGAGCGGCGAGATGGACGATGACATCGATACCCTCGAGAACTGCCGCCCAATCGGTTTCGCTCGTTATCTCGATGGGGAAATGCCGCACAGATGTCGGGAAGCTGGCGGCTGCAGATCGCGTCGTCACCGCAAGCTCGGATATCCGCTCTCCATGCAGTCTTTCGACGAGAGGCCCACCGACAAAGCCGGCTGCGCCGGTAATGAGGCATCGCATGATCTGTTCCCCGTTTTGCCGTGAGTGTTCCGGTTACCCGGAAGTGCCCACGGCATCAATAAAAAGCCGCGACGTTAGAGCGCCGTGCGTCCTTCCGGACGCACAAAGGACGCTCTAACACTTTCAATCCTCGCATTTACTTACTGCTCGAGGCTCAGACTTCCTCGCGGCCCGACAGCCGGATGCAGACCAGCGAGATCACTGCCGAGGCGGCGAGGTAGTAGCCGACATAGTCCAGACTATAATGGGTGGCGAGCCAGGTTGCGATATAAGGGGCGAGCGAAGCGCCGAAGATGCCGCCGAGGTTGAAGGTCATCGAGGCGCCGGTATAGCGCACCGTGGTCGGAAAGGGGGCGGCAAGGGCAGCGCCGATCGGACCATAGGTGAAGCCCATCAAGGCGAGGCCGATGATCGAGCACAGGAAGGCGCCTGTGAGACCGCTTGTCAACAGCGTCGCGTAGAAGAAGCCGAAGATGGTGATGGCAATCGTCGTCAGCGTCAGGATGATGCGGCGCGAATAGAGATCGGAGAGCCAGCCGGAGAGTGGGATCGTCAGGCCGAAGAAGACGACGCCGACAAGCTGGACGACCAGGAACTGCTCGCGGGAGTAACCGAGCCCACCCTTTTCCAGAGGTGTCGTACCCCAGGAGAGCGTGAAGACCGTCATCAGGTAGAACAGCACGAAGGTCGCGACGGCGATGAAGGTGCCGAGGATCAGGCTGCGCAGATGGTTACGGAAGACGACCTCGATCGGCACAGCGACGCGTTCGTGCTTTTCGACGGCTTTGCGGAATTCCGGCGTCTCGGCAATCTTCAGGCGGACATAGAGGCCGACGGCGACGAGGGCGAGGCTGGCGATGAAGGGAATGCGCCATCCGTAGTCTAGGAAATCCTCGTTGCTCATCGTTTCCGTCAGGATGAGGAAGAAGCCGGAGGAGAGGATGAAGCCGATCGGTGCGCCGAGCTGCGGGAACATGGCATACCAGCTGCGCTTGCCGGGAGGAGCGTTTTCGGTGGCAAGCAGGACGGCGCCACCCCATTCGCCGCCGAGGCCGAGGCCCTGACCGAAGCGGCAAAGCGCCAGCAACAAGGGTGCTGCGATGCCGATCGCATCATAGCCGGGCAGCATGCCGATCAGCATGGTCGAAAGCCCCATCGTCATCAGCGCGGCGACGAGCGTCGCCTTGCGGCCGATGCGGTCGCCGAAATGACCGAAAATCACGGCGCCGATGGGGCGGGCGAAAAAGGCGATCGAGAAGGTGACCAGCGACTGCAGCGTTGCGGCGTTCGTATCGCTTGCCGGGAAGAAGAGATGCGGGAAGACGAGGACGGCTGCCGTCGCGTAGACGTAGAAGTCGAAGAATTCGATGGTGGTGCCGACAAGGCTGGCGATGAGGACGCGAGCCGGAGAATTGACTTGCGTGCTGTTCGAGACAGGAGTCGGCGATGCGGAGACCGCGTCAGTCATTTTCATTCCAATCAATATTTTTATGAGTCGCCTTGGGAGGCTTGGCGGGTCTTAACGCAATTTCAGGTCTGAGAAAACGTCTCCTCGCGCCGCACGTACCGCATCTCCACCCGTTTCTCGATCCTTGCGTGAAGCTTGCCGCGGCAATGGCCGCGCGCTTGACCGGAATCAAATTGTAACGGATTCATTTAAACTCTTGGTTGAGGTTAAAGGAGGCGAGCATGCAAAAGAGTCTAGTTGCTGAGTTTCTCGGCACGTTCTGGCTGGTGTTCGGCGGATGCGGCAGTGCCGTGCTGGCCGCGGCCTATCCCGAGCTTGGAATTGGTTTTGTTGGCGTGGCCTTTGCGTTCGGTCTGACCGTGCTCACCATGGCCTATGCCGTGGGCGGCATTTCGGGCGGTCATTTCAACCCCGCCGTCTCGCTTGGCCTTACGGTTGCCGGACGGTTTCCGGCGGCGCGTCTCGTTCCCTATATCGTCGTGCAGGTTGTCGGCGCCATCGCCGCGGCGGCGCTGCTTTATCTCATCGCCAGCGGCAAGGCGGGTTTCGAACTCGGCGGATTTGCCGCCAACGGATATGGCGATCATTCCCCGGGCGGTTATTCACTGCTTTCGGCGCTGCTGATCGAAGTGCTGCTGACCATGTTCTTCCTGATCATCATCTTGGGGTCGACCAGCAGTCGGGTGCCTGCGGGCTTCGCGCCGCTTGCGATCGGCCTCGGGCTGACGCTGATCCATCTCGTTTCTATCCCCGTGACGAATACCTCGGTCAATCCGGCGCGTTCCACCGGCCAGGCGCTTTTCGTCGGCGGCTGGGCGCTGCAGCAGCTCTGGCTGTTCTGGATTGCGCCGCTTGCGGGTGGGGCGCTCGGCGGGCTTGTGTGGAAGTTCCTCGACGACGCCGACTGACTGCAAGAAACTAATCTATCCCATTGAGCCCGCGCGGTTTTTCCGTGCGGGTTTTTCTATTTTCGCGGATCGGCGACATCTTCGATCTGGCAATCGCGAAGAAGAGAAGGTTAAAAAATCAGGGGCGCGGCAAGACGAAGTTAACGAAAGTAAACACTTCATTAACCATAATGATGCTCTAATGCACCCAGGTCGGACAAAGGCCCGAAACGGCGCAGACAGCTTCGCGCAAGCGTCGATTTCGAAAATAGAAGTTATTTTTTGGGGGTGTTGATGAGTCGCAAGCATGTCGCTGTCCTGATGGGCGGATTTTCCTCGGAAAGGCCTGTCAGCCTTTCCTCGGGAAAGGCTTGCGCAGAAGCTCTCGAAGCGGAGGGCTTCGACGTGACGCGCATCGACGTGGCGCGCGACGTTTCCGAGAAACTCGCCGCGCTGAAGCCCGATGTCGTCTTCAATGCGCTTCACGGCCCGTTCGGCGAGGACGGCACCATTCAGGGCATCCTCGAATATCTCGAAATCCCCTATACGCATTCGGGCGTGCTTGCCTCGGCGCTGGCGATGGACAAGGACAAAGCGAAGCTCGTTGCCGCCGCCGCCGGCATTCCGGTGGCCGAATCGCAGGTGGTAAACCGTTTCGCCTTTCCCTCGACGCATCCAATGAAGCCGCCCTATGTGGTGAAGCCCGTCCGCGAAGGGTCGAGCTTCGGCGTCGTCATCGTCACGGAAGATCAGGCGCATCCGCCACAGATCGTCAGCTCGCCTGAATGGCGTTACGGCGAGGAGGTGATCGTCGAGCGCTATGTTTACGGTCGCGAACTCACCTGCGGCGTCATGGGTGAAACTCCCCTCGGTGTCACGGAAGTGGTGCCGCAGGGACACAATTTCTATGATTACGACTCCAAGTACGCGGCAGGTGGTTCAAAACACGTCATCCCCGCGAAAATTTCACCGAATATTTACCAAAAAATACAAACATTGTCCCTAAGGGCGCATCAGGCAATCGGTTGTCGCGGCGTCAGTCGGTCCGACTTTCGTTACGACGATCGTTTCTCCGAAGACGGCGAAATCATCTGGCTGGAGGTCAATACCCAGCCAGGCATGACTCCAACCTCGCTCGTGCCCGAAATGGCCGGTCATGCCGGCTATTCATTTGGTCAGTTTCTCCGGTGGATGGTGGAGGACGCGTCTTGTTTGCGTTGACGGTCAAGAGGATTGGGCGCCCCAGCCATCATGCCGTGCTTCCGATTGTGGAAGCCGAAGAGCGGTTCGTGCTGCCGCGCCCGCTGCGCCGGGTCACGCGCTTCCTGATCAGCCTCTGCAGTGGCCGAATCTACATTCCCGTTCATACGGGCACGGTCTCGGCGCTCGCTTTCTTAGGCGCGACGGGGCTTTACGGCATGTCGCTCGGCGGCCACACGGAAGCCGTGGCGCAGGCGACGACGACGGCCGCGGGTTTTGCGATCGAGGACGTCAAGGTCTCCGGCAATTCGGAGACCTCCGAAATCGAGATACTGCAGTTGATCGGCCTTGACGGCACGACCTCGCTGGTCGCCCTTGACGTCGATGCCGCCCGCAGGAAGATCGCGCATCTTCCCTGGGTCGAAAATGTCGAGGTCCGCAAGATTTATCCGAAGACGATCGAGGTGAAGCTCAAGGAACGTCAGGCCTATGCGATCTGGCAGCACGGGCAGGAGCTTTCCCTGATCGAGAAGAACGGCAGCGTCATTGCGCCGCTGCGCGACAACAAGTTTTCGGCGCTGCCGCTCGTCGTCGGCCGCGATGCCGAAACGGCGGCGGCTTCGCTCGACGAAGCCTTCTCGAAGTGGCCCGACGTGAAGGCCCGCGTGAAGGCCTATGTCTGGATATCCGGCCGTCGCTGGGACCTGCATATGGACAACGGCGTCGTCGTCAAGCTGCCGGAAGACGGTATCGACCAGGCACTGGCGACGCTTTCGAAGTTCGACAGGGAGCATCAGCTCCTGGAGCGGGACATTGCCGCAGTCGATCTCAGGCTGGCCGACAGAACCGCGATCCAGCTGACGCCGGAGGCGGCGATCCGCAGGCAGACGGCAGTGACGGAGCGTACGAAAGAATTGAAGAAGGCGGGGCAGAATATATGAGCTTGTTCGGTTCATCCCATTTCGGATTGCCGCGCCTGAAGCCGCTTTCGTCGAAGCGGTCACATGTCGTTTCGGTGCTCGACATCGGTTCGACCAAGGTAGTCTGCATGATCGGCCGGCTGACGCCGCGCGAGGAAAGCCAGATCCTGCCGGGCCGCACGCACAATATCGAGATCATCGGCATCGGCCACCAGCGTTCCCGCGGCATCAAGACCGGCGTCATCGCCGATCTCGACGCGTTGGAAGGCGTCATCCGCCTTGCGGTCGACGCGGCCGAGCGCATGGCCGGGCTGACCGTCGAAAGCCTGATCGTCAACCTGACGGCCGGCCGTCTCGGCAGCGATATCTACACCGCGACAATCGATCTTGGCGGCCAGGAAGTCGAGCTCAACGATCTGAAGAAGGTGCTGTCGGCCGCCTGCCAGCAGTCGCTGCGCCAGGACCGTTCGGTGCTGCACTCGCTGGCGACCGGCTTCTCGCTCGACGGCGAACGCGGCATCCGCGATCCGCTGGCGATGTATGGCGATGCGCTCGGCGTCGACATGCATGTCGTCACCGCGGAGCGCTCGGCGCTGAAGAACCTCGAGCTTAGCGTCAATCGTGCGCATCTGTCGGTCGAGGGCATCGTTGCTACGCCCTATGCATCGGGCCTTGCGGCTCTCGTCGACGACGAGGTCGAGCTCGGCTGTGCGGCGATCGATATGGGCGGCGGCACGACGACGATCTCGGTGTTTGCCGAAGGCAAGCTCGTCCATACGGATGCAGTCGGCCTCGGCGGCCATCACGTCACCACCGACCTGGCGCGCGGCCTTTCGACCCGCATCGAGGATGCGGAGCGTCTGAAGGTCGTGCATGCCTCGGCGCTTTCGAATTCCTCCGACGAGCGCGAGTTGATCTCGATCCCGCCGATCGGCGAGGACGATCGCGACCAGCCGTCGCAGGTTCCGCGGGCGCTGGTCTCGCGCATCGTATCGGCCCGTATCGAGGAGACGATGGAACTGATCCGCGACCGTATCCAGCGCTCCGGTTTCAGCCCGATCGTCGGCAAGCGCGTCGTGCTGACCGGCGGGGCGAGCCAGCTGACCGGCCTTGCCGACGTGGCGCGGCGCATTCTTGCCCGCAACGTCCGCATCGGCCGCCCGATGGGCGTCTCGGGGCTGCCGACGGCGGCCAAGGGCCCGGCCTTTTCGACGGCCGTCGGCCTGATGATCTATCCGCAGGTAGCGGACATGGAGACACATGCGTCACAGAGCGGTCTGCTCATGTCGCTTGGGGGAAATAACAGTCGCATAGCCCGCATGGGCCAGTGGCTGAAGGAAAGCTTCTGAAATTGCGTAATTGGCCGGCGTGGCGATGCGGCCAGAGAGAGAAGGAACAGGTACCATGACCATCAAGCTGCAAAAGCCTGACATCACAGAGCTGAAGCCGCGCATCACCGTGTTCGGCGTTGGCGGCGGTGGCGGCAATGCCGTCAACAACATGATTACCGCCGGCCTCCAGGGCGTCGACTTCGTCGTCGCCAACACGGATGCGCAGGCGCTGACGATGACGAAGGCCGAGCGCATCATTCAGCTCGGCGTCAACGTCACCGAAGGCCTCGGTGCCGGCTCGCAGCCGGAAGTTGGCCGCGCGGCCGCCGAGGAGTGCATCGACGAGATCGTCGATCACCTGAACGGCACGCATATGTGCTTCGTCACCGCCGGCATGGGCGGCGGCACCGGCACAGGTGCTGCCCCGGTTGTCGCACAGGCGGCCCGCAACAAGGGCATCCTGACGGTCGGCGTCGTCACCAAGCCGTTCCATTTCGAAGGCGGGCGCCGTATGCGCCTGGCCGAGATGGGCATCCAGGAACTGCAGAAGTCTGTCGATACGCTGATCGTCATTCCGAACCAGAACCTCTTCCGCATTGCCAACGACAAGACGACGTTCGCCGATGCCTTCGCCATGGCTGACCAGGTTCTCTATTCGGGCGTTGCCTGCATTACCGACCTGATGGTCAAGGAAGGCCTCATCAACCTCGACTTCGCCGACGTCCGCTCGGTGATGCGCGAGATGGGCCGCGCGATGATGGGCACCGGCGAAGCTTCCGGCTCCGGCCGCGCGCTGCAGGCCGCAGAGGCTGCGATCGCCAACCCGCTGCTCGACGAAACCTCGATGAAGGGCGCTCAAGGGTTGCTGATCTCCATTACCGGCGGTCGCGACCTCACGCTCTTCGAAGTCGACGAAGCCGCGACCCGCATCCGCGAGGAAGTCGATCCTGACGCCAACATCATCCTCGGCGCCACCTTCGACGAATCGCTCGAAGGCATCATCCGCGTCTCGGTCGTCGCAACCGGCATCGATCGGGCGATGAACGAAGCCGCCGAGCGGAACTTCCAGCCGACCGCAAGGCCTGCTATCCGTTCCTCCGCGGCTGTTGCTCCGGCAGCGGCCGCAGTTCAGCCTGCCCCCGTCATGCAGGCACCGAAGGCCATGGATCCGATCGCGCAGACCATCCGCGAAGCCGAGATGGAACGCGAGCTCGAAATTCCGGCCCCGCGTGCTGCCGCACCGCTGCAGCAGCCGGCGGCACAGCAGGAAACCTTCCGTCCGCAGAGCAAGATCTTCGCACCTGCACCGGAAGCTCCGGCAATGCGTCCTCAGGTGCAGCAGCAGGCTCCGGCGCCGGTGATGAGCCAGCCGATCCAGCAGCCCGTCCAGCAGCAGCCCGTCCAGCAGCAGCCGGTGCAGCAGCAGCCCGTCCGGCAGGAGCCGACCATCCGTCAGGCGCCCGAACCGATGCGCATGCCGAAGGTCGAGGATTTCCCGCCCGTCGTTCAGGCCGAACTCAACCACCGCACGCAGTCGGCGTCCGCGCATGCGGCGGAAGAGCGCGGTCCGATGGGGCTGCTCAAGCGAATCACCAATTCGCTTGGCCGCCGCGACGACGACGCCGTTGCCGCCGATATGACCGCCGCACCGCCGGCCGCTTCGCAGCAGCGCCGTCCGCTGTCGCCGGAGGCAAGCCTCTACGCACCGCGTCGCGGCAACCTCGACGACCAGGGCCGCGCGGTTCCGCAGGCCCGGATGATGCAGGAAGACGACCAGCTGGAAATCCCGGCATTCCTGCGTCGCCAGTCAAACTGAGGCCGTGCTTCGGCCTCTCATGCCCGGGATCGAGGTCCCGGGCATTGCTGTTTTTTCGCCCGTGATTCGCAAATGATTTCAATCGCGTGACTTCGTAACAAAGCGAAAGAAACAGTGATTTGGATTGGAGCGCCGGCGCACGTAAGTATGGTGCAACGAAACGGCCCCAGGAGACCTTTTGACAGGCTCCGGCTGCAGAATAAATGATGACCGCGCCGATCGGACAGACCGCCGGTGCGGAAGAATAAAGGCAGAATTTATGGCGATTGGCTTGCTGGGTTTTCAAACGACGGTATCGCGTCCCGTGACGCTTTCGGGCATCGGGGTCCATTCGGGCGCTGACGTTTCGATCACCCTGAACCCGGCCGAATCGGGCACCGGCGTCGTTTTCCAGCGCCTGCATGACAATGGCGATATCACCGAACTCAAGGCCGTTTCCTCGCAGGTCGGTAACACCGACCTCTGCACCGTGCTCGGCTTCTCGCCCGCCCATTCGGTTGCGACGATCGAGCATGTCATGGCCGCCGTCTATGCGCTCGGCCTCGACAATGTGGTGATCGAGGTGCAGGGCTCCGAAATGCCGATCATGGATGGCAGCTCGCTGCCCTTCGTTGAGGCGATCGAGCAGGTCGGTCTCGTCTCGCTCGGCGTCAAGCGCCGTTATATCCGCATCACCAAGCCGGTGCGAATCGAGCATGGCGGCTCCTGGAGCGAATTCCGCCCCTATGACGGCACGCGCTTCGAAGTCGAGATCGATTTCGATTGCCCGCTGATCGGCCGGCAGAAGTGGGCCGGCGACATGACCGCCGCCGTCTTCAAGGCCGAGCTTTCCCGCGCCCGCACCTTCGGGTTCATGCGCGATGTCGAACGTCTCTGGGCGTCGGGCCACGCGCTCGGCTCTTCACTCGAAAATTCCGTCGTCATTTCGGACGACAACACCGTCATCAACGTCGAAGGACTGCGTTACGCCAAGGACGAATTCGTCCGCCACAAGACGCTCGACGCCGTCGGCGATCTGTCGCTTGCCGGCGCCCAGTTCATCGGCTGCTACCGTTCTTATCGCGGTGGTCACAAGATGAACGCCAATGCGCTGAAGGCGCTGCTCGCCGATTCCTCCGCCTACGAGGTGGTCGAGACGTCGACGCCGCGCCAGCGTGTCGCTGCCCGCGAACTGATCGCAGTCAGCGCTTCGGAATTCGCTCCCTGGTCGGCATGACCTCCAGCATATTCTCAAGACCAGGCCGCCTCTTTCCCGGAGGCGGTTTTTTTTATGTCCGGGCGCGTCTGCGGCAATAGGCCGATGCTTGGCCGCCACAGGTCGGGAAGAAGTTGAGAAGCAGGTCATTTCTGCGGCTGCTGCCACAAAAATGCGTTAATGCCTTATCATTGCGTTGCTCTTGATGCACATTTGTGGCTAGAAACGCCAGCGAGGCGTGGCTGCCGTGGAGAGAGCGGCAGCAGTGGGGTTCTTTCGAATGGGTTATGCAGGATCTGAAGGTATGATGAAGACAGCGCGTGCTTTGTTCGCATCGCTTCTGGTGCTCAGCGCAGGCGCCTTGATCTCCGGTTGCCAGTCGGACCCCGATATCGACATCACCAAGCTCGGCCTCGAAACCGATCCGCCCGACGTGCTCTACACGCAAGGCCTTGCCAATATGAAGGCCGGCAACATGGCGGAAGCGGGGCGCAAGTTCGACGCGATCGACCGCGAGAACCCGTTCTCCGAATGGGCGCGCAAGGCGCTTGTGATGAGCACCTTCGTCAAATACCGCCAAGGCCGTCTGGACGATGCGCTTGCTTCCGGCAACCGTTACATGTCGCAGTATCCGAAGTCCCAGGATGCCGCCTATGTGCAGTATCTGATCGGTCTCACCTATTCCAAGCAGATCGTCGACGTGACGCAGGACCAGCGCGCCTCGGCCAAGACGATCGAAGCGATGCAGGCCGTCGTCGACAATTATCCGAACTCCGAATATGTCGACGACGCACAGGCCAAGATCCGCTTCGCACGCGACCAGCTCGCCGGCAAGGAAATGCAGATCGGCCGCTACTACATGGAGCGGAAGGAATATCTCGCCGCGATCTCGCGCTTCCGCATCGTCGTCGAGAAATATCCGAACACGAACCAGATCGAAGAGGCCCTAGCGCGTCTCGTCGAAGCTTATTACTCCATGGGCATCGTCGACGAGGCGCAGACAGCCGCTGCCGTTCTCGGTCACAATTATCCCGACAGCCAGTGGTATGCTGATTCCTACAAGCTGCTGCAGAGCGGCGGTGCCGAGCCGCGTGAAAACAAGGGTTCGTGGATCGCCGCAGCGGGCAAGAAACTTCTTCTCGGTTCCTGAGGCCAATGCTGATCCAGCTTTCGATCCGCGATATCGTCCTGATCGAGCGGCTGGATCTTGCCTTCGAGACCGGCCTCTCCGTGCTGACGGGCGAGACCGGGGCGGGTAAATCCATCCTGCTCGACAGCCTGTCGCTGGCGCTCGGCGGGCGCGGCGACGGCGACTTGGTGCGTCATGGCGAGGACAAGGGCCAGGTGACGGCGGTGTTCGACGTCGGCATGGAACACGGCGCCCGCACCCTCCTGCGCGAAAACGGCATCGACGACGAGGGCGACCTGATCTTCCGCCGCCAGCAATCGGCGGATGGGCGCACCAAGGCCTATGTCAACGACCAGCCGGTCAGCGTGCAGCTGATGCGCCAGGCTGGTCAGCTGCTGGTCGAAATCCACGGGCAGCACGACGATCGCGCCCTTGTCGACACCAATGCCCACCGCACTCTCCTCGATGCGTTCGCCGGCCTTACCGACGAGGTTTCGGAGGTCTCACGGCTCTATCGCCTGTGGCGCGACAGCGAGCGGACACTGAAGAAGCATCGCGAGAAGGTGGAAAGTGCGGCGCGCGAAGCCGACTACCTGCGCTCTTCCGTCGAGGAACTCGAGAAGCTCTCGCCGCAGGATGGCGAGGAGGAAGAACTCGCCGATCGCAGGCAGAAGATGATGAAGGCCGAGCGAATCGCCGGCGATATCGCCGAGGCGTCCGAATTCCTGAACGGCAATGCCTCGCCGGTGCCCCATATCGCCTCACTGGTGCGCCGGCTGGAGCGCAAGAGCCATGAGGCGCCGGGACTGCTCGAAGACACCGTGACGCTGCTCGATGCCGCGCTGGACCAGCTTTCCAACGCGCAGATGGAAGTCGAGGCGGCCCTGCGCAAGACCGAATACGATCCAAGGGAGCTGGAGCGGGTGGAAGAGCGGCTTTTCGCGCTCAGGGCCGCCTCGCGCAAATATTCCGTGCCCGTCACCGAACTGCCGGCGCTTGCCGTGCGCATGATTGCCGATCTTGCCGATCTCGACGCGGGCGAGGAGAGGCTTGCGCGGCTCGACGCCGAGGTCGGCCTGGCCCGGGAAAATTACGATGCGGCGGCGCGCTCGCTGTCAGACAAGCGCCATCATGCCGGCACCGCACTGGCTGGGGCCGTCATGGCCGAGCTGCCGGCACTGAAACTCGAACGCGCCCGTTTCATGGTCGAGATCACCACGGATGCGGGCGAGGCGCTCGCCGAAGGCATCGACGTCGTCGAGTTCCATGTCCAGACCAATCCCGGCACGCGGCCGGGCTCGATCATGAAGGTTGCCTCCGGCGGCGAGCTGTCGCGTTTCCTGCTGGCGCTGAAAGTGGCGCTCGCCGATCGCGGATCGGCCCCGACGCTCGTCTTCGACGAAATCGATACCGGCGTCGGCGGTGCGGTGGCCGATGCGATCGGCCAGCGGCTGAAGCGGCTGTCGGAGCGGGTGCAGGTGCTGTCGGTCACGCATGCGCCGCAGGTCGCGGCGCGGGCGGCGACGCATCTCTTGATTTCCAAGGGACCGTTGGCCGACGGTTCGGAAAAGATCGCCACCCGCGTCGCGACGATGGCGCAGAAGGATCGCACCGAGGAGATCGCCCGTATGCTGGCCGGGGCTTCGGTCACCGAAGAGGCGAGGGCGGCGGCAAAGCGGCTGCTGGCCGGCAACGGCTGATTTTTCTTCCGATGCTCTTCCCGCCCGGGCCGGCGGGATGACAATCATCCTGCGGCGCGATATGGGCTGAAACTTCCCGATCGGCGACGAGCTCATGCCATGCGGCTTTTCCATTTCAGCGACGATGCCGGTATTGCGGCGTTCGAGCCACGCCCGGTTCGCGTCCCGTCTGCCCGTGCGCCCGGCCGAGAATGGCTGAACGGTCCGCTCGTCTGGGCAATCGATGCCGATCATGATTTCATGTATCTCTTTCCGCGCGATTGCCCCCGCATCCTGCTCTGGGCGACAGCCGATACGCCGGAGGCCGAACGGCGGCGCTGGCTCGGCGACTGGCGGGCCGTCGCCTGCGTCGAGCGCCATTGGCTGGAAAGGCTCGAAGCGGAGACGATCCAGCGTTACGAGATGCCGGCCGAGGGCTTCGAGGGTCTGGACGATGCGGGCATGTGGGTGGCCCGCAGACGCGTCATTCCCCTGGAGAGGACCGCCATCACGCGGCTCGACCAGGAGTTTGCGCCGCGCAGGGTGGAGCTTCGGGGGGTCGATAGCCTGCGGCCGTTGAAGGGCCTCTGGAACACCAGCCTGCATGTCAGCGGCATCCGGCTGCGCAATGCCAGGGATTGGGAATAGGCCGGGTAGACCGATCTTCCTTTCGAAGGACCGCAGCCTCTCTTTTCATCCGACAATTTTGCTCTAAAAACAATCCAGATTTCTGGGCAGATTCTCTGGAGTGATGTTCCATGTCCACCGAACGTTCCGCCGTCGACACGTTGACGATCGAAGAGGCTGCTGCTGAGCTCGAACGGCTGGCAAAGGAGATTGCGCATCACGATGCGCTCTATCACGGCAAGGACCAACCGGAGATTTCGGATGCCGATTACGATGCGCTGAAGCGACGCAATGATGCGCTTGAGGCTCGGTTTCCCGAGCTGATCCGCGAGGACAGCCCGTCGCGGCATGTCGGTGCAGCGCCTTCCGTCACCTTCTCGCCTGTCGTCCATGCCCGGCCGATGCTGTCGCTCGACAACACTTTCTCGCAGGATGATGTGCAGGATTTCGTCGCCGGCGTCTATCGCTTCCTCGGCCGTCTGCCGGATCAGTCGATCGCCTTTACTGCGGAACCGAAGATCGACGGCCTGTCGATGTCTATCCGTTACGAGAACGGCAGGCTGGTGACGGCAGCGACGCGCGGCGACGGCACGACGGGGGAGAATGTCACCGCCAATATCCGCACCATCGCCGAAATCCCCAACGAGCTGCCGAAAGGCGTTCCTGCCGTCGTCGAGATCCGCGGCGAGGTCTATATGGCCAAGAGCGACTTCCTGGCGCTGAACCGCCAAATGGAGGCGGAAGGCAAGCAGACCTATGTCAATCCGCGCAACACCGCGGCCGGGTCGCTGCGCCAGCTCGACGCCAAGGTGACGGCGAGCCGCAAGCTGAAATTCTTCGCCTATGCCTGGGGCGAGATGTCGGAGATGCCTGAAGATACGCAATTTGGGATAGTGCAGACCTTCAAGGACTGGGGTTTTCCTGTCAATCCGCTGATGAAACGGCTGAACTCGGTCGCCGACATCCTGGCACATTATGACGAGATCGGCCTTAAGCGCCCGGATCTCGATTACGACATCGACGGCGTCGTCTACAAGGTCGACAGCCTCGAGCTGCAGGCCCGCCTCGGCTTCCGCTCGCGCTCGCCGCGCTGGGCGACGGCGCACAAATTTCCGGCGGAGCAGGCTTTCACGATCGTCGAGAATATCGACATTCAAGTCGGCCGCACCGGCGCCCTGACACCCGTCGCGCGATTGACGCCGATCACCGTCGGCGGCGTGGTCGTCACCAATGCGACGCTGCACAACGCGGATTACATCCGGGGCATCGGCAATAGCGGCGAGCGCATCCGCGACGACGAGCACGATATCCGCATCGGCGATACCGTCATCGTACAGCGGGCAGGTGATGTGATCCCGCAGGTGCTCGACGTCGTCATGGAGAAGCGGCCGGCCGGGGCCAGGCCCTATGAATTTCCGAAGACCTGCCCGGTCTGCGGTTCGCATGCCGTGCGTGAAAGACATGAGAAGACCGGCAAACTCGATTCGGTCACCCGCTGCACCGGCGGCTTCATTTGCAGGGCACAGGCGACGGAGCATCTGAAGCATTTCGTTTCGCGAAACGCCTTCGATATCGAAGGGCTCGGTTCGAAGCAGATCGATTTCTTCTTCGAAAACGAGGACGCGTCGCTGCAGATCCGCACCGCGCCGGATATCTTCACGCTGGAGAAGCGTCAGCAGCAATCGCTGACCAAGCTGGAGAATATTGACGGCTTCGGCAAGGTCAGCGTCGGCAAGCTCTATGCGGCGATCACCGAGCGGCGCAGCATTGCGCTCCACCGCTTCATTTACGCGCTCGGCATCCGTCATGTCGGCGAGACCACGGCGAAGCTCTTGGCGCGTTCTTACGGCACCTATGCGGCTTTTGAAACCGCAATGCGCGAGGCCGAGGCGCTTGCCGGCGACGCCTGGAACGATCTCAACGCCATCGAGGGTATCGGCGAAGTTGTGGCGCGGGCCATCGTCGAATTCTACAAGGAGCCGCGCAATGTCGAGGTGATCACCCGACTGCTTGAGGAGGTGACGCCCGAGGAGGCCGAACAACCGAAGACGGCAGGCAGCCCGGTTGCCGGTAAGACCGTGGTTTTCACCGGCTCGCTGGAAAAATTTACCCGCGACGAGGCAAAGGCGAGGGCGGAAAGTCTTGGCGCCAAGGTGGCGGGATCGGTCTCGAAGAAGACCGACATCGTCGTCGCCGGCCCCGGCGCCGGCTCCAAGCTCGACAAGGCGCGCGAACTCGGCGTGCAGACGATGGACGAGGACGAATGGCTGGCACTGATCAGCGGGTGAGGGGACTGACGGCAAGCCGTCAGCCCCGTTTGTTCATAGCCTGAGCCGCGCCATCGTATAGGCGTCGACATACTCGCCGGATCGAAAGCCGAAGGCCTTCAGTAGGCCTTCCTGTTTGAAGCCGAATTTCCGGTAGAGGCCGATGGCCACGTCGTTGTCGATGTAGACGGTCAGTTCCAGCCGTTTGATATCAAGCCAGTCGTCGGCTGCGTCGACAAAAGCGCCGAGCAGGATTCGCCCGAAGCCGCGGCCGGTGAAATCGTCATGCACGCCCATGCCGATGCTGGCGACGTGCTGCCTGCGGCCGGAAAGACGGTTGAGGCCGCCATTGCCGACGATCCTGCCGTCCTGGGTGACGACGAGGTTGAGTGCTCCCGGCGACGGGTTTTCCATGTGCTTGCGAACTTCCTCGACCCTCTGGTATGGCGGCCGCAAGGTGCCGGCCCGGTAGCCCGGCAGATTTATGAGATCGGTGATCTCCTCCGCATCGGACAGGCGGACGGCGCGCACGAGGACGCCATCTGGCAGGCGCGCTCGGCCGCGAGGTTCATTCTCTTCGTTTTCGGACATTCATGCTCTCCGTTTGTTTCAGGAGGAGAGCCGGCTTTACGAAAACCCTGCTCGCCTCGGCAGGGTTTTCGGGATGATCGGATCGCTGCTAACGCACCATCGTTCCCGCGTACCCTTCAAGGGTCGTGGTGTGATGAATAAGCGCTGCCATGGTCACGGAACCGATCATGGCAACAAATTTCGATATGCGGGTTAAAAAGTCAACCGTGCGTCGTGTCGAATTTGCGCGGCAAGAAGCGGGGCGGTATTCCTGTTCCCGACGAAACGATTCGGGTTGCTGATTTGAAGACCATCGCGATTGACTTCGAGACGGCGAACGAGCAGCGCGGCAGCGCCTGTTCCGTCGGCCTTGCCTGGATCGAGGACGGCAGGGTGACGCGCGTCGAGGAGCGGCTGATCCGGCCGCGGGACATGCGCTTTTCAGGCATGAACATCGCGATCCATGGCATCCGGCCGGAGCATGTCGAGGACGCTCCCGAGTTTCCCGAGGTAATGGATGAGTTTGAGGAGGATTTTCGTGGCGCGACGATGATCGCGCACAATGCCGCCTTCGATTTCAGCGTCTGGCGGGCCAGCCTCGATCTCTACCGGCAATCCTATCCGGAGCTTACCTATCTCTGCAGCCTGAAGATGGCGCAGCGGATTTGGCCGCATTTCCTCTCGCACCGGCTGAACCTGATCGCCGAGCATCTCGGCCTGCGTTTCGTGCACCACAACGCCGCCGAAGATGCCGCCGTCTGCGCAGCGGCGGCGATCGAGATGGCAAGGGCCGTCAAGGCACATGCCGTCCACGCCATACCGTCGTTGATCGGCATGAAGCCAGGTCGGCTGACGGCGCGGGCCTACGAGCCCTGCACCTGCCGAAAAGGCTGATCCCTTTCTGCAAACGCCCTTTTCTTGCAAAGCATGGGTGCATGCTTATCTAGAAAGCGGATTATTCAGGGAGCCGCCATGTCCAGACTGCGCAATCTTCTCCTCGCCGCCTTCTCTTTCGCCGCCCTTTCTACAGGTGCTGCCTCGGCCGAAGTCGTCGGCAAGGTCGGAGTCGACTGGATCGGCAACGACATCATCGTCGAGGCGGTCTCCGACCCCGAGGTCAAAGGCGTTACCTGCCACGTCACCTATTTCGACCGCAGCCTGATCGACCGGTTCAAGAACGGCAACTGGTTCGAGGATCCGTCCAACAATTCCATTGCCTGCCGGCAGACGGGGCCGATCGAGATCGGCAATATCGACCTGTCCAAGGATGGCAGCGAGGTGTTCCGCCAGGGCATGTCGCTGATCTGGAAGACGTTGGTCGTCAACCGCATCTACGACAAGACCAACGACACGCTGATCTATCTCGCCCATTCGCGCGAACTGACCGACGGTTCGGCGAAGATGTCGATCTCGACCATTCCGCTCTATGGGCAGAGCGTTGTCTGGAAGAATGGGAAGCCGCAATAAGGCTGGGAGGTTCCGGGGTCTCTCGCGCTTGCGATGAAAGACCCCGCCCCAACCCCTCCCCACAAGGGGGAGGGGCTTAACTTGCCGCACCCGCTTTCCAGATTTTCGACGTTTCGGGAGGAGCGAGTCGGGGCCTGAGCTTAGTCCCTCCCCCTTGTGGGGAGGGGTTGGGGAGGGGTTTTCCTAAAAACTGATCCGATGCCGGCTTTATTCTCCACCCGAAACTAAAAAGGCCCGGACGAGCCGGGCCTTCGAATTCCAGATATAAGTATTCCTCAGGCGGCCTGCGTCAGCTCGTCGGCAATGACCGTGTCGAGGTTCAAGAAGCAGACCATGGTCTTTTCGAGCGCGACGATGCCGCGGCAGAAGGCGCGCTGGGCTTCCGGGATGATTTCCGGCGGCGGCTGCAGGTCTTCGCTTTTGATGGTCATCATGTCGGAAACCTGCTCGACCAGCAGGCCGACCAGCTTGCCGGCGATGTCGGTGACGATGATCGCCGAGCGCTCAGATGGCTCGGTCATCTTCATGCCGAGGCGGCAGGCCATGTCGATGACGGGGATCACCGCACCGCGCAGGTTAATGAGACCCAAGACGTAGGGCGGGGTGTGCGGCATCGGCGTCACCGGCGCCCAGCCGCGAATTTCGCGGATAGCCATGATGTCGATACAGAATTCCTGATCGCCCAGATGGAACGAAACGATTTCAAGATAAGCGCCCGACTGCTTGATGGCGTTGTTGTTGTTCATGGTCAGAATTCTTCCCAGTTGTCCCCAGCGGGAGAGGCGATGCAGAACCGCTGTTAAATATAGATGTGACGGCTTAAGTCTTTCCTAACGATATGTATTTTCCGATTACCCGCCGCTCAAACGGCAAGCTATTCACAAACATGCCATTTTTGATCCGTGCCGATTCCTAAGGTCGGATTTCGTTGCCGTTGCAGTTTCTATCGGTGAGACAATTAATCACCGGTCAGAAACATATTCTTGAATTGCGCGCGTCCGATCGAGGCTATAATCACGCGGGGCAGGGGCGGACCGTGCGTCTCCGCCCGGATCGAGGATCATGCCAATGAAGACATTCCGCATCGCCGTCTGGGTCGGTGTCCTGATACTTGCCGGGTTTCTTGGCGCGTACACGCTCAACATGACGAAGTCGAGGGACATGGTGGCAGAACCGCCCGTCGGCGTGCCCTTCACGCTGGTCTCCCAAAGCGGACAGCCGATCACCGAGGAGGCGCTGCGCGGCAAGCCGACGGCGCTGTTCTTCGGCTTCACCCATTGCCCGGAAGTCTGCCCGACGACGCTTTTCGAGCTGAACGGCTGGTTGGAGAAGGTCGATCCGAAGGGCGATAAGCTGCAGGCCTATTTCGTGACCGTCGATCCGGAGCGCGACACGCCCGAGATCATGAACGAATACGTCTCCAATGTTTCCAAGCGCATCACCGGCATTTCGGGCGCGCCCGACAAGATCGCCGAGGTGGTCAAGGGGTTCCGCGTCTACGCCAAGAAAGTGCCGGTCGATGAGAAGGATCCGAACGGCGACTATACGATGGATCACACCGCCTCGGTCTTCCTGCTCGATTCGGCCGGGCGGTTTTCCGGAACGATCGCCTATGGCGAAAACCCGGACACGGCGGTAAAGAAGCTGGAGAATCTCGTCAGCAAGGGGTGACAGCTTCAGCGTGATGGGGCGTTGGCTCGATCGGCGGCGGGCAACGGAAACGGGAAAGACCGCCTATTGTGAGTGAAATCCGCCTTTATGTGACGACGACCGAAGCCAAGGCCGAGGAGATCCTCGACCTTCTGAGCGCAGTCTTCGGTGAAGAAGACTTTGCCATCGGCACCACCGAGATCGATGAGAAGAAGGATATCTGGGAAGCCTCGATCTATATGATGGCCGAGGACGAGGCTGAGGTGCAATCCCGCGTCGAGGACGCATTAAAGGCTTCTTTCCCCGATGCCCGGCTGGAGCGGGAAGTCATCCCCGAGATCGACTGGGTGGTGAAATCGCTGGAGGGGCTGAAGCCCGTCCGGGCGGGGCGTTTCCTGGTACATGGCTCGCATGACCGCGACAAGATCCGCCCCGGCGACATCGCCATCGAGATCGATGCCGGCCAGGCCTTCGGCACCGGCCATCACGGCACGACGGCCGGCTGCCTCGAGGTGATCGATAGCGTGGTGCGTTCGCGCTCGGTCCGCAACGCGCTCGATCTCGGCACCGGTAGCGGCGTACTGGCGATTGCGGTGCGCAAGCTCAGGAACATACCGGTGCTGGCGACCGACATCGATCCGATCGCGACGAAGGTGGCGGCCGAGAACGTGCGCCGCAACGGCATCGCCTCGGGCATCGTTACCAGGACCGCGCCGGGCTTTCATTCGACGGCCTTTTCCGAGCATGGCCCCTTCGATCTCATCATCGCCAACATTCTCGCCCGGCCGCTGATCCGCATGGCGCCGAAGCTTGCGACGCATCTTGCGCCTGGCGGATCGGTCATTCTCTCCGGCATCCTTGCCGGGCAGCGCTGGAAGGTGATTGCTGCCTATAGTGGCGCGAGGCTTCGCCATGTCAGAACCATCTGGCGCAACGGCTGGGTGACTATTCATCTCGATCGGCCCTGAGCTTTCAAGGTTGTGAGCAGGTGATTTCTCCTGCAACGCATGCCTTGTTTAAGGCAACGCGCCTCCTCCCCACCCTCATCCCTGTGCCCGTCACAGGGATCCAGCCACCGCGCGTCTGCGCGGTGAATGACTTCATACGAGCTTGAAGAGAGTTTTCCCGCGCCCAAGGACTTGGGCGCACTGGATCCCTGTGACAAGCACAGGGATGAGGGCGGTGGCGGGTGCCGCACCGCCTTATCGAAACGGAACCGCTCTGTGAGCCTTGTTGAAGATAAGAAAAAGGCGGTGCCGATGGCACCGCCTTGGACCGGTCTATCCGGTCAATGCCCGCGAGCTCAAGGGGAGGAGCGCTCGAGCGGGCTCTACTGCATTCCAATAGGCCGGTCCGGGAGGGAGGAGACGGACTGGCTTTCAGGCTTAGAACGCGTAGCTGGGGGCGCCCTTGTGGCGCGTGGCCCGCTGGCCGGCGCCGAGCAGCTTGAGGCTGTCCTCGTTCTGCGGACGGCGGGCGCCGATCACGTGACGCACGGTCTGGCGTTCGCCAGCCTGCACCGGGCAGCTATATGCGAAGCGCGAGAGAGAGGCGGTCATTTCAAGAATTCCTTTGTTTACAGGTTCATCGCGAACCGTTCGATGACGCCTATATAGCTATTCTGAAATGCGGAGGCAGGGGGTTTCGCTCATGGGAGCCATGCGGCCAATGCATAAAGCGTGCCAAATTAACTTTTGGCGTCACAGTTCTGTCAAAATGTTGAGCGGTCCCAGGGGTTCGACTCGTTTTGACGCTTTTTCTCCCCATCGATTGAAATTTCGCTAACATGGCCGGCATCCCATTAACCGGATTCGTCTCAATCATTCAGGTTTCCAGCATGTTCCAGTCTTTCGAGGTTACCTCTACGCCGCAATTCGGCAGGGATCGGGTTTCCGCACTACGCGCCAGTTTCGATTCGCTTGGCGTCGACGCCTTCCTCGTGCCGCGCGCCGATGAATTCAACGGCGAATATGTTCCCGCATGTTCGGAGCGCTTGGCGTGGCTGACGGGCTTTACCGGCTCGGCCGGCATTGCGCTGATCCTGCGCACGCAGGCGATCGTCTTCGTCGACGGACGTTATGTGACGCAGCTTGCCGAACAGGTCGACGGTTCGGTCTTTTCGGGCGGCGATCTCGTCAACGAGCCGCCGCATGTCTGGCTCGCCGCAAACGGAGCCAAGGGCCTGCGGCTCGGCATCGACCCCTGGCTGCATGCCGGGGCCGAGGTACGCCGTCTGGAAAGGGCGCTGTCGGAGATCGGCGGCACGCTGGTCTTCCTGCCGCACAATCCGCTCGACAGGCTTTGGGCCGACCGGCCGGCCGAGCCGCTTGGCGCGGTCAGCATCCAGAACGTCGCGCAGGCCGGCGTGCTGGCGAGAGAGAAGATCGCGACGATCGCCGCGGATCTTTCGAAGAAGAACCTTGCGGCGGTGTTGATCGCCGATCCCTCTTCGGTCGCCTGGACTTTCAATATTCGCGGCGCCGATGTGCCGCACACGCCGCATCCGCTGGCGCGCGCCATCGTCCATGCCGACGGCCGGGCCGAGATCTTCCTCGACAAGCGCAAGACCGGCATCGAGCCGGAGGCCTATCTCGCGCAGATCTGCACGCAGCTGCCGCCATCGGCGCTGGAAGAAAAGCTCACCGCCGTTTCCAGGGATGGCGGCCGCGTGCTGATCGATCCTGACATCGCGGCCTATGCGCTGGCGGAGATCATCCGCAAGGCGGGCGGCGAAGTGGTGGAGGGCGCCGATCCCGCCAAGTTGCCGCGCGCAGTGAAGAACGACGTCGAGATCAACGGTTCGGCCGCCGCCCATCTACAGGACGGGGCGGCGATGGTGGAATTCCTTTATTGGCTGTCGCAGACGAAGCCCGGCACGGTGAGCGAGATCGCTGCTGCCGAACATCTCGAAGCGGCGCGCGCCCGCGTCGGCCAGAGCATGCAGAACCCGCTGAAGGACATTTCCTTCGATACGATTTCAGGTGCCGGCGAACATGCGGCGATCATGCATTACCGCGTGACGACCGAGACCAACCGGGTGATCGAAGCCGGCGAACTCTTCCTGATCGATTCGGGCGCGCAATATATCAACGGCACGACCGACATCACCCGCACGGTCGGAATCGGTACGGTATCGGAAGAGCATCGGCGCTTCTTCACGCTGGTGCTGAAGGGGATGATAGAGATCAGCACAGCGCGTTTCCCGAAGGGCACGCGCGGCTGCGATCTCGATCCGCTGGCGCGCATCGCGCTGTGGCGGGCCGGCGCCGATTTCGCCCATGGCACAGGCCACGGCGTCGGCTCCTATCTCTCGGTGCATGAGGGGCCGCAGCGCATCTCCAGGCTGTCGACGCAGGAACTGCTGCCCGGCATGATCCTTTCGAACGAGCCTGGCTATTACCGGCCCGGCAGCTTCGGCATCCGCATCGAGAACCTGATCTATGTGCGCGGGGCCGAAGAGATCGAGGGCGGCGATGCGCCGATGCTCGGATTCGAGACGCTGACCTTCTGCCCGATCGACCGCAGTCTCGTCATTCCCGAGCTTCTGACCCATGACGAGCTGCACTGGTTCAACGACTATCATCGCCGCACATGTGAGGCGCTGATGCCGCTCATCCATGATCACGATGTCAGGGCGTGGCTCGAAAACGCGACGCTGCCGCTGGAATATTGAGAAAACGGGATGCCTTGAATTTCTGCGCCGGCTGTCGGGCCGGTGCTCAGGCGCCGATCGTGTGGCGCCAGGTCATCACGACGATCCAGGCGGCGACCAGCATCCATGTATGGGTGAAGCGCAGGCCGATGAAGAGGGCGGTGATCAGCGCCAGCTTCGATTCCCAGCCGCCGATGAAGAAGGCGGGTGCGACCAGCGTCGTCAGCACGGCGGCCGGCACGGCATTCAGCGCCGCCTCCATGCGCGGGGGAATGCTCTTCATTCGGGTGATGAGGATATACCCGCCGATGCGGGTGGCGAAGGTGGCGGCGGCTGCAGCGAGGATGACGAGCGCCATGTGAAGATCAAATTCCATGGCTTAGACCTCGTGCACTTCGGATTTAAGGGCGTCGGCTTCGAGATCAGCCTCTTGCGGCGGCAAAGGCAGCACGGCGGCGAGTAGGATGCCAACGGCAGCACCGAGGCTGACATGCCAGGGCGAGCCGACATAGCGGTAGGCGAGTACGGAAGCCACCGCGCTGACGAGCGCCACGGGCAGGAAATTGTCTCGCTTGCGGAAGCCGAGGACGATGCCGAGGAAGTAGGCCGGCAGCAGGATGTCGAGGCCGATGGCCTTAGGATCGCCAATGAAGCCGCCGAGCATGCCGCCGGCGACGCTGATCAGCACCCATGGGATGTAGATGATGATGGCGAAGCCGAAATACCAGGCGAAGGTGAGTTGTCGGCCGGCCTCGCCGCGCTTTACCGCTTCGGCGAATTGCGGATCGACGAGCAGGAAGAAGGTGAAGAATTTCTGCACCGGCGTGAAATGGCCGATGTAGCGCGCCAGCGCCGCCGAATAGAGCACGTGGCGGAAATTGACGGCGAGGATCGACAGCACGATCAGCCAGGCGTGGACATTGTGGCCGAAGAGTTCGATGCCGACCATCTGGCTGGCGCCGGCATAGACCGTGGCACTCATGAAGGCGGCTTCGGAGAGCGACATGCCGTTTTCGACCGCGAGCGCTCCGAACAGGGCGCCAAAGGGCGCCGATGCCAGCGCGACGGCGGAGCCGGCCCGCAAACCTTCAACAAAGTCGGCGCGATTCATGGGATCTTTCCTGTTGGAATTCAGGTTTTCCCTTATGGTCTACTGCTTGCAACGGCAATTGAATTTCATTGATTGACCAATCGATTTCGCTGAACCATCAAACTCCCGATCGCATTCGGTAAAGAGGCAACCATGAAGAAGATCGAATTTTCGAAGGAAGAAAAGGCTGAGATCGTTTCGCGCATCCGCGCTTATTTCGACCGGGAGCTGGATCCCATCGGCGCTTTGCCGGCTGAATTCCTGCTTGACTTCTTCGTCGAGGAGATCGGCCCGTACGTCTACAATCGAGGGCTGAGAGATGCGCAGGCAGCCCTGTTGAAGCGAATGGAAGACATGGCCGAAGATATCCATCTGCTTGAGAGGGAGGAAAAAATTCTAGCGCCTTAGAATCAAACCAGAGCCTTCACTTAACGCCAAATTATTTCTGCACCGATATGGTCGTGACGCTTTCGTTCACCGGGTTGCGTGTTATTTGGCCGTGATTGTCTCTGTTATCGATGAACCTCGATCCGCCAAGCTCGGCAAAGCGTTGATCTTCACGGTCTGGCTTACGCTGGCGTCTGCGCTTTGCTGGTCCGAAACGGTCTGGCGTGACGAGGTTCGTGCTTTGTCACTCGCCCTCCAGGGGGATAATTTCATCGATATGCTTCGCCGGATGCATGGCGAGGGTCATCCTGGTCTTTGGTATATTCTGCTGCGCGCCGCCTATGTCGTGGTCGGCTCGCCTGTCGTCCTGAAGGTCGTCGCCCTGACGGTTGCGGCCGCGGCGGCCTATCTTCTGGTTTTCAGGCTGAAACTGCCGCTTTCCATCATGCTGCTGTCGTTGTTCAGCAGCTTTTCGATTTTCGAATATGCCGCGATGTCGCGAAATTACGGCATCAGCATGCTGGTGATTTTTCTTATCGTCCTGAATTGGGAGAGAGGAGCACGCAACGGCATATTGCTCGGCCTGTTGTTTGCCTTGCTTGCAAATACCAATGTCCATTCGGTCGTGCTCGTCGGCGGCTTCCTTGCCTATTGGTTTTTCGATTTGCTTCTGGCGCGACCAAGGCCTCCTCTGACGGAATATCGGGCCTTTGCGACAGCCGCTGCCATTGCCGCGGTTGGAGTTGTTCTATGTTTCGTAACGGTCTATCCGACCTTCAATGATACGGGGCAGAACGATCTCAGCGGCAAGAATTTCGCTTTGTTTGCCCTTGGTGCGCTTGCCGTGCCCAGTTCCCATTTTATGGAATTCTATCCCAACCGCGTCCTTGAACTGGTCGTGGCATATCCGTTGGCCTCCCATATTTTCGCAGCGTTGATGTCCGTGCTCATCTACGCCAGCCTGTTGGCACTGGCGAACCGGCGGCCGGCGATGATCGCAGCCGGACTGGTTCTCTTGGGGCTTTCGCTGCTTTTTACGCTTGTCTATCCGGGCGGATACAGACATCAGGTGCTCTGGCTGGTTTTCATGATCGCGATCACCGCCTTGACCAGACATACTCAGCGCGAGGGGGCGGGCGCTGCCAGCATCGAGGCTGCTGGCGGGATCGTAAGGTTCGGGCGTCTGTGCTTCCTGATATTGCTGGCGCTACAGGTCGTGTCCGGTATCGAAAAGATCAATCAGGCCTTCATAGCCGAAATACCCCTGAGCCGAAGCAAGGATTTCGGCGCGTTCATGCAATCGCGCCCTGATCTCAAGGACGCGGTCATCATAGCGGATCCCGACTATCTCGTGGAAGCCTTGCCCTATTACGTCTCCAATCGCACCTATCTCCTGCGGGAGGAGCGGTTCGGCGCCATTGTGCGATATACCCGCAACGCGCGGCTTTCGCTCAGCCTTGCCGATATCCTCCAATCAGCACGCCGATTGCAGCAGAGTGAGGGGGTGCCTGTCATCATTCTTCTCTCGCAGCGGCTCGATCGGATCACTGCTCCCGTCTCCTTGCGTGAAAGCTACGTATGGCGGCTGTCTCTGACGCCAGAGGAGATTTCGGCTTTCCAAAGCGCGACAGAGCTCGTCAAAAGCTTCGGTGCGGTTGCCGGAAGCGATGAGACCTACGACGCCTATGTCTTGAAATAAGAAGCCAGACAGCTGCCTGCCTAACTTCCGCTCTTTCGCTCGCCCGCGCTTTCTCAGCCCTCGCGCTCGCCTGCGAGGGCTCGGCCATCGCGAAGCTGCCGGTGTCGACTTTGCCGGCGCGCTCGTAGACGCTCATGATGACGCCTGTCGTCGATACCGAGCTGGCGGTGAGCTTCAGCGCCGCCGGCTTGGTGCCCTTGCCGAACAGGCGCTTGCCGGGGCCAAGGATGAGCGGGAAGGTCAGGAGCCGGAGTTCGTCGATCAGGTCGTGCACCAGCAGGGTTTGCAGCAGGCCGCTGCTGCCCTGCGTCAGGAGGTCCGGACCGTCCTCCTGCTTCAAGCGGGCGATTTCGGCGGCGGCATCGCCGCGCAGCGCAACAGAATTTTCCCAGGTGAGCGGCTCGGCGGAAGTGGTTGCGACATATTTGGTCGCGGAATTGAAGGCTCTTCCGATGGGATCGTCTTTGCCGACGAAGGGCCAGTGCGCTGCGAAGATCTCGTAGGTCTTGCGGCCGAGCAACAGCGCGAAGGGGTCGGTAAAAATCCGGTCCATGAAACCGCCCATCGGCTCGTCCCAATAATTGACGGTCCAGCCGCCAAGGGTGAAGCCGCCGGTCGGATCCTCCTGCGGCGTGCCCGGCGCCTGCATGACGCCATCCAAGCTCACGAAGGCTGCGGTAACAAGCTTTCTCATCTCTCAACTCCCATGATTGGTGCGTTCAGAGCCAAGGACGGATGGGCGGGTGCCGATCCGACATCCGCCACACTGTCTTTTGTCGCTGATCTCAATCAGCCGGCCAGGACCTTGGCGCTGTCGATGATCGCGATGCCATGTGTCCGCATTTCTTCGATGGCGGCGGCGACGCCTTCGGGCGTGATGCCGCGGCTTGCATCCTCGATGAAGCGCACGCGAACGTCAGGCATCATCTCCAGCGCATCGAGCGCGGAGAACTTGACGCAATAATCGGTCGCCAGCCCGCAGACGTCGAGGTCGGTGACGCCCTGATCCTCGAGGAAATCGGAAAGGCCGGTCGAGGCATCGCGGTCATTGTCGCGGAAGGCCGAATAGCTGTCGATAGCAGGATCCTCGCCCTTCTGCTGGATCAGGTCGATCTCTTCGGATTTGAGCTCGGGGTGCAGTTCGGCATCGAGCGTACCCTGAATGCAGTGATCGGGCCACATCATCTGTGGCTTGCCCGACAGTTCTCCCATCTCGAAGGGGGCGGCACCGGGATGGGCGGAGGCGAAGCTGCCGTGGCCCGGCGGATGCCAGTCCTGCGAAGCGACGATCAGATCGTATTTGCCGCTGTCGATCAGTCTGTTTGCGACGGGAACAACCTTGTCGCCCTCCGGCACCGGCAGATTGCCGCCCGGACAGAAGCCGTTCTGAATATCGACGAGCAGCAGCGCTTTCATCAAGGCCAATCCCTTCGCTCTATTGCAGTGCAAGACGCCAAGCGCACTGAATGGATCAACTAGTGGATTTCCAGGCGCGGACGCGCAAGTGTTAATTCTGGCACTAGCGGTCGTAAGTCGTCGAAACAGAATGCTCTAATACGATCATTGCGAGAGTTGACGGGGCGATCGGTGTCTGAGCGCGATTAAATCCATGCCGGTGTTGGCCCGAAATGCCGTAACGCAGTGCGGAAGAGCTATGGGCGGAGTGCCCGGGTTTGCGCGGCTACGGCATTTCGTCTGCTTTCCGCGAGAGGCGACGTCAACCGACCTTGCTCCGGGTCATGATTTCTGCCTTTCTTACCCTTGGAAGCAAGCCGGAAGCGAAACCATGTCAGAGCCGGATCCCGACGAAAAGATCGATGCGACGTTTCGCAACGGGTCGCTGACGGCGGCTGGAATCATCCTTGGCTTCTCGCTCAATTTCATCAGTGTCTGGGTTTCTAATCCCAATGACTGGAGCCGCATCGATATTCTGCCGATGCTGTTCCTGACCGTGGGCATCGCCGTCCAGGTGAAGGTCTTTGCCGATTTGCTGGCGCGGAACTCCCTCGTCGCCACCAATTATGATCGGTCGCGCCGGCTCTTTCTGATCGGGTTGGGAATCGTCGCCGCGGGCATGGGCATCGCCCTCGTCAACGATATTCTCGGGCTTGGAAGGATGCGGATGCTCGGGTGAGCGTTTTCGCGTCGTGCTGACTTGGATCGGTTCAGCTTTTCATGGGAGCGCAGAACCGCTCCAATCTTTTATTTTACGCAATTCCGGACGGAAAACCGCTTCGCACTTTTCCTGGAATTGCTCTGAGTCACACGCGATCGACGAATCCGTCCAGCACCCGTTTCTGTCCGGCCCGGTCGAACTCGATCGTCAGCTTGTTGCCCTCGATGCCAGTGATGTTGCCGTTGCCGAATTTCAGGTGGAATACGCGATCGCCGAGGGTGAATCTCGATGGTTCCGACGAGGTCGATTTCGCCACCAACTCGCCTTCGATGGTACGCCCCTTCGGGCCGCTTTCGCCGTAGCCGATGCGTTCGACGGCGTGGCCGGAGCGGGTGCCCCAATTATCGCGCGTAGCGTCGGTCTTGTTGGCCTGGGCGCGTTTCCAGCCAGGAGTGGAATACGAGTTGGCGAAGGGTTCGGCCTTGTCGAAGCGGGACTGGCCGTAGCCGCCGCGGCCATACCCGCCGTAGCTCTGCTCCATTGCGGCGACCTCGACATGGGTTTCCGGCAGTTCGTCGAGGAAGCGCGAGGGGAGGGTCGACTGCCAGAGGCCATGGATGCGGCGGTTGGAGACGAACCAGACGTGGCAGCGGTGCTTGGCGCGGGTGATGCCGACATAGGCGAGGCGGCGTTCCTCCTCCAGGCCGGCGCGGCCGCTCTCATCCAGCGAGCGCTGGTGCGGGAAGAGGCCTTCCTCCCAGCCCGGCAGGAAGACGGTGTCGAATTCCAGGCCCTTGGCCGAGTGCAGCGTCATGATCGAGACGGCGTCGAGGTTCTCGTTGGTCTCAGCATCCATCACCAGGGAGACGTGTTCGAGGAAGCCGCGCATCGACTCGAAGCTTTCCATCGAGCGGATCAGTTCCTTGAGGTTTTCGAGGCGGCCGGGGGCTTCAGCGCTCTTGTCGTTCTTCCACATGTCGGTATAGCCGGACTCTTCGAGGATCTGCTCGGCAAGTTCGGTATGCGGCGTGTTTTCAAGCAGTTCCTGCCATCGGCGGAAAGATTGAATCACGTCGAAGAGCGCTTTTCGCGCCTTCGGCTTCAGCTCGTCGGTCTCGATGATGTCGGCGGCTGCCGCAAGCATCGGGATATCGCGGGCACGCGCATAGTCGTGCAGCGCGCGCACCGTCGTATCGCCGAGGCCGCGCTTCGGGGTGTTGACGATGCGCTCGAAGGCGAGGTCATCGGCGGCCTGAGCAACCAGGCGGAAATAGGCCATGGCATCGCGGATCTCGAGGCGCTCGTAGAAGCGCGGGCCGCCGATGACGCGATAGTTGAGGCCGAGAGTGACGAAGCGGTCTTCGAATTCGCGCATCTGGAAGGAGGCGCGCACGAGGATCGCCATGTCGTTCAAGAGATGCTTGCCGCGCTGGAGCTGCTCGATCTCCTCGCCGATGGCGCGCGCCTCCTCTTCCGAATCCCAGGAAGCGTGCACCTGCACCTTGACGTCGTCCGGATCGGAGCGGTCGGTGAACAGCGTCTTGCCGAGGCGGCCCTCATTATGGGCGATCAGATGGGCGGCGGCCCCGAGGATATGTTCGGTCGAGCGGTAGTTGCGCTCGAGCTTGATCACCTTGGCGCCGGGGAAATCCTTTTCGAAGCGCAGGATATTGTCGACCTCCGCGCCGCGCCAGCCATAGATCGACTGGTCGTCGTCGCCGACGCAGCAGACGTTCTGCGGCTCGCCCTTGGGGCGCTGAGCGAGAAGCCTGAGCCACATGTACTGGGCGGTGTTGGTATCCTGGTACTCGTCGACGAGGATATAGCGGAAGCGGCCGTGATATTCCTTCAAGAGATCCGGGTTCTTGCGGAAGATCGCGATCGGATGCATCAGCAGGTCGCCGAAGTCGCAGGCGTTCAGCGTCGTCAGCCGCGCCTGATACGCAAAATAGAGATCGCGGCCGCGGCCATTGGCAAAGGCGCGGGCGTCGCCCTCGGGGATATCGGCGGGGCCGAGGCCTTTGTTCTTCCAGGTGTCGATCATGCCGGCGAACTGCTTGGCCGGCCAGCGCTTGTCGTCGAGGCCTTCGGCCTGGATGATCTGCTTGATCAAGCGGATGACGTCGTCGGTATCGAGAATGGTGAAATCGGAGCGCAGGCCGACAAGCTCGCCGTGGCGGCGCAGAAGTTTGACGCCGATCGAATGGAAGGTGCCGAGCCAGGGCATGCCTTCGACGGCGCCGCCGACGAGCAGCGCGATGCGCTCCTTCATCTCGCGGGCGGCCTTGTTGGTGAAGGTGACGGCGAGGATCTGCGAGGGAAAGGCGTGACCGGTGTTGAGGATATGGGCAATGCGGGTCGTCAGTACGCGGGTCTTGCCGGTGCCGGCGCCAGCGAGCACGAGGACGGGGCCTTCCAGCGTTTCGACAGCTTCGGTCTGTTCGGGGTTCAGCCCGGCGAGGTAATCCGGCCGCTTGCCGCCGTCGCGTGCTGCCATGGCGCGCGCCGCGATGCCGCCACCGGCGACGGGCGCCCTTTCGGCGGGGGCGGCAGGCGGCTGTGGCTTGCGCGCCATCTCGCCCGGCTCTTCGTCGAAGAAGGGCATATCGTCGAAACTATTGCTCATGGCGCGTAATGTAGTGATTCGGGAAGGAAAGACCAGAAAAGATGTTCTGCTTTCATTCCCGAGCCACCCGCTATCCCAAGCAGTTGGCTCTCAGCGACAGCGCCCGCCGGCGCGACGGCGGCGACACGACGGAAATATTGCAGCCACAGCATGTCGGAACCCGCGCCCGCTGCGCGTCCTTGGAGCATCGGACGGGAGTCCGGATCAACATCCGTCAACCAAGGAGATCGTTTCATGCCGAAGGTCGTTTCAAATCTCTGGTTCGCCGAGGAAGCGCGCGAAGCCGTCGAATTCTATGTGTCTGTTATCCCGGATTCCCGGATCGGCCGCACCACCATATTGCCGGCCGAAACACCGAGCGGGCCTCCCGGCAGCGTCGAACTGATCGAGTTTACGCTTGCCGACCAGGCCTTCCTGGCCATGAAGGCCGGCCCGCTCGATAGTTTCAACCATTCCTTCTCGATCGCGATTCTCGTGGAAAGCCAGGCCGAGATCGATCGGATATGGGAGGCATTCCTCGCCAATGGCGGCACGCCGGAGGCGTGCGGCTGGCTGAAGGACCGCTGGGGCCTCTCCTGGCAGATCGTGCCGCGCGTGCTCTCCGAGATGGTCGCCGACAGCGACCGTGAGCGCGCGAGGCGGGTGACCGAAGTGATGCTCGGCATGGTCAAGATCGACGTCGCTGCGCTCGATGATGCGTTCAACGGCTGAAGGCCTGCGGAGACATGATCGCAATATCCGGCGCATGATCGTCATGCGCCCATTCTCTAAGAATATTCTGTTTCTAAGAATATCCCGAACTTTCCAGCGTCATATGGCCCGTCGCAAATCGATATTCGCCGATCGAACGGGCCCGCCGCCTGCCGATCGCTGATTTTCGGGATCTCGAATCACGGGCGGTATTGCACACCTTTTTCATCTTTCTGTCACGTCGTGAAATGTGCTGATACCGCGATGGCGTCTTTCTGAACTATACTCACCAACAGTTTCGTACAGTAATTAAAGAACCGGTGGATGCACAATTTCGTGCATTGCTAGAAACGGCCGGTGAGCGTGGAATAACCGACGAAACTATTGATTCTCAGGAACGTCATGGCCATCTCGATGGTTATAGGGACACCTGAAGCCTGTGGCATTAACCTTGAATGGAGGGCCCATGCTGAGCGAATCCGTATTTGATGCGTTCACCCGCAGCTATGATGCGCGTCGCGAGACCGATATGTCGATCTCGGAGTATCTCGATCTTTGCAAAAAGGAACCGCTTGCCTATGCCAATGCGACCGAGCGGCTGCTCGCCGCGATAGGCGAAGCGCAGATGGTCGACACCGCCAGGGACACCCGCCTCGGCCGGATCTTCATGAACCGGACCATCCGGATCTATCCGGCCTTTGTCGGCTTCCACGGCATGGAAGAGACAATCGAACGCATCGTTTCCTTCTTCCGGCACGCGGCGCAGGGGCTTGAGGAGCGCAAGCAGATCCTCTATCTGCTCGGCCCGGTCGGCGGCGGCAAGTCATCGCTGGCGGAGCGGCTGAAGCTGCTGATGGAGGTTCATCCGATCTACGTGCTGAAGGCCGGTGACGAGATCAGCCCCGTTTTCGAAAGTCCGCTCAACCTCTTCGACCCGGACACGATGGGATCGCTCCTGCAGGAGCAATACGGCATTCCCCTGCGGCGCCTGAGCGGACTGATGAGCCCGTGGTGCCTGAAGCGGCTCGACGACTTCGGAGGCGATATTTCCCGCTTCCGCGTCGTCAGAGTACAGCCTTCGCGGTTGCGCCAGATCGCCATCGCCAAGACCGAGCCTGGGGACGAGAACAATCAGGATATCTCGTCCTTGGTCGGCAAGGTCGATATCCGAAAGCTGGAGACCTATTCCCAGAACGATCCGGATGCCTACAGCTATTCGGGCGGCCTCAACCGCGCCAATCAGGGCGTGCTCGAATTCGTCGAGATGTTCAAGGCGCCGATCAAGATGCTGCATCCGCTGCTGACGGCGACGCAGGAGGGGAACTATATCGGCTCCGAGAATATCGGCGCCATACCCTTCTCCGGCATCGTCCTTGCGCATTCGAACGAGGCGGAATGGCAGACCTTCAAGGCCAACAAGAACAACGAAGCGTTCATCGACCGTATTTGCGTGATCAAGGTGCCCTATTGCCTGCGCGTGACGGAAGAGCAGAAGATCTACGAGAAGCTGATCGAGGGATCGGAACTCGCCGATGCGCCATGCGCCCCGGCAACGCTCGAAATGCTGGCCCGCTTCTCCGTGCTTTCACGCCTGCGCAAGCATGAGAATTCGACATACTTCTCGAAGATGCGCACCTATGACGGCGAAAGCCTGAAGGAGACGGATCCGCGTGCCCGCAGTGTCCAGGAATATCGGGATGCCGCCGGCATCGACGAGGGCATGGACGGCATATCGACCCGCTTCGCCTTCAAGGTGCTCGCTTCCACTTTCAATCACGACACCACGGATATCGGCGCCGATCCCGTTCATCTGATGTATGTGCTGGAGCAGTCGATCCGGCGCGAGCAGTTTTCCGACGATGTCGAGAAGCGATATCTGGAATTCATCAAGGCCGATCTTGCGCCGCGTTACGCAGAGTTCATTGGAAATGAAATCCAGAAGGCCTATCTTGAATCCTATGCGGATTACGGACAGAATCTGTTCGACCGCTACGTGGACTATGCCGATGCCTGGATCGAAGACGTGGACTTCAAGGATCCCGATACCGGCCAGCTTCTCGACCGCGAGCTCCTCAACCAGGAACTGACGAAAATCGAAAAGCCGGCGGGAATCGCCAATCCGAAGGATTTCCGCAACGAAATCGTCAAGTTCTGCTTGAGATCGCGGGCAGCCAACGGCGGAAAGAATCCGTCATGGACGAGTTACGAGAAAATCCGGGAAGTCATCGAAAAGCGAATGTTCTCGCAGGTCGAAGATCTTTTGCCGGTTATTTCCTTCGGATCGAAGAAGGATTCCGAAACGGAAAAGAAGCACAGCGAATTCGTCTCGCGCATGGCCGCGCGGGGTTACACGGAGAGGCAGGTTCGGCGCCTCGTCGAATGGTACATGCGCGTCAAACAGGCAAGTTAATGTGGAGCCAATATGCACATTGTCGACCGTCGGCTAAATCCGCGCGGTAAAAGTCTGGAAAATCGGCAACGGTTTCTTCGGCGCATGAAAGGCGCCGTGCAGCAGGCGGTAAAGCGTTCTCTGCAAAACCGGAACATTCGCGATGTACTCGACGGCGGGGAAATCAGCCTGCCGATCGATGGAATGGCCGAGCCGAACTTGAGAAGGGGCGACGGCGGCATCCGCGACCATATCCTGCCTGGAAACAGGGCCTTCGTCGAAGGCGACATTCTTCCGCGCCCGCCGGGGAGCAGGGGCGGAAAACCCAAGGATGCGGGTGAGGGCGACGGCGAGGACGGCTTCCGCTTCGTGCTGACGCGCGAGGAATTCCTGGATGTGTTCCTGGACGATCTGGAACTGCCCGACCTTGCCAAGCGGCGCCTGGCCGAAACCGAGGAGGAAACTCCGTTCCGTGCCGGTTATTCCGTGTCGGGATCGCCGTCCAACATCGCCGTCGGTCGCACGACCAGGCTCGCGATGATGCGCCGTGTCGCGCTTCACCGTCCGCGCCGCGAAGAAATCGAAGCCCTGCAGCGGCAGATCGAGGAATGCGAGGACGACGAGAGCCGGCTGGCGCTTGAGGCAAAACTCAAATCTCTGACGGAAAAAAGCCGGCGCATTCCCTATATCGATCCGCTCGACGTGCGGTATCGCCGCTTCGAAAACGAGCCGAAGCCTGTGGCGAAGGCCGTGATGTTCTGCTTGATGGACGTTTCCGGCTCCATGTCGGAACACATGAAGGACCTGGCGAAGCGGTTCTACCTGCTGCTCTACCTTTTCCTGTCGAAGCGCTACAAGAAAGTGGAGATCGTCTTCATCCGCCATACCGACAAGGCCGAGGAAGTCGACGAGGAAACCTTCTTCTATGGCCCGGCAACCGGCGGTACGCTGGTCTCAAGTGCGCTAGCGGCAATGCGGGCGATCATCGCGGCGCGTTTCGATCCGGCGGAATGGAATATCTATGGCGCCCAGGCCTCGGACGGAGACAACGCCCATTCGGACGGGAACCTGAGCGGACAGCTGCTGCGCGAGATTTTGCCACAGTGCCAATATTTCGCCTATATCGAGGTCGGCGAAGAAGGCGGTGACTCCTCGGTATCCCGCTCGCCGCTTTGGATGCTCTATGACGGGATCCGTTCCGAGCTGCAGCCGCTTTCGATGCGCAAGGTCTGCCGGCGAAACGAAATATTCCCTGTTTTCCACGATCTCTTCCAGAAACGTGACGCACAGTCGAAGGTGACGCCATGACCATGACGATGAGGCCACGAGAGCGGCTATTATTCGAGGGGGCCGACTGGGATTTCGCAACGCTCCAGCGCATCCACGACGCCTGCGAGGAGATCGCGCTCGGCGAACTCGGCCTCGACGTCTATCCGAACCAGATCGAAGTCATCACCTCGGAGCAGATGCTGGATGCCTATTCCTCGACCGGCATGCCGCTCTTCTATCGGCATTGGTCCTTCGGCAAGCATTTCGCGCATCACGAAACCTTCTACCGCCGCGGGATGCGCGACCTTGCCTATGAGATCGTCATCAATAGCTCTCCCTGCATCTCCTATCTGATGGAGGAGAACACGGCGACGATGCAGACCCTTGTCACCGCGCATGCGGCCTTCGGCCACAACCATTTCTTCAAGAACAACTATCTCTTCAAGCTCTGGACCGATGCGGAAGGCATCCTCGACTACCTCGATTTCGCCAAGGGTTATATCACCCGCTGCGAGGAACGTTACGGCGAGGCGGCCGTCGAGCGCACGCTCGACGCAGCCCATGCGCTGATGTCGCACGGGGTGCATCGATACGCGGGCAAGACAACGATTGACCTTCGCCAGGAGGAGAAGCGGCAGCAGGAGCGCCGCACCCACGAGGAGCAGATGTTCAACGACCTGTGGCGCACGGTTCCCGTCGGCAAGGCGCGGAAGGCGGGCGACAGCGGCCTGGAAAAGCGCCGCGCCGCCCTCGGGCTCCCTCAGGACAACATCCTATACTTTCTGGAAAAGTCGGCGCCGCGGCTGCAGCCGTGGCAGCGCGAGATCCTTCGCATCGTCCGCCACGTCGCGCAATATTTTCATCCCCAGCGGCAGACCAAGGTGATGAACGAGGGAACCGCCACCTTCGTCCACTACCAGATCATGAACCGGCTTCACGAGCGGGGGCAGATCAGCGACGGAAACTTCCTCGAATTCCTGAAGTCGCACGCCAACGTCGTGTTCCAGCCGAGCTATGACGACCGGCGATTCTCCGGCTTCAATCCCTATGCGCTTGGCTTTGCGATGATGCAGGACATAGAGAGGATCGTCACGACGCCGACGGAAGAGGACCGCGCATGGTTTCCCGATATCGCCGGACGAGGCGATGCGATGGCGGTCCTGCGCGACATCTGGGCCAATTACCGGGACGAGAGCTTCATCAGCCAGTTCCTTAGCCCGAACCTGATCCGGCAATTGCGGCTGTTCCATCTCTACGACGATCCGGAGCAGACCGAGGGGGTACTGGTTTCGGCGATCCACAACGAGCGCGGATATTTGCGCATCCGCCGCCAGCTCTCCCGCGAATACGATATCGGCTGGACCGATCCGGCGATCGATATCGTCGACGTCGACCTCGCCGGCGACCGCCGCCTGCTTCTGCAGCACATCGTCATGAATGGCTGCTATCTCCAGGAAGCCGACATGAAACTCGTCCTGCAGCATCTTGCCGATCTCTGGGGCTACGACGTCCTGCTTCAGGAAATCGATGATTCCAACATCGTGGCGAGAGAACACACGGCGAGCCCGCGCAAGATCGTTCAGTGATCCAGCGGTTTTGTTGAGGCGCCGGACTTCTTGCTCGCTGCCGGCTATCGGTATATACCATGGTAGCTATCGAGATATGGAGGCTATCATGGCAACGAGAACAGCCAAGATTTTTACGACCGGCCGCAGCCAGGCGGTCAGGCTCCCTGCGGAGTTCCGCTTCGAGGAGAGCGAGGTGTTCGTCCGTCGTGATCCGAAGACCGGCGATGTCATTTTGTCACGCAAGCCGGATTCATGGGATGGTCTCTTTGAACTCTATGGCAAGGATCAGGTTCCGGACGATTTCCTGGGGCCAGACGACCGCCGGCAGCCTTCTCATGATCGTGATCCATTCGAAGGCTGGAAGGAGTGACAGCCTGGATGCTCGATACCAATATGGTAAGCCATGTGATCAAGGGCGATCGGCCGGAGATCATCGAAAGGTTGGCCGCGCTTCCGATGGAGGACATCGTCATCTCATCGATCACCGAAGGGGAGCTGTTCTACGGTCTTGCCAAGCGAGGCTATCCGAAAGCGCTGTCAGAACGCATCCGCCAATTCCTGCTCCGGGTCGACATTCTGCCTTGGGATCACGATGTCACGCGAACTTATGGAGACCTGCGCGCTGCCTGTGAAGCCAAAGGGGTGACCCTGGCGCCCCTCGATATGATGATTGCCGCCCATGCCGTTGCAACTGCCGCAACTCTCGTCACGCGCGACAAGGCTTTTGCCCGCGTCTCGGAGCCTTTAAAGGTCGATGACTGGGCGAATGAAGGAAGCTGAATCGCCCACGCTGCCTCTCATGCCCGGAAAACGCGGGTCGGCAATTATCGGTGGTAACGAACACAAAGGCTTAGTAACTTACCGCCGCTGCAATAGCCCATGATCTCCAATCGACCAGTTTCAGCCTTTGCAGCGAGCTTTCCCGGGGGCAGAGAGCGCGGAGACGAAAGACCATGAGTGAAACGCGGCGCAAGCTGACGACGATCTTCTGTGCTGACGTGCAGGACTATACGCGGCTGATGGGGGCTGACGAGGAGGGGACGCTTGCAAGCCTGAAGCGCTGCCGGGAGGCGATGGGGCGCCTGATCGAAAGCCATGGCGGCCGCGTCGTCAATACCTGGGGCGACGGGCTGATCGCCGATTTCCCGAGCGTGGTCGAGGCGGTGCGGGCGGCCGTCGACACCCAGAACGAACTCGCCGGCTTCAATGCCGACCGCCCGGCCGACGGTCGCATGCTCTTCCGCATCGGCATCAATCTCGGCGACGTGATCGTCGAGGGCGACGACATCTATGGCGACGGCGTCAATATTGCGGCGCGGCTGCAGACGTCGGCTGCGGCAGGCGGCATCGTGATATCGAGCACCGTCTATGACCAGGTCCGCAACAAGGTGGCGGTCGGTTTCGAGTTTCTCGGATCGCTTATGGTGAAGAATGTCGACGAAGGCGTGCCAAGTTACGCGGTGAAGATCGGCGATGCCAGGGACGAGATGCCATCTGCCGAACGATCCGGCCCCGCGCGGCCGCAGCCGCAGCCGGCGCCGGTTATGGCGGCAACAAAGGCCGAGACAACCCCAGCACCGGGCGGACAACAGAGGCTATATGGCGTGCTCGGCGTCATCGCCGCCGCCCTGATCGGTATCAATCTCCTGTCGTGGCAGGGCGTCTTCTGGGCGCGTTTTCCGGTGCTCGCGCTTGCCGTCGTCGCGGCGCTCGCCTGGAACCGCGACCAGACCCGGTTCAATCGCAAGATCACCTTGCTGGCGATCCTGGCGCTCGGCCTTGCCGGCATCAACCTCTTCACCTGGACGGGGCAGTTCTGGGCGGTGTGGCCGATACTGGGCATTGCGGCCGTGATGGGCGTGCGGTGGTCGATGCGCCGATAGGCATCCAACCCGCATCCTCAGGGATTTTGTACGGTATCTTGCCCGACAATCGGCGGGATCAAAGACACGGGCGAGTGTTCATTCAAGCAAAAGTGAGCGGCTGGGTTATTTCCATTCTTTGTTGATATTACAAATCGGTAATGCCGGCTGCTTATGCTTGCCGGTAAGCTGTAAACGCGCGATATTGTCGCATCAGACGGGAATCTCGATCCCGCAGCGCCTCTTTCGACCGACCCTGGTCCAACCTCGAGTCCCTCCGGAGACGTGAATGGCCTTCTGGAAGCAGTTTGTACTTTCGCTCATCGTCATTATTGCCGGCTTTGCCGCGTGGGTTTTCTTCGTGCCCGGCGCCGGCGATACGATGCGCGATGCAGGTATTCCAGACAGCATCGTTTCCAAGATCGCGCCGAAGGCCGAGGAGACGGCCGATGCCGACGCTCCGGCCCGGGCGCAAGGGCAGCAGCGTGGTGAGGGGCAGGGACAGGGGAACCGCCGCAATGGCGGCGGGCGCAACAACACCATTCTCGTCGCGACGCAGGCGGTCGTCCAGGGTATCGTCAACGACCGGCTGAACGCCATCGGCACCGGTGATGCGATCCGTTCGGTCGCGGTCACGCCGCAGGCATCGGGCACGATCCGCGAAATTCTCATCAAGTCGGGCGACAGGGTGAAGGCCGGTCAGGTGCTCGCCAAGCTCGACAGCGAGGAGCAGGTGATCGCCCGCGGCCAGGCTGATGTGGCGGTCAAGGCCGCCGTCGAGAAGTCCAATCTCTATCACAACATCAAGTCCAGCGTGTCGCGCATGGACGTGTTCGATTCGGAGATCGCCGAGCAGGGCGCGCGGCTGCAGCTGCAGGCCGCCGAGCTCAATCTCGCCCGGCGCAACATCACCGCGCCGATCGACGGCATCGTCGGCATCGTGCCGGTCAATATCGGCGACAACGTCACGACGAGCATCCCGATCGTCACGCTCGATGACCGTTCGGAAATCCTCGTCGACTACTGGGTGCCGGAGCGCTTCGCCAATACGGTGTCGGTCGGCCAGCCGGTCGAGGCGATGTCTGTGGCAAGGCCGGGGCAGGTGTTTTCAGGCGTGGTCGAAGCCGTCGACAACCGCATCGATGCGGCAAGCCGCACGCTTCGTCTGCGCGCCCGGATCGACAATAGTTCCGATGAGCTGCGTGCCGGCATGTCCTTCAGTGTCAGCATGAAATTTCCTGGCGACAAATATCCGGCTGTCGATCCCGTCTCCGTGCAGTGGGATTCGCAGGGCTCCTTCGTCTGGCAGGTCAATGACGACAAGTCGCACAAGGTGCGGGTCAGCATCGTGCAGCGCAATCCGGATTTCGTGCTGGTCAAAGCCGATCTCAAGGATGGCGACGTGATCGTCACACAGGGACTGCAGCGCGTGCGTGAGGGTGGGGCGGTGCGTGTGAGCGCCGATGTCGCCGCGACTGCGGAGGTCGCCACGCAATGAACGTGACCGAGATTCATCAGGACAGGGCGTCGGGCAAGCAGAGCTTCACTGCACTTTTCGTTCGCCGGCCGATCCTGGCGCTGGTGTTCAACACGTTGATGGTCGTTGCCGGCCTTGCCGCCTATGTCGGCGTCGAGGTGCGCGAACTGCCCGACGTCGACCGTCCCGTCGTCACCGTGCGCACCACCTTCGATGGCGCATCGCCGCAGACGATCGACCAGGAACTGACCAAGGTGATCGAGGGGGCGGTCGCGCGCGTCAGCGGCCTGAAATCGATTTCATCGACCTCGTCCTTCGGTCAGAGCCGGGTGACGCTGGAATTCTCGGATGCGATCGATCTCTCGGTCGCCGCCAACGACGTGCGCGACGCGATTGGCCGCATCACCCAGAACCTGCCCGACGAAGCGGATGCGCCGCAGATCGTCAAGGCGGATTCGGATTCCTCGGCGATCATGCGCCTTGCCGTCACCTCCACCAATCTCAACATGGACGATCTGACCCAGCTTGTCGAAAACGAGGTGATCGATCGCCTCGCCTCTGTCGACGGGGTTGCCGACGTCGAGGAATATGGCGACCAGGAGAAGGTCTTCCGCGTCGATGTCGACCAGGGGGCGCTTGCCAGCCGCGGGCTGACCATCGGCGACCTGACGAAGGCACTCGATAATGCGGCACTCGACGTGCCGGCCGGCTCGCTGAAGAGCAATACGCAGGATATCGTGGTGCGCGCCACCGCCAACCTGCAGACCCCGGCGGATTTTTCCAACGTCATCCTGCAGGACCGCGTCAGGCTCGGCGATGTCGCGACGGTGATGCTTGGACCACGCGACGGCGAAACGGCGCTGCGCTCCAACGGCAAGCCGGGGATCGGCCTCGGCATCATCCGCCAGGCGCAGTCGAATACGCTGAACATATCGACCGGCATCAAGGCGGCCGTCGACCAATTGTCGAAGACGCTGCCCGAGGGCACGACGATCGCCATCACCAGCGACGACGCCGTCTTCATCCAGGGTGCGATCCACGAGGTGGTGCTGGCGCTGGTGCTCGCCGCCGTCATCGTCACCGCCGTCATCTACCTCTTCCTGCGCGACTGGCGGGCGACGCTGATCCCGGCGGTCAGCATGCCGGTGGCGCTGATCGGCACGCTGGCGGCGATCTACATGGTCGGCTTCTCGATCAACATCCTGACGCTGCTCGCGATCGTGCTGGCGACCGGCCTCGTCGTCGACGATGCGATCGTGGTGCTTGAAAATATCGTACGCCGGCGCTCCGAAGGCATGGGGCCGCGCGCTGCCGCCGTGCTCGGAACGCGCGAGGTGTTCTTCGCCGTCATCGCCACGACGGCGACGCTGGCCGCGGTGTTCATTCCGCTCTCATTCCTGCCGGGACAGGTCGGTGGCCTCTTCCGCGAATTCGGCTTCGTGCTCGCCTTCTCGGTCGGTCTGTCGTCGATCGTGGCGCTGACGCTATGTCCGATGCTCGCCTCGCGCATGCTGACCAAACCGATGCTCGAGGATCACGGCGCGCTCGGCCGCTTCGGTGCAACGCTTGCCGATCTCTACAAATGGGCGCTGCACGGCTGTCTCAACGCGCCTTTCGTCGTCATCCTGTTCTCGGTGATCTTCGCCGGTGCGGCACTCGTCGCTTTCTCGATGGTGAAGAGCGAGCTGACGCCCGAAGAGGACCGGTCGCTGGTGATGATGCGGCTGACGACGCCGCAGGGATCGAGCCTCGAATATACCCGCGACAAGATGCAACTCGTCGAAGAATATCTGCAGCCGCTGGTCGACAGCGGCGACATCCGCAATGTCTTCTCGATCTCCGGGCAAGGCGGTTCGCTGAACAGCGGCTTCATGGTGCTGACGCTCGCCCCCTGGGGAGAGCGTGACAGGACGCAGACGGAGATCGTCGGAGATATCAACCAGGCAGCCTCCAGGGTGCCGGCCCTGCGCGGCAATGCTATATCATCGAACAGCCTTCGCATCCGCGGTGCCGGCAGTGGTCTGCAGATGGCGCTGATCGGCAATGATCACGAGGCGCTGACGGCGGCGGCCGCCAAGCTGGTGCAGTCGCTCGAGGCCACCGGCCAGTATGATACGCCGCGCCTGACCAACGAGCCCAGCCAGGCGCAGGTATCGGTGGCGATCGATCGCGAGCGCGCCTCGGATCTCGGCATCGACATAACCGGGCTTTCCACGGCAATCCAATCGCTGCTCGAAGGGCGCTCGGTGGTCGACGTCTTCGTCGACGGCGAATCCTATCCCGTGCTTTTGACCTCGACGACGCGGCCGATCGACGATCCGACCGATCTTGAGAACGTGTTTCTGAAGACCGGCGACGGCAAGATCGTACCGATGTCGGTCATCGCCACGATGAAGGAAGGTTCGGTCGCGCCGCAGCTCAACCGCGAGCAGCAGCTCGCCTCCGTCGCGATCACTGCCGGCCTCAGGAACGGCATGTCGCTCGGCGATGCCGTCAGCCAAGTGACGGCGCTCGCCGAGCCGCTGCTGCCGCCAGGCTCCCGCCTGCTGCCACTGGCCGAGGCGGCGACGCTCGAAGAGAATTCGAGCGGCATGGCGCTGACCTTCGGCTTCGCCATCGTCATCATCTTCCTGGTGCTGGCCGCGCAGTTCGAAAGCGTGCTGTCCTCGCTGATCATCATGTCGACGGTGCCGCTTGGTCTTGCCTGCGCCGTCTTCGCACTTGTTATCACCGGCTCCAGCCTCAACATCTACAGCCAGATCGGCCTGGTGCTGCTCGTCGGCGTCATGGCGAAGAACGGTATCCTGATCGTCGAATTCGCCAATCAGCTACGTGACCGGGGCGAGGATGTGCGGTCCTCGATCGAGAAGGCCTGCGCGCTGCGCCTTCGTCCCGTGATGATGACGATGATCGCCACCATCCTCGGCGGCGTGCCGCTGGTCTTTGCCCATGGCGCTGGCGCCGAAGCACGCGTTGCGCTCGGCTGGGTGATCGTCGGCGGCCTCGGTTTCGCGACGCTTGTGACGCTGTTCATCACGCCGGTCGCCTATCTGCTGCTTGCCCGCTTCGCCAAGCCGCACGCCCACGAGGAAGCGCGCCTGCACGAAGAGATGTCGGTCGCCACACGGCCACGCGCCGCACCCGATGACGAGCAGCTGCAGGCCGCCGAATAAGGTTTTATCCGACTGCGAAACGCCGCCGGCCAACCTCGTCCGGCGGCGTTTCTCATGGTGTATGAAACCTTGAAAAATTAGCTAAATTACTTCTGAAGTTTAGTCGTTTGTTAAGCATAAACGGCAATGATTGTGACCAGTAACCGACTGGTCTTCTTCGTTTCTTGAAGGCTGCGATGCGCTGGAGTTTCAGCGACCCCGGACATGAATGTCCGTGCGGCACGGTTCATTTTTAGTTCAGTTTGCGTCTGTTGTGTTTTGGAGTTTAGTCCCGTGAGTATTTATCAGCGCGTCTCCGTGGATGCGGCGCTTTATGTGCTGCGCGATATCAATCGGAATATGACGGTCACGCAAAACCACATCACGACGGGTATGCGTGTCGAAAAGGCCAGCGACAACGCCGTCTACTGGTCGATCGCCACCACCGCGCGGACCGACAATAAAGCGGTTTCGGCGATCCAGGATGCGCTTGGCATGGCCGCGGCGACGATGGGAACGGCCTATACCGGCGTTCAGAGCGTCATCGACGTCGTCTCCGAAATCAAGGCAAAGCTGGTTGCCGCAACCGAAGACGGCATCGACAAAAACAAGGTCAACGAAGAGATCAAACAGCTGCAGGAGCAACTGCGCAGCGTTTCGGAATCGGCGACCTTCAACAGCGACAACTGGGTGGTCCTCACCAACGATGCGACGCCGACGCAGCCGCGCCAGATCCCGGCCTCGTTCATCCGCAACGCCGACGGCACGATCTCGATCGGCATGCTGAGCTACCATATCGACAATACGCCGGTGGGAGCGACGACCTCCAAGGACGCGCGCTACCTGATCGACGACCGTGCCACCGGTTCCGGCGAATATGGGGTGCTGACATCGGCCTATTTCGCCACCGAACTCGGTGCTGCGCAAAATTACGTGCTGATGACGAGCAAGAATGGCACCACCACCGGGCAGGTGGTGATCTCGGTGACATCAAGCACGACACAGGGCCAGATCGGCCAGATGATCAGCGTCGTCGACGCCGCGCTGACGCAGCTGACGACGGTCGGTTCGGCCTTCGGCGCGCTGGAAAAGCGCATCAACCTGCAGAACGACTTCGCCACGAAACTGCACGACAACATCACCGCCGGCATCGGCCGGCTTGTCGATGCCGACATGGAGGAGGAGTCGAGCAGACTGCGGGCGTTGCAAACGCAGCAGCAGCTCGGCCTACAGTCGCTGAACATCGCCAACGCCACTTACGACACAATGCGGCAGCTCTTCCAGAACTTCTAAAGGTACGATCCTCCGGCCAGCCGCCCTCGTGGTTTGACACGGCCCTTCGTTCGTCACTGCAATCGATTCACTGGATCGATTGCTCCGCTCCTCACCCGCACCATGAGGGCTGATCGCTGTGCCTGCCGCCGCGCAGGGTCGGCCATCCGCTAAAACTGGTGATATCAGCGCATTCCCGCAACATGGCTGTGTTTCGGCGCCCGAATTTGCCCTATCAGGAGAACATCTTCATTTTCTTGCCGCAATCCTTGCCATTTGCTCGCATCAGTCGAACGGAGACCGTCCTGTCCATGATCAAAAAATTCATACTTCTCGCTATTGCCGCAAGCTATCTCAGCGCCTGCACGACGACCGATCCCTATACCGGTGAACAGAAGGTTTCCAATACGGCCGGCGGCGCGGCGCTTGGCGCGCTCGGCGGTGCTCTCGTCGGCGTGGCTGTCGGCGGCGGCGGCCACGGCAAGCGCAATGCGGCGTTGATCGGCGCAGGCGTCGGCGCTCTCGCCGGCGGTGCGATCGGCAATTACATGGACCAGCAGGAATCCGAGCTTCGCGCCCAGCTCGAAGGCACCGGCATTTCGGTGACCCGCAACGGCGACAACATCATCCTCAACATGCCGTCGAACATCACCTTCGACGTCGATCAGGACGCTGTGAAGCCGGGCTTCTATCCGACGCTGAATTCGGTAGCGATCGTGTTGCGCAAGTTCAACCGCACGCTGATCGACGTCAACGGCCATACGGATTCGACCGGCAGCCTGCAGCACAATCAGGACCTGTCGCAGCGCCGCGCACTTTCGGTTGCCGATTATCTCGGCGGCCAGGGCATCGACCAGCGCCGCGTCTCCGCCGTCGGTTTCGGCCCGTCGCAGCCCGTCGCCTCCAATGCGAGCGAGGCCGGCCGCGCGCAGAACCGCCGCGTCGAGATCCAGATCGCGCCGATCACGCAGGGCTGATTCTGGCTCATACCGTTTGCGGAAAGGCCGGGTCACGCCCGGCCTTTTTCGTCAGTGCTGCATCGTTGCGCCCTTGGTGATCTTGTCGACGATCTTCTTTTCGGCGCGCAGAGCGATACCGACCACCTTGGCGTCTTCGGGCGAAAATTCTGCGAAGACGGCGCGGTTGGCCGCGTCGTGGCCGGTCGCAAACATCTCCTCGATAAACAGCGAGCTGGTGATATCGCGCTCCAGCGCGCGGCGGTGAACGGCTGATATCGTCGCCTCGTCGGCGGAGAGCACGATGATCGGCTGGATCGATAGGGGATTGTAGAGATTGCCGGCGCGGTCCCTGTAGGCTTCGCCGATGATCTCGGGATGCCGGCCGGCGATGCCTGTCATCAGGAAGGCCGTGACGTTCAGCTTCTGCCAGCCGGCAAGATTGTTTCGCAGGACGACGGCAATTTTGGTATCAAACATCGGACGATCTTTCACCTGTCTACGGGTTATGGAGTATCGGGCGCGTTGAACCAGGACTTACATCCGCAGGTCTTCGAAGGTCTTGAACGTTTGTGCGCGGGACCATCCGGCAACGCCATCCTGGCTGCGCCGGCCTTTCCCGGCATCGAGCGCATCGAGGCGCAGTTCTCAGGCAATGCTTTCGAGCCGCACCGGCACGACACCTATGCACTCGGCGTGACTCTGAAGGGGGTTCAGACCTTCCGCTATCGCGGCGAGCCGCGTTTCAGCCTGCCGGGGCAGGTGATCGTGCTGCACCCCGATGAGGAGCATGACGGCGGGGCGGGGACGGAGGATGGGCTGCAATACCGCATGCTCTATCTGGAACCGTCGCTGCTTCTTGAATGCCTGAAGGCGGATGGCGTCGGCCTGCCTTTCGTCGATGAACCCGTTATCGGCGATCCGGCGCTGGCGGGCGCGCTGCTGGCGGCTCTCGGCGAACTCGACCGCGAACTGGACGCGCTTTTCGTCGACGATTTCGTATCGCAGGTGGCGGGCGGGCTGACGCGGCATGCGCGCCGGCCGCCGCGGCCGCTGGGCCTCGTCGCCTGGCGGCAGGCGCGGGCGGCACGGGATTATCTCGAGGCGCATGCGACCCGGGCAGTGAATTCCGGCGAGCTTGAGGCGGTGACGGGGCTCGATCGTTTCGCGCTGTCGCGGCATTTCCGGGCGGCCTTCGCCACCAGCCCGCATCGCTACCTCCTGATGCGTCGGCTGCAGCGGGCGCGGGCGATGATCGGTGCGGGTGAGGGGATTTCCGATGTGGCGGCGGCGACCGGCTTTGCCGACCAGAGCCATCTCAACCGCCATTTCAAGAAGGCCTATGGCATGACGCCCGGCCAATGGGGAGCGCTGGCGCATAACCCCAGGCAGGGCATCAGGCGGGATTTTCCGCAAGGCCGGAACGACGCGCGATGAAACGGGCGAGCATCGGTCCGATCATCAGGATCACCAGGAAACGGCCGGTCTGCATTGCCATGACGAAGGGCACGTCGACATCGCTGGAGGCGGCGATGATGGCGACGGAATCGGCGCCGCCGGGGCTGGTGGCGAGATAGGCGGTCAGTGGATCGATGCCGGCGAAGACATGAAGCGCCACCGCCATGCAGCCACAGAGCGCCATCAGCAGCACGATGCAGGCCGATACCCTCGGCAGGGCGCGCGCCACGTGCTTGAGGATCGAGCGGGTGAACCGCAGGCCGATGCTCCAGCCGACCAGTGCATAGGCGATGGCGAGCAGCCACATCGGTAACTCAATTTTCAGGAGGCCCATGCCCTGCAGCAAGGCGCCGAGAAAGAGCGGCACGATGATCGTGCCGCCCTGGAGGCGCAGGCGCCGGACGCCATAGGCACAAAAGGCAGCAAAAGCCATTGTCGCTGCAAAGGCCGGCCAGTCGATCTCGGGAAAGAGGACGAGCGGCGGCGGCTCGGCGCCGTCGGCTGCCACCCACAGGCGCGAGACCACAGAGGCGCCGACGGCGACGAAGACAACGCGCAGATACTGCATGAAGGCGACGAGACGGGCATCGGCGCCATAGGCTTCCGACATGATGACCATGGCGGAGGCGCCGCCCGGCGAGGAACCCCAGACCGCGGTCGTCCCCGGCAGCACCTGCCAGCGCGTCAAAAGCCAGCCGAGGCCGGTGGCGATGGCGATGACCGAGAAGATGAACAGCAGAAAGAGCGGTGCGTCCTTCGCCATGGTGCCGAGAATGTCAGGGGTGATGGTGCGCGCCATCATCAGGCCGACCAGGACCTGGCCGAACTGCAGCGGCCAGAAGGGCACGCGAAGCTTTCCCTTGCCGACGGTCAATGCCAGTGCCATCGCCGCGACCATCGGTCCGATCAGCAGCGAGGCCGGCAGCGCGAAGAGTTCGAGGAAGACGACGAGGGCGGCCGAAAGTGCCAGCAGCAGCGCCCATTTCGGCAGACCGGCATCCCGCAGCAGGCGGCTCGTGTCGCTGAATGACATGATCTCCGTATCTTTCCTAGAACAGGATGATTTTAGGCCGGGGCGGCCAAAATCTGAATCCTGCTCTAATTAAATAGTTAGAGCATGACCGGCGCGAGCCCTTAAGGGCTGAAGATGGGAAGAGGCTCCGGCATGACGAAGAGAGGCCGGCTGCAAGGACCGACTGACGCGGGTTCGGTATAGGCGGACGCGAGGCGGGCGGTCAATTGCGAAATCTGGCTTCTCGGCGCCCTGGAATGCGAAACTGATTCATGCGACCGCTTCAAGTCGTTGTTTTTATGCATGTCATCATTCCAAAAGCGCTGAGCGGTTTCGGGCTGGGTGCCTCAGAAACGGACATGGCTGACGAGAAAATCGAGCAGTGCGCGTACGCGCGCCGGCAGCGGGCCGCCCTGGCCCATATAGACGGCATAGAACTCCTCGAGATCGCCGGGATTGGCCTCTTCGAGCACCGGCACCAGGCGGCCGGCATCGATATCGGTGCGCAGGGTGAAGGCGGCGAGCCGGGCAAGTCCGGCGCCTGATAATGCGAGGTGACGCATGGCTTCGCCGTCTCCCACCTGCAGGCCCGGGGTGATCGGGATCGTTACCGTTTCGCCACCTTCGCGCAGCGGCCAGCCCTCGATGGCGCGGGCGTAGGAAAAGCCGATACGGCAATGGCGGCGGAGATCGGCGATCGTGCGTGGTTTGCCATGACGCGAGAGATAATCCGGCGATGCGACGATGATCTTGCCGGTGGCGCCAAGCTTGCGGGCGATCAGGCTGGAATTCTTCAGGGGGCCGGCGCGGATTGCGACATCGGCGCGTTCTTCCATCAAGTCGACTATCCTGTCGGTATGGGAAATATCCAGCGTCACGGCCGGATGAAGCGCCATAAAGGCCGGCACGAGCGGCGCCAGCACATGGTTGCCGAAAGAGCCGCTGGTGTTGATGCGGATCCGGCCTGAGGCCTGTTCACCTGTCGAGGCCTGGCGTTCAGCCTCGGCGATATCGGCAAGGATGGCGACGCAGCGCTCGTAGAAGGCACAGCCTTCCGGCGTCAGCTGCAGCCTGCGGGTGGAGCGGTTGACGAGACGAGCGCCGAGGCGTGTCTCCAGCCGGGCGAGGAGCTTGCTGACAGCCGATGGCGTCATGCGCCGGGCCGTGGCGGCGGCGGAAAAGCCACCGCGCTCGACGACGCTGACGAAGACTTCCATTTCACCGGAGCGGTTGATGTCCTGGCGGCTCATAATGAATTCAAGTCACAGATGATTTGCTGATAGGCACTCTATATCATCGAACGTCCGAGGTCTATCTCATAGGAAATAGAGGAGACAGATCCATGGACTATAGAAATCTCGGCGCCTCCGGCCTCAGAGTGCCGGTCTTGAGCTTCGGCGCGGGCACATTCGGCGGCAGCGGGCCGCTGTTCGGCGCCTGGGGCAATACCGATGCCGAGGAAGCGCGGCGGCTCGTCGACATCTGCCTGGAAGCCGGCGTCAATCTCTTCGACACGGCCGACGTCTATTCGGCCGGCGCGTCCGAGGAGGTGCTCGGCCAGGCCATCCGCGGCCGGCGCGACGCTGTGCTGATCTCAACGAAGACGGCGCTGCCGATGGGCGAGGGGCCGCAGGACTGGGGAACGTCGCGGGCGCGGTTGATCCGCGCGACCGAGGATGCGCTGCGCCGGCTCGGGACCGACTATATCGATCTGCTGCAGCTTCATGCTTTCGATGCCTCGACGCCGGTCGAGGAGGTGCTGTCGACGCTCGACGGGCTCGTTGCAGCAGGCAAGATCCGCTATGTCGGCGTTTCCAATTTTGCCGGCTGGGAACTGATGAAGTCGCTCGCCGCCGCCGAGCGCCACGGTTATCCGCGTTATGTCGCCCATCAGGTCTATTATTCGCTGGCAGGGCGCGATTACGAATGGGAGCTGATGCCGCTCGGCGCCGACCAGGGTGTGGGAGCTCTCGTCTGGAGCCCGCTTGCCTGGGGACGGCTGACCGGCAAGATCCGCCGCGGCCAGCCGCTGCCCAAGGCAAGCCGGCTGCACGAGACGGCGCAATACGGCCCGCCCGTCGACGACGAGAAGCTGTTCGACATCGTCGAGGTCCTGGACGCCATCGCAGGTGAGACCGGTCGGACGGTGCCGCAGATCGCCATCAACTGGCTGCTTAACCGGCCGACGGTATCGAGCGTCATCATCGGCGCCCGCAACGAGGAGCAGCTCAGGCAGAACCTCGGCGCGGTCGACTGGAGCCTGTCGAGGGAGCAGATCGAAAGGCTCGACGCGGTCAGCACCGTGACGGCGCCCTATCCCTATTTTCCCTATCGGCGGCAGGAGGGTTTTGCACGGCTCAATCCGCCGATTGTCTGAGGTGCGAGGGCGGCGGACTTGGCTATAGCAACCGCCCTATAACAAAAGGGGAATGAAATCTTCTGCCAATCTTAACTGGACAGCCGCTTTGACTTGCCGCATACCCAGCCTGCTGCATAATTCCTTAAATCGGAATCGATTTAAGGATGAAATTATGCAGCAATTCTAGAGTCCTACAGCGTCCTTTGCGCGGCTGAAAAGACGCGCGGCGCTGTAGCCTGCAGAACACGATATGGTTTCTGCGGAATGGCAGGGAGATCAAAGGGATGGCGCTGAAGGATGCGAAGGCGGGCACACGCAACGAGGCGGGGATTGCCGCTGTGCTCGGCATTCTCAAGCAGAGCTTTGGCGAGCGTTTCCAGACCGGCCAGTCCTTCCGCGAACAGCATGCCCATACGACCACCTATATTCCGCCGCAACTGCCCGACGGGGTGCTTTTCGCCGAGAGTGCCGAGGATGTGAAGGCGGCGGTCAATGCCTGCGCGACCCACAAGGTGCCGGTAATCGGTTTCGGCGTCGGCACCTCGCTGGAGGGGCAGGTCAATGCCGCCAATGGCGGTATTTCGATCGATTTCAGCCGCATGAACCGGGTGATCGAGGTCAATCCCGAAGATCTCGACTGCACCGTCGAACCGGGTGTGACACGCGAGGCGCTGAACATCTACCTGCGCGATACCGGCCTGTTCTTCCCGATCGATCCCGGCGCCAACGCCTCGATCGGCGGCATGGCCTCGACGCGGGCCTCCGGCACCAATGCCGTGCGCTATGGAACGATGAAGGACAATGTGCTTGCCGTCACCGCCGTCACTGCCAATGGCGAGGAGATCCGCACGGCCCGGCGCGCCCGCAAGTCCTCGGCGGGCTACGATCTGACGCGGCTCTTCGTCGGCGCCGAGGGCACGCTTGGCATCCTGACCTCGGTGACGCTGCGCCTGCAGGCGATCCCCCAGAAGATTGCCGGGGGGGCCTGTGCCTTTCCGAGCATCAAGGCCGCCTGCGATGCCGTCATCATGACGATCCAGATGGGCATTCCGGTGGCGCGTATCGAGTTGCTCGATACGGTACAGATGCGGGCCTGCAACGCCTATTCCAAGCTTTCCTATGCCGAAAGCCCGACGCTGTTCCTCGAATTCCACGGCACCGACGAGACGGTGCCGCTGCAATCGGCAGCCTTTGCCGAGATCGCGGCGGAATGCGGCGGCGGCGAATTCCTATGGACCGCCAATGCCGAGGAGCGGACGAAGCTCTGGAGGGCGCGCCATGACGCCTATTGGGCTGCAAGGGCGCTGGCGCCCGGGCTTGCCGCACTTTCGACCGATGTTTGTGTTCCGATATCGAGGCTTGCCGATTGTGTTTCCGAAACGCAGGCGGATATCGAGGAGCATGGGCTGCTGGGGCCGATCGTCGGCCATGCCGGCGACGGGAACTTCCATGTGCTGCTGTTGTTTGATGACAAGAGCACCGAAGGCGTCGCCGTGGCCGAGGCTTTCGTGCAACGGCTCAACCGGCGGGCGCTCGAGATGGACGGAACATGCACCGGTGAACACGGGGTCGGACAGGGCAAGATGGCGTTTCTGGAACAGGAGCTCGGCGGCGCGGTGGATCTGATGCGACAGGTGAAACAGGCGCTCGATCCGGACGATATCTTCAATCCCGGCAAGATTTTCCACCATGGCTGAAAACGGAACATTCTCATGAAGTTGGGTCTTGCCCCCGGCATGAATGGCGCTAGAACAGGATGATGTTAGGCCGGCTCGCCTTGAAATCTGAATCCTGTTCTCAATTAAAGAGTTAGAGCATGATGTCGTCCGAAAACCGCTCACACTTTTCGGCATCATGCTCTAGTGTCGGCAACAGAATCCCGAATGGAGACGCTTTGCATTGGTAGGCCGGTTCCTCGTCTTTCTGGGGGGAGTGATCGTCGTAGTGCTGTTTGTGGCGCTGCTTGCGCCGCTGTTCATCGACTGGACGGATTTCCGCAAGAATTTCGAGGATCAGGCAAGCCGCATCATCGGTAAGAAGGTCACCGTCTACGGCACGGTGGATGCGCGCCTGCTGCCGTTCCCGTCGGTGACGCTGCATGACGTGCGCGTCGGCCAGGAAGCGGACGGCACGCCGATCGTCAAGGTCGAGCAGTTCTCCATGGATGCGGAGCTTGCACCTTTCCTGTCGGGCGAAGCGCTGATCTTCGACATGCGCGTCGTCAATCCGAAGGTACGCTTGAGATTGCTCAAGGACGGCACGCTCGACTGGATGCGCGGCAGCCGCGCGGAAATACCGGCAAGGACCGTCGTTCTCGAAAACGTGCATGTCAGCGGCGGCGAGGTCGAATTCATCGACGATCAGTCGGGTCGCTCGCGTCGCATCACCGGCCTCAACGCGGAAATGTCGGCAAAGTCGCTGGCCGGTCCTTGGCGCATCGAGGGCGACGCTGCGCTCGATGGCGAGCACGGCGGCTTCTCGATCTCGAGCAGTCAGCCGGACGAGAAGGGCGTGCTGCGCATGCGCACGAGGCTCTCGCCGGACAAGCACCCTGTCAGCGTCGATCTCGATGGCGAGCTGAAGCTCGTCGACAGCAAGCCGAACTATCAGGGCCAGCTTTCGGCAGCGATCGAGATCCGCAACAGCGCCAAGCCCGCCAACAAGAAAGAGCAGCCGCCGCGCGTCAAGGGCCGCTTCGAGCTCACCAACGAACGCATCCGCATCCCCGAATACCGGATGGAGATCGGCCCGACGGACGATCCCTATGTCATAACCGGCGAGGCGACGCTCGATACCGGCAATGCGCCGGAATTCCTGCTGACCGCCGTCGGGCAGCAGATCGACGTCAACCGCATCGGCAATCAGGGCTCGGCTGGCAAGACGACGCGGGATCCCGCTGTTTCGGCGCGCCAGCGGCTGAATTCGCTGATTGACATCGTCGCGCAGGTGCCGATCCCGCAGGTGCCGGGCAAGGCGAGCGTCAAGCTGCCGGCGATCGTCGCCGGCGATACGACGCTGCGCGACGTGCAGCTGGAGCTCGAACCGGCCGGCATCGGCTGGATGATCGACAGCGCCACCGGCACGCTGCCGGGGCGCACGCAAGTGGAAGGCAAGGGCAAGCTCCTGCTTCAGGGCGAACCTTCGTTCAACGGCCAGATCGTGATGGCATCCAGCCAGCCGACCGGGCTTGCCTCCTGGCTTGCCGGCTCGGTCGATCCGGCCATCCGGCAATTGCGGCAGGCGGGCTTTTCCGCCAATGTCAGCCTGACGCACGAATTGCAGCGTTTTGAAAATCTCGAGATCGCCATCGGACCGGCGACGCTGAAGGGTCGGCTGGAGCGCCAGGCAATCTCCGGCCAGCCGCCGACGCTGTCGGTGGCGCTAAACGGCGATACGCTCGATCTCGACGCGCTGCAGGCGCTGAGCGGGCTGATGACCGGCCAGGATGCCGGCGACAACGCGCTTGACCACAAGATCGCCGCCCAGCTCAAGGCGGACAAGTTCACCGCCTTCGGCGTCAGTGCCGAGAATGTCGAGACCACGTTTACGATCGCCGATGGGGCGCTTGCCGTCGACCGGCTGTCGATCAAGAATATCGCCGGCGCCGAGCTGACGGCGACGGGCAGGGCGGAAGGTTCGCTGCTCGATTACAAGGGTGCGGGCGAAATCACCTTCAAATCGGCTGATCCCGGCGGCTTCTTCACCATGCTGCGCGAACACCTGCCGCATCACCCGGTGCTCGACCGGCTGGTGCGCAACGCCGGCTGGTACGGCAATACGGCATTGCGCGGCGCACTGACGCTCGGCGGCGACGAGGGCGACGCATTGACGGTGACGCTTGCCGGTGTGGCGAACGGCAGCCGCGTCAATCTCGATTACCGCATGTCCGACCTCCTGGCGCTGACCGGCAACGGCACGACGAGCCTCGAGGCGACGCTCGAAAACGCCGTGCCATCAGTCCTGTTCGGCCAGGCCGGGCTCGACCCGCTGCCGGTCGATGTCGGCGCCAATGGCCGACTGACGCTGAAGGTGAAGGCATCGGGCAACGATCCCGCCGACGCGGCGCTGACCTTTGCGACCGACCGGACCTCGTTCATGGCCAACGGCAAGGTCGATGTCCGGCCGGAGACCTTCATGAACGGCCAGATCGCGCTTTCGCTCGACAGCGCCGATATCGACCCCTATCTCATCATGAACGGCATAGCCTTGCCGCAGACCGGAACCGGGCTGCCGTTCGGCCTGCAGGTCAATGCCGCCGTCGACGGCGAGAAGATCGTCTTTTCGGATCTCAAGGGGCATGCGGCCGACAACGAATTTTCGGGTGCGCTGACCTTCGACCGGAAGGCTGCGAAGACGACCGCAAGCGGCGGGCTGACACTCTCCAAGGCCGATGCCGGCTGGCTCGGCGAGGCGGTGTTCGGCCAGATCGTCGATCCCGCCAACGGTCAGCTGACGACGGCGCCGCTGGGGCTGCCCATCTTCAAGGATCTCGACGTCAACGTGAAGCTGGCGGCCAAGGAGTTCTGGCCCGGCCTGCCGGAAACGGCGGTGTCGGACTTCACCAGCAATGTTGCCTACAAGGGCGACGAGCTGCAGCTCAACGACATGGCCGGGAACTGGGACGGCGGAAAGCTCTCCGGCAATCTGCTCTTCACCAATGCCAGCGGCACAGGTTTCCTGCAGACGAAGCTTGCGCTTGCCGATTCCGATCTTTCCGGCGTCGTCTGGCTGCGCGATGGCGCGCCGATCGCCAACGGCAAGTTCGGATTGTCGCTGTCGATGGAGGCCTCGGGCAAGACGATCGGCGAGATCGCCAGCTCGCTCAATGGTTCGGGCGAACTGAGGCTCGGCGATACCAGCATACGCGGGTTGAACCTTGCCATCCTTCCGCCGCTGCTTGCCGCGACCGATACGATGCAGGAGCAGATCAATGCCGGCAAGGTGCATCCGATCATCGAGACGCTGCTCAGCAACGGCGAGGCGAAGCTGCCGCCGCTCGGCATCCCTTTCAATATCGCCGACGGGACGCTGAGGGTGCAGAATGTCACTGTCGCCAACGATCTCGCCCGCATCACCGCCGATGCGCAGATCGGGCTGCCGGAAGAGCGCATCAGCGCGACGCTGGGTGTCGGGTTCAATCCTGGCACGGAAGCGCTTTCCGGCGCCGAGCCGGCGCTCCGGCTGAATTTTTCCGGCATGCTGCCGTCGCCCGGCAAGACGATGGATGTGACCGATATTACCAGCTATCTGTCGCTGCGCGCCTTCGAGCGCGAGCGCCGGCGTGTCGAGCGGTTGCAGGCGATCGTGCTCGAAAAACAGCGGCTGCGCCGCGAGGTGGCGCTCTACCGGTTCAACGACGCCGAGCGCATCAAGGCGGCCGAGATCGAGCAGCAACGGCAGGCGGAGGAAGAGCGGTTGCGCGCGCTGGCGCGGAAAGCCGCCGCTGAGAAAGCTGCTGCCGAGGCTGAGGCCGCACGCGCGGCGGAAGCCAAAGCGAAGGCGGATGCGGATGCGCAGGCGGGGGCGGCGGCCGAGGCGGAAGCAGCACGGCGCAGCGGGCAGGCGCAGCCCGGTCCGCTCAATTTCGACCAGTTGCCGGGCGTTCAGGCGCAGTGAAAGCGCATAGAATTTGATTCATGCAAGACGCTTCAGGTCTTTGTTTTCATTGATGTCGTCCCAAATCGCTACGCGATTTTGAGCAACATGCATCAAGGCTGGTGGCCTTCAGCCAGGAAAGCACATGCAAGCGCAGCGCCGAGGACAGATTGCTGTCCGGTGGGCGGTGGTCGTCGATTTCGGAGATCAGGGCGGCGAGCGGTATCGAACGGGCTCCGGCAATCGTCTTCAACTCGGTCCAGAACTCATCCTCCAGCGAGAAACTGGTGCGATGGCCGTGCAATGTCGCCGAATGCTTGCGAATCATGGGGCCTTCACATCCCGGACGGAGCACAGCGCGTCCGAGACGCGCTCCGGACTTTCCATCAAATTAAGGGTGGGTTGGCAGATCGATTCAAGGAAAATGCGCAAGTGGCTGATCGCAGAATCCATTCCGGCTTTCACGCGTTGCGTGAAACCGTCACGCGCCGTCGTCATCCGTCTCGATCCGGCCGTCGCGATGGGCTTTATCGGCCTTGTCGTTCAGGCTGCGCGTCAGCTGTTTCTCGGCCTTGGTGCGGCCGAAGGAGACGCGGTTCTGTTCGGCCTGCTTCTCCTTTTCGGAGCGAGCCTGCTTCTTGCGGAACTGGCGCAGATTGATGATTTCGGCGCTCATGCGGTTGCCTGGACCCTCACGAAAAAGGGAGGCTTGGCCTCCCTCCAGATCACTGCTTCTTGCGGAAGGAGTCGAGCGAGACGACGGAGCCCGGTTTCTTCTCCTCGCCGTCGGCGGGTTTTGCGCCTGCAGCGTCAACGGGCTTCCCGGCCGCATCCACCGGATAGGCGGTGATTTCGCCGGACGGCAATTCCTCGCCATCGGCGAGCGGTACGTCGAATTCGAGCTCGAAGTTGACGGAGGGATCGTAAAAGCCGCGGATCGCATTGAATGGGATAACCAGCTTTTCCGGAACGTCTGAGAAGGAAAGGCCGATCTCGAAATGCGTCTCGGTGATCTTCATGTCCCAGAACTGGTGCTGGATGACGATGGTCATCTGCTCGGGGTATTTCGACTTCAGGTGCTGGGAGATGCGCACGCCGGTGGCGCCGGTGAGGAAGGTGATGAAGAAGTGATGATCACCGGGCAGACGGCCCGTCGCTGCGACTTCCGCCAAAACCTTGCGGATGACGCCGCGAAGTGCATCCTGTGCCAGAATGTCGTAGCGGATATGATCCTGCCCCATGCTTTTCCTGTCTTTCGTCGGTTCGGAAGTCTTTTCACAAGGTTATATGCCACGTCCGGGCGCCTTGGGAAAGACCGGAGCCGAGTCACGTTTTTAAGCAGCATACATGATTTCGGCGGCAGGGAGAAGGTGAAGGCTTCTGTTGCCAGGTGCCTTCGAACCCCGCCTAGAGGTGCGAACCACTAGGACTTTGATTGAAGTGTCACACCGCGATTAAGCAGCGAGACGAGCTTCCGCATAGTTGTCGTTTGCAACTACAATTTTAGCCCGATAACGGCGGTACAATGCCGAGCAAAAAGACGATCTTTACACCCTTGTCGATCCTGTTTCGCCCCCATCAAAAGCCGGCCTCTAAGACCGCCGGTTTTTGGTGGAGGCGCCGGGTACCGCCCCCGGGTCCAATAGGTTTATTACACCGCTCATTTATCGCCATAGCCGACCCGAAAGCCGGCAAGGCTGATATAGTGGTTTCCTCAGCCCAAGGAAAGGGCAAACGTCATAAAAGCGTTATGCGGCCCATCAGAAACATTGGGAAAATACCGGCCGGTGATTGGTTTCCCGGCTCCGAAGGCTTAAATTGGCCGAAAGGGAATCAGCGCGACATGAAGCAATATCTCGATCTCTTGAATCATGTGATGGAAAAGGGCTCCGACCGGGGCGACCGCACCGGCACCGGCACGCGCTCGGTCTTCGGCTACCAGATGCGCTTCGACCTCGAAGAAGGCTTCCCCGTCCTTACCACGAAGAAGCTGCATCTGCGCTCGATCATCCACGAGCTTTTATGGTTCCTGAAGGGCGAGACGAATATCCGCTATCTCAAGGAGAACGGCGTTTCGATCTGGGACGAATGGGCCGATGAAAACGGCGATCTCGGGCCGGTCTACGGCGCCCAGTGGCGCTCCTGGCCAGCGCCCGACGGCGGCCATATCGACCAGATCGCCAATCTCGTCAAAGGCATCGTCAACAATCCGAATTCGCGCCGCCACATCGTCTCGGCCTGGAATCCGGCCGAAGTGGACGAAATGGCGCTGCCGCCCTGCCATTGCCTGTTCCAGTTCTATGTGGCTGACGGCAAGCTTTCCTGCCAGCTCTACCAGCGCTCGGCCGATATCTTCCTCGGCGTGCCGTTCAACATCGCCTCCTATGCGCTGCTGACGATGATGGTGGCTCAGGTGACCGGGCTGAAGCCCGGCGATTTCGTCCACACGCTCGGCGACGCCCATCTCTATCACAACCATTTCGACCAGGCGAAGCTGCAGCTAGCGCGCCGGCCGAAGCCGCTGCCTTTCATGCGCATCAAGCCTGATGTGAAGGACATTTTCGGCTTCACCTTCGACGATTTCGAGCTGATCGGCTACGAGGCCGATGCCAGCATCAAGGCGCCGATCGCCGTCTGATCCGGGACATTCCATGGCCGACATTCGCAGGACCATTATCGCCGCGGTTGCCCGCAACGGCATTATCGGCCGCGACGGCGATATGCCGTGGCGGCTTTCGAGCGATCTGAAGCGCTTCAAGGCGCTGACATTGGGAAAGCCTGTCGTGATGGGCCGCAAGACTTACGATTCGATCGGCAAGCCACTGCCGGGACGGCCGAACGTCGTCATTTCGCGGCAAGCGGCGATAGACCATCCCGATGTCTCCATGGCCCATTCGCTGTCCGAGGCGATGACGGTGGCCGACAGGCTGGCGCTCGAAACCGGCGTCGACGAGATTTGCATTATCGGCGGCGGGCAGGTCTACGCGCAGGCGATCGGTCTTGCCGACCGGATGTGCATCACGCATGTCGAGGCCGATCTCGACGGAGACGCGTCGTTTCCCGCGATCGATCCCGACATCTGGCAGGCGGGGGAGGTGATCGCGGTGCCGGCTGGCGAAAAGGACAGTTATCCCACACGTTTCATCGTCTACGAACGCCGTTACGCCTGAAAATGAACTATTTTCCAATTAAATTGACCAAGTTTCTCACGCTGCGTTGAAAGCCGATGCGCTGATACCTATAACGGTCACCAACGCGTCCGCCGGCCAGCCCCCACGGTTTCGGATGCGTGGAGACTTAACGAACAACGAGGTTTTGATGCCCTGGAGCAATCAGAATGGCGGCGGCGGCCCTTGGGGCGGCGGCGGCGGTAATAATCAGGGACCATGGGGACAGGGGCCGAACCGGCCGCGCGGTGGCGGCGGCAAGGGCGGACCGCCTGATCTAGAAGATATTATCCGGCGCGGCCAGGACCAGCTGCGCAACATCATACCCGGCGGCTTCAACGGCGGCGTGGCAGTGATCGTCGCGGCGATCGTCGCGGTCTTCTGGCTGATCCAGTGCATTTATGTCGTGCAGCCGGACGAACGCGGCGTCGAGCTGCGGTTCGGCACGCCGAAGGACGAGATTTCCATGCCGGGCCTGCATTTCCACTTTTGGCCGATGGAAACAGTGGAGACGGTCAAGGTGACCGTACAGCAGCTGAACATCGGGGCGACTTCGGCATCGTCTTCGAACGGCCTGATGCTGTCCAGCGACAAAAGCGTCATCAACGTGCAGTTCGCGGTCTTCTATACCGTCAGCGATCCCAAGGCCTATCTCTTCAACGTCGAAAATCCGGCGGAGACGCTGCAGCAGGTATCCGACAGTGCCATGCGTGAGATCGTCGGCCGACGTCCGGCGCAGGACGCTTTCCGCAGCAATCGTCAGCCGATCGAAGTGGACGTGCTTAACATCCTGCAGGACACGATGAACCGCTATGGCGCGGGCGTGACCGTGACCGGCGTGACGATCCAGAATGTGGCGCCGCCGCGGGAAGTCGCCGATGCTTTCGAAGAAGTGCAGCGTGCCGGCCGTGACCGCGACAGCACGATCGAAGAGGCCAATCGCTACACGAACCAGAAGCTCGGCCAGGCGCGAGGCGATGCGGCCAGAATCCGTGAAGATGCAGCCGCTTACAAAGACCGCGTCGTGAAGGAGGCGGAAGGTGAAGCGCAGCGATTCACGGCGATCAACGACGAATATTCGAAGGCGCCCGACGTGACCCGCAAGCGGTTGTATCTCGAAACGATGGAGCAGGTGCTGAAGAATTCCCGGAAGGTCATTATCGACGAGAAGCAGGGCGTCCTGCCCTATCTGCCGCTCAATGAGCTCGGCAAGCCTGCGCAGCAGGGAGGTTGAGTCATGACATCGAACAGACTTCCCATCATTCTCATCATCCTCGCCATCGTGCTGGTCGGGCTTTATTCGTCCATCTTCGTGGTGAATGCACGCGAGCAGGCCATCGTCGTCCGTTTCGGCCAGATCCAGTCGGTCAAGACCGAGCCTGGCATTTATTTCAAGCTGCCCTTCGGCTTCATGGATGCCGACCGCGTTCAGCTGGTCGAAAAGCAGGCGCTGAGGCTCGATCTCGACAATATTCGCGTTCAGGTCCAGGATGGCCAGACCTTCGACGTCGATGCCTTCGTGATCTATAACATCTCGGATGTTCGCCGCTTCCGCGAAACGGTCTCGGGCGATCGCGAAGCCGCGGAAGCGCGGTTGAGAGCGCAGCTCGATTCATCGCTTCGTCGTGTCTACGGTCTGCGTGACTACAATGCCGCTCTCTCGGAAGAGCGTGTCGCGATGATGCTGGAGATTCGCGACGACCTGCGCACGGATGCCGAAAATCTCGGCCTGCATATAGACGACGTTCGCATCCGCCGCACCGACCTTTCGCCGGAGGTTGCGCCCAACACCTATAACGCCATGCGTTCGGAACGCCTTGCCGAGGCCGAGCGCATCCGTGCCGAGGGCAATGAGGAAGGCCAGCGGCGGCGCGCCATCGCCGACCGTCAGGTTGTCGAGTTCACCGCGGGCGCCCAGCGCGATGCGGAAATCCTTCGGGGCCAGGGCGATGCGGAACGAAACCGCGTCTTTGCCGAAGTCTTCAGCAAGGATCCAGCCTTCTTCGAGTTCTATCGCTCGATGGCGGCCTATTCCTCCGCTCTCTCGTCGCAGGACACGACGCTGGTGCTGTCGCCGAATTCGGAATTCTTCCGCTATTTCGACAATGCCGCCGGCACCCTGCAGCCGACAAATCCGGCCGCGCCAGTTCCGGCAGTTCCGGGCGCAACTGCTCCCGCAGCACCGGTCCCGGCGAACTGACAGCCCGCGAAACGACCACCGACAATTTCGGAAGGGCCGGCCCGAGCGCCGGCCCTTTTTTCGTGGAATGATTGAGACGATCCGGCTTTTGCGAGGCCACCTCACATTGCACGGGGATTTCGCGAAAAGGTGATTTCACCCTCCATCATTCCGCCTTATGCTGATGCTCAATGTGCGCATGCACCCTTATGAGGAAGCTTGATGGCCCCCACGATTCGCTCGCCCTTCAGACGAACGCTAGCGCTTATGGCCAGCGCCGCAATCCTGGCGCAAGCCGGCGTGAGCGGGATTGCCTATGCGCAAACCGCGCCTGAGACGACCGCACCCGGGGTTATTGCACCCGCTCCAGCTACTCCGGAAACGGCTGCTCCCGCTCCTACGCCTCCCGCAGCCGTCGCACCGCAGCAGACCGCTCCGATCCAGGCCGCCGTGCCCAACACCGGCCCGGCTTCCGTCGCCGATCTTGCCGAAGGCCTGCTCGACGCCGTGGTCAACATCTCGACCTCGCAGAAGGTGAAGGACGATGAGGGCGCGGGTCCGGCGCCCCGCGCCCCCGACGGCTCGCCTTTCCAGGAATTCTTCAACGACTTTTTCAACAAGCAACAAGGCAACAAGGGCGGCAACCACAATGTCAGCTCGCTTGGCTCCGGCTTCGTCATCGATCCGACCGGCTATATCGTCACCAACAACCACGTGATCGAGGGCGCCGACGATATCGAGATCAATTTCGCCAATGGTTCGAAGCTCAAGGCGAAGCTGATCGGCACCGATACGAAGACCGATCTTTCGGTGCTGAAGGTCGAGCCGAAGACGCCGTTGAAATCCGTGAAATTCGGCGATTCCAGCACGATGCGCATCGGTGATTGGGTAATGGCGATCGGCAATCCGTTCGGCTTCGGCGGTTCGGTGACGGTGGGCATCATTTCCGGGCGTGGCCGCAACATCAATGCCGGCCCCTACGACAATTTCATCCAGACGGATGCGGCAATCAACAAGGGCAATTCCGGCGGTCCGCTCTTCAATATGAAGGGCGAAGTGATCGGCATCAACACGGCGATCATTTCGCCGAGCGGCGGCTCGATCGGCATCGGCTTTTCGGTGCCGTCGGAGCTTGCTTCCGGCGTCGTTGATCAGCTGCGGGAATATGGCGAGACGCGGCGCGGTTGGCTCGGCGTGCGCATACAGCCGGTGACCGACGATATCGCCGACAGCCTCGGGCTCGACACCGCAAAGGGTGCGCTGGTCGCCGGCGTCATCAAGGGCGGCCCCGTCGACGACGGTTCGATCAAGGCGGGCGACGTCATTTTGAAATTCGACGGCAAGACCGTCAGCGAAATGCGCGACCTGCCGCGCGTCGTGGCGGAAAGCACTGTCGGCAAGGAAGTCGACGTGGTGGTGCTGCGCGACGGCAAAGAGCAGACCGTCAAGGTGAAACTCGGCCGGCTCGAGGACAGCGATCAGGCGGCTGCGTCCGACGATTCAGCACCCGACGGCTCGCAGGACGACGGCGTGATCATTCCGGATCCCGGCGAGAATAATGACATGGACCAGCCGGATTCCGGCGATCAGGCCAAGCCTGCACCTGATACACCCGACCAGCATAAGGGCCAGGTGTCGCCGGATGTGGCCACGCCGAAGAACGTGCTCGGGCTGTCGCTGTCGCTCTTGAGCGCCGAAACGCGCAAGGCCTTCGGCATCGCCGAGAGCGTCGATGGTGTCGTCGTGACGGAAGTGACGCCCGGCTCCGCCTCGGCTGAAAAGGGGCTGAAGCCCGGCGACGTCATCGTCGAGGTGGCGCAGGAGTTCATGAAGTCGCCGGATGCGGTCGCCGCCAAGGTGCAGGCGCTGAAACAGGAAGGCCGCCGCAATGCCCAGCTGATGATCGCAGGGGCGAATGGCGATCTGCGGTTCGTGGCGGTGCCGATGGAGTAAGCGAAGGAGCGGTCAGCCGCTCCTCTTTTGATACCTAGCGACGTGGGTGCGCAACGCGGCATTGATGTCCGTCTGGTAGCCGCGGCCGCCCGCATGGCTCTTGAACCAGTCTAGGATATCGGCATCCAGGCGGATAGTCACTGATTGCTTCAGCGGCCGGTACAAATTGCCCTTGCGAGCTAGGCGCCACTGTTCATCGGTGATCTCAGGAATGTCGCCAGTGTCGATATCCTCTTCGGGAAGCTTCTCCAGTGCCCGAAGTTCGGCGAGCTGCGCGTCAGTTAAGGGTCGATTGCTCATATCGTCTTCTCTCGTGAGATATCGCCTTTCGAGCGCTGATCACTCGGACGGTCTCTTCATCCTCGGCGAGGATGATATGGACGGCGACCAGTACAATCACCAAACCCACGACGCCGATCGCCAGCCATCTTTGTTCGCCGTCATAGACCGCGTCCGGAATGAGAAGATACTGCGGATCATTCCAGATCAGACACGCTGTCTCGAAGGATACGCCATGCTTGGCCTTGTTGGTCCGGTTCTTCTCGTCGTTCCATTGAAACCGCGGCATGTCTTATCCGACAAAATTGTACGTACAAATTTGTAAAATTTCGAGAAGCTATCGTGAAGCGAAATCCGTCTTCCGGTAGCCCTGGATATAAAGCAGTGCGGTCAGGTCGCCGTGGTTGATTTGAATTCGCGCTTGAGCAGCGACGGTGGGCTTGGCGTGGAGGGCAACGCCGGAGCCGGCTAGCTGCAGCATGCCGAGATCGTTGGCGCCGTCGCCGACGGCGATCGCTTCTTCCGGCGAAATGCTGAGGCTTGCCGCAATCTCGTTCAGCGCATCGACTTTCGCCTGCTTGCCGAGGATCGGTTCGGCGACGAAGCCGGAGAGAATGCCTCCGTCTTCGAGCAGCATGTTGGCACGGTTCTCGTCGAAGCCGAGGGTGGCGGCGATGCGGCTGGTGAAAACCGTGAAACCGCCGGAGACAAGCGCGGTGTAATGGCCTTTCGACTTCATGGTGGCGATCAGTTCCAGGCCGCCCGGGGTGAGCGTGATGCGCTTGGCGATGACCTCGTCGACGACCGATATCGGCAGCCCCTTCAGCAGGGCGACACGCTCACGCAGGGCGGGCTCGAAAGCGATCTCGCCGTTCATGGCGCGCGCAGTGATGGTCGCCACCTTCTCCTTCAGGCCGACTTCAGCGGCGAGTTCATCGATGCATTCCTGGCCGATCATCGTCGAATCCATATCGGCGATCAGCAGCTTCTTGCGGCGGGTCTCCTGCTCCTGGATAACGAGGTCGACGGGCGCGCTTGATATTACGGCAAGGATATTGGCCTCGGCCGCGTGCCTATCGGTGCCGTCGCGCAGCGCGATGTCGCAGGCAACGCCATCGGCCAGCCAGTAGAGACCGGCAGCGTTCACGGCCTCGGCCGCCTGCTCGGCGATTTCGGGGGTCAGCACGGGATTTGACGGATTGGCAACAAGCGTGGCAACGAGGGCCATGATGGAAAACCTTCTGAGCACAGTGAACGCGATCCTGATAACCGGGCCGACCGCCAGCGGCAAGTCCGCGCTCGCCGTCGAATTGGCCAGACGCCATGACGGCGCGGTCGTCAACGCCGACAGCATGCAGGTCTACGACACGCTGCGGGTGCTGACCGCGCGGCCGTCGGAAGAGGAAATGCAGGGCGTGCCGCATCATCTCTACGGTCATGTGCCGGCGGCTGCGGCCTATTCGACCGGCGCCTGGCTGCGGGATGTCTCGGCACTATTACCGGGGCTCAGGGACGCAGGACGGCTGCCGGTCTTCGTCGGCGGCACGGGACTTTATTTCAAGGCGCTGACCGGTGGTCTCTCCGATATGCCCGAGATACCGGAGGTGTTGCGGGAGAAACTCAGGACGCGGCTGCTGGAGGAGGGGCCGGACAGGCTCTATATCGAACTCGCCGAGGCCGACCCCGCCATGGCGGCAAGCCTGAACCGCCAGGACGGGCAGCGCATCGTCCGGGCGCTGGAGGTAGTAAAGGCGACGGGGCGGTCGATCGCCGATTTCCAAGGCCGGTCGGGACCGATGGTCATCGACGCGGCTGAGGCCCACAAGATCGTCGTGCTGCCGGACAGAGCAGTGCTGCACCAGCGCATCAACGGGCGTTTCGAAAAGATGCTGCAGCAAGGCGCAGAAGACGAGGTACGGGCTCTGCTTGCGCTCGATCTGCCGGCCGAGACGCCGGTGATGAAGGCAATCGGCGTGTCGCAAATTGCGGCGATGCTGAGGGGTGAGATAACGCGCGACGAGGTACTGGAGAAGGGTGCTGCGGCGACGCGGCAATATGCCAAGCGGCAAATGACATGGTTCCGCAACCAGATGGACGATAGCTGGGAGCGGTTGACGGTTTAAGCTTCAGCTTGTAGCGGGCCTTATGGTTGAGACATCTGCTGGCTCAGCAGTTTGACGAGTTCGCGAACCGCCGCCTGCAGCTGGTCCGGCAGAAATCCGCCGAAGCCCAGCATCAGGCCGGGATGCGCCGGCCGTGTGGCATACATTGGGGAGATCGCCCGCACGGCGAGGCCGGACGAGAGGGCGCGGGCTGCGAGTTGCACGTCGTCGACCTCCTCGGGCAGCCATAGAAGAATATGCATGCCCTGGTCGCTCTGCTGGACGCGGCAGCCCTCAGGCAAGGCCCGATCGAGCGCCGAAAGCAGAACAGCGCGGCGCTCGGCATAGAGGCCGCGGATGCGTCGGATGTGCGCTTCGAAATAGCCTTCCCGCATATAGGCCGCCAGAACGTGCTGTTCGGCGGTCGGCGAATGCCGGTCGAGAATGGCGCGGGCGCCGGCAAAGGCTTCCGCGAGTGGCGAAGGGGCGATGACGTAGCCGAGGCGCAGGGAGGGAAAGAGCACCTTGCTGAAGGTGCCGAGATAGATGACGCGTGAGGGACGCAGCCCTTGCATCGAGGGAAAGGGATGTCCGGCATAACGCAGCTCGCTGTCGTAGTCGTCTTCGACGATCCAGGCGCGATTTTGGTCGGCCCAGGTGATCAAGGAATTGCGCCGAGCCATGCTGAGCGGCATTCCGATCGGATATTGGTGCGACGGGGTCACGAATGCGGCGCGCGCCTGCGGGCATAGCTCAAGGCCGCGTTCCACGTTCATTCCCTGTGCATCGACCGGCAGGCGGTGCGTCTGGACGCCGAGATCATCGAGCACCGCCGTCAGCCCGGGATATGCCGGATCCTCGGCCCATACCGCATCGTCACGCGAGAGAAGCACCCGGCCTGCCATATAGAGGCCTTGCTGGGTGCCCGACGTGACGATGACCTGTTCCGGCTCGCAATGAACGGCCCGCGCGCGGCGGACGTGATCGGCAATGGCAAACCTGAGTTCGAGCAAACCCATAGGATCGTGGTAACCCGAGGGGGCGGCCTGTCGCGACGCGCGCACACGGTTGCCGAGACGGCGCCAGTTGTCGTCCGGCGCAATACCGCAGGCCGGGACGGCGATGGCGAAGGGAACGGGCGGGTGAGGGGTGAGCGCACGGGCGATGGAAATCAGCCGGGCCGCCTGGGACGGCAGATCGACAGCATCCGCAGTAGACGGCACTGCCGGAGTGGGCGGGCGGGCCGGCGTCGCGTCCATCAGATCAGCGGCAACGCGGGTTCCGGCTCCGACCCGCGCTTCGAGATAGCCTTCTGCGGTCAACTGATCGAACACCTCGACGACAGTGCCGCGCGCGATTTTCAGCGAAGCCGCAAGGCTACGCGTCGAAGGAAGGCGTTCTCCCGACCTCAGCTCACTGCGGGCGATTGCGTTCCGCAGGGCCTGCGCAAGCTGGCGACCGACATTGGCCGTTCGATCGATCGCCTCGAGCGATGGTATTTCGATGGTGCTGCGCCGTTTGGACATCGCAAAATGGTCTATACAAATTCTTCAAAATGGCACTTCATGATGAACCAATTTTGGAAGAAAAGGAAGCTTATTGGCGGTTCCCGACGGAGCATTCTTCGTCTTCGTGGGGCGTGCGGGCGCAAACTCCGGAAAAAAACGTAAATGCAGGATCTTCTCGTCGTCTACCAGGATCTTCTCGTCGTCTACATTGCCTACGCAATCGCTGCAGGCAGTCCCGGACCAAGCAATATGGCCATCATGAATGTGGCGATGCGGCAAGGGCGTCGACCGGCGCTCGCCCTTGCCGCTGGTGTTATAACGATGTCGACATGCTGGGGGCTGATCGCGGTCACCGGCATCTCGACACTCCTCGTCCGCTATGCCCATGCCCTGCTGTTCCTTAAGATCGCAGGCGGATTGTACCTTCTCTGGCTCGCCTGGAGAGCGGCCCGCTCGGCCGCCGCCCCGGATAGGCCGGCAAGCGAGGCCGTGCGGCCTGCCGCGCAACGCGGCGCGCTCTATCGTCGCGGCGTTCTGATGCATCTCGGCAATCCGAAGGCGGTTCTGGCCTGGGTGGCGATCATGTCGCTCGGCCTCAAGCCGGGCGCTTCGCCGGAGATGGCCGTCACCGCCTTCGGCGGCTGCGTGCTCTTGGGGATCTGGATTTTTGCCGGCTATGCCGTGCTCTTCTCCACGGCACCGATGGTGCGCGGCTACGCCCGTGCGCGGCGGTGGATCGAGGGCAGTCTTGCCGTCTTCTTCGCGGGCGCCGGATCGCGCCTTCTGTTCTCACATTGACCGGATTTTCAGGATCGCATCATGTCTGTCGCTTCTCCGTTTCATGGACTTTCGGCCTTTCCGCCCACGCCCGCCGACAGGGATGGCCGGGTCGACACCGAAGCCCTCGGTCGCCTGCTGGAACGCCTGTGTGATGCAGGCGTGGCTTCGATAGGCCTTCTCGGCAGCACCGGGATCTATGCCTTTCTCACACGCGAGGAGCGACGGCGAGCCGTCGAGGCTGCCGTCGAGTGCGTTCGCGGTCGTATTCCCCTCGTCGTCGGAGTCGGTGCTCTGAGGACAGACCATGCCCGGAGCCTGGCAAGGGATGCCGAGGCCGGCGGTGCAGGCGCTCTTCTGCTTGCGCCGGTGTCCTACACGCCGCTGACACAGGACGAAGCCTACGAGCATTTCCTGGCGGTCACCGAGGCGGCGAAGCTGCCGCTTTGTATCTACAACAATCCCGGCACGACCCACTTCACCTTCAGCCGGGATCTTCTGCAGCGCCTATCCGATATCGAGACGGTCAGCGCCGTGAAGATGCCTCTGCCTGCTGACGGCGATTTCGCAGACGAGCTGGCGGCATTGCGAGGCAAGACCAGGCTTGAGATCGGCTACAGCGGCGATTGGGGCGCGGCCGAAGCGCTGCTTTCTGGTGCCGACGCCTGGTACAGCGTCATCGGCGGCGTGCTTCCGCGCGTCGCCCTTGCCCTGAGCAAGGCCGCGATTGCAGGCGAGGGCGGCGAGGCGCATCGGCTCGATGATCTCCTCCAGCCGCTCTGGAAAACGTTCAAAGAGTTCGGAAGCCTTCGCGTGGTCTATACGCTGCTCGACCTTCTCTCACTCGCCAGGGCAGAGCTCCCACGTCCTCTGTTGCCGCTCGGGTCGATGGACCGGCAACGGGTGCTCGAGGCCGTCGAGCCTCTGATCGCATTGGAGAGCGAGCTGAAGCGTCAATCCTTGTTGTAGAGGCCGCTCAGCGGTTTTTTCAGGATGCTTTCGCGCAGCGACGTGCCGGGCTCCCGGCGGGAGACGGCGGGCTGATCCGCCGGCGGTATCGGCCGGGGAAAGACCGGCTCGTCGCGGCGCATCTCACGGCGGAGCGCGTCCAGCCTGGGATCGATCGCGGGTGACGTGGCGGGGTCCAGCCGCGGTGTTTGCGGCAGCAGTTCGCGGCGGTAGGATTCGAGTGGCGCGACGGAAGAGGTGGGCGGCGCGTAGGGCTTCGCGTCGAGATCCTCGTCGGCCGCATCAGCCTCGTCGAAACCTGCCACGGACGCGGCATAATTCTGCTGGAAATTCGAAATGTCGGGTCCGACGGTCACCGCCCGCATGCGCGTGACGATCTTGCGCAAATCGACCGTATCCGGATCTTCCTCGCTCTGCTTGCTGTTGGCGCTGCTCGCCTTCGGCAGGAGGTTTTCGTCGACGCGGGAAAAGCGCATGCGCATCGGCACACTGATCGCCTCGCCAAAGGCGATCGCTTCGCCATTGCCGATCGAGGAGATGAAGCTCGTCGTCGAGATCGACGAGTTCGGGATGGCCGAGCGGATGATTTCCTGGTCGCGGTCGTTGGCGAGGCGCATGGCAAAGAGTGTCGAACACTGCGACAGGATCGTCTGGTCGAGCTCGCCCGGCCGCTGGGTGATGATGCCGAGCGAGACGCCGTATTTGCGGCCTTCCTTGGCGATGCGGGCGATCGCCTGGCGCGTCGGCACGAAGCCGAGGCTCGGATCGGAGGGGATATAACGGTGAGCTTCCTCGCAGACGACGAGCATGTGGATGGCGCCGTCGCTCCACAGCGCCACCTCGAAGGCCATGCGGCAGAGTACGGAGGCGACCGAATTGACGACCTCCGAGGGGATGCCGGCAAGCTGGAAGGTGCAGATCGGCCGATTCTCGCCGGGGATGCGGAAGATCTGCGCGATGGTTTCGGTGATCGTGTCGCTGATCGTGTTGTTGGAGAACATGAAGTGATAGCGCGGATCGTTGATCGCAGCGATGAGGCGCATCTTCAGCGACCGCAGGAAGGGCTTTTCCGAGCGGCCTTCCAGGCGGCCGATGCGCTCGTCGATCAGCGCCAGCAGATCGGCCATGCGGTAGGGAACCGGCGTATCGGCGGTAATCGAACTCTTTTCCGTCGTGCGGCGGACCAGCGAGTTGTCGCTGCCGCGGAAGGCGCGCTTGGCTTCCGGCAGGATATCGCGCAGCATGTCGAGCTCTTCGGGCACCGGCGGGCGGCCGCGAAAGACGACTTCGGCGAATTCCTCCAGTCGCATCAGCCAGAAGGGCAGATCAAGCGTATCGGTATCGATGGTGACGGCGTGCTGAGGAAAGGCGGCGGCGAATTCGTTATGCGGATCGAGGATCAGTACACGCAGCTTCGGGTCCGCCGCGATTGCCTTGTGCAGGAGCAGCGACACGGCCGTCGACTTGCCGACACCGGTGGAGCCGACGACGGCGAAATGCTTGGAGAGCATCGAGGGGATGTGAATCGCCGCGTCGATGCTTTCGTCCTGCGTCAGCTTGCCGATGACGGCGGTCGTACCTTCGCCGGCATCGTAGATGCGCATCAGGTCGGCCGATCGGATGCGGTGCGCGATGGCGCCGAGATAGGGATAACGCGAGATGCCGGTCGAGAATTCTTCGCGCCCGTCCTCGTCGACACGGACTTCGCCGAGCAGCTCGGTCTCGATCTTGAAAATATTGTCTTCGCCTTCGCCCCAGGCATGGCTGCCGGTGTTCATCTGATAGACGAGCGCGACGACGCGGTTGCGGCCGACGCTGATCGAAATCAGCCGCCCCACGGACCAGAGTTCGGTCAGATCGGTGCCGCCCTGTTCGGCGACGGCGGCGATGGTCGCCCGCGACCCGCTGCATGCAACGACGCGGCCGAGAAAGCGATTTCCCGGCGCATGGCCATCGCGGCGATCATGCTCGCCTGCCTTGCCAGAGGTGCGCAAGTCGTTGTTGAGCAAAGGGCTACTCCATGCGGTAGCGTAGAAGAATAAAGTCGATCCTTTAACAAATCCTTCATCCTATCGATTTTCGGGGATGCAGGCGTGGGGCAGTTTTTTATTGCGGCATGCGTTGACGCTGCGAAATTTTCTGTCTATCACTTCCGACCATGAAAATCGCAACGGCTCTTATCGTGGTGGGAAAGCGCATGGGCAGGATGGTGTAACCATCCGGCGATAGCCACCCATGCGCTAGATGACAGGCTCCTCAGGGGCCTTTTTTTATGCCCGAAATTCGGGCTTCCGGCCACAAACGCAATCCCAGCATCAAACGGAACAGACAGATGAGCACGGACAATCAGGCGGCAGGCAATCGGATGACGGGAGCGGAGATCGTTCTCAAGGCGCTGAAGGACAACGGCGTCGAACATATTTTCGGCTATCCCGGCGGCGCCGTCCTGCCGATCTACGACGAGATCTTCCAGCAGGAGGATGTCAAGCACATCCTCGTCCGCCACGAGCAGGGGGCAGGCCATGCGGCCGAAGGTTACGCCCGCTCCACCGGCAAGGTCGGCGTCATGCTGGTGACCTCTGGCCCGGGCGCCACCAATGCCGTCACGCCGCTGCAGGACGCGCTGATGGATTCGATCCCGCTCGTCTGCCTGACCGGACAGGTTCCGACCCCACTGATCGGCTCCGACGCCTTCCAGGAATGCGATACGGTCGGCATCACCCGGCCCTGCACCAAGCACAACTGGCTGGTCAAGGATGTCAACCAGCTTGCCGCCGTCATTCACGAGGCCTTCCGCATCGCCCAGTCCGGCCGTCCGGGCCCCGTCGTCGTCGATATTCCGAAAGACGTGCAGTTTGCGACCGGCACCTACACGCCGCCCGCCGATTACGCGATCCAGAAGAGCTACCAGCCGAAGATCCAGGGCGACCTCAACCAGATCCATGCCGCGATCGAACTGATGGCGAATGCGCGCCGTCCGATCATCTACTCCGGCGGCGGCGTCATCAATTCCGGCCCCGAGGCTTCGAAGCTGCTGCGCGAGCTGGTCGATCTCACCGATTTCCCGATCACTTCGACGCTGATGGGCCTCGGCGCCTATCCCGCTTCGGGCAAGAACTGGCTGAAGATGCTCGGCATGCACGGCTCCTACGAGGCCAATATGGCGATGCACGACTGCGACGTCATGGTCTGCATCGGCGCCCGTTTCGACGACCGCATCACCGGCCGTCTCAATGCCTTTTCGCCGAACTCGAAGAAGATACATATCGATATCGATCCGTCCTCGATCAACAAGAACGTCCGGGTCGATATCGGCATTCGCGGCGATGTCGGCCATGTCCTCGAAGACATGGTCCGCCTGTGGCGGGCGCTGCCGAAGAAGCCGGAAAAGGGTCGCCTGGACGACTGGTGGACCGATATCGCCCGCTGGCGGGCACGCAACTCCTTCGCCTATACGAAGAGCAATGACGTCATCATGCCGCAATATGCGCTAGAGCGGCTCTTTGCCCATACCAAGGACCGCGATACCTACATCACCACCGAAGTCGGCCAGCACCAGATGTGGGCGGCACAGTTCTTCGGTTTCGAGCAGCCGAACCGCTGGATGACCTCGGGAGGCCTCGGCACGATGGGCTACGGTCTGCCGGCCGCGCTTGGCGTGCAGATCGCCCATCCCGACAGCCTCGTCATCGACATTGCCGGCGACGCCTCGATACAGATGTGTATCCAGGAAATGTCGGCAGCGATCCAGCATGATGCGCCGATCAAGATCTTCATCATGAACAACCAGTATATGGGCATGGTGCGCCAGTGGCAGCAGCTGCTGCACGGCAACCGCCTATCGAATTCCTATACGGAGGCGATGCCCGATTTCGTCAAGCTGGCGGAGGCCTATGGCGCTGTCGGCCTGCGCTGCGAAAAGCCGGATGCGCTTGATGACACCATTCTGGAGATGATCGAGGTCAGAAAGCCTGTCATCTTCGATTGCCGCGTCGCCAATCTCGCCAATTGCTTCCCGATGATCCCCTCGGGCAAGGCCCATAACGAAATGCTGCTGCCGGACGAAGCCACCGACGAAGCGGTTGCCAATGCGATCGATGCCAAGGGCCGCGCGCTCGTCTGACATTTTTTAATTTTGCGCATAATCCTTTCCGAAAATCGTTTCCGATTTTCGGGGTTATGCGACAGGGAAGAGGAAACTCAAGACCATGAACGCACACCTACAGCCCACGGGCTCCGCTTACTTCATCTCGCCGGAAACGGCGGCGGTCGAAAGCCACACGCTTTCGGTTCTCGTCGACAACGAACCGGGCGTTCTTGCCCGGGTCATCGGTCTGTTCTCCGGCCGCGGCTACAATATCGAGAGCCTGACGGTCTCCGAGACCGAGCATCAGGCGCATCTTTCCCGCATCACCGTCGTCACTCGCGGCACGCCGCAGGTGCTGGAGCAGATCAAGGCGCAACTGGAACGCATCGTGCCCGTGCACCGCGTCGTCGACCTGACGGTGCGGGCCCGCGAGCTCGGCCAGGACCGGCCGATCGAGCGCGAAGTGGCGCTGGTCAAGGTGATCGGCGAGGGCGAGATGCGTGCCGAGACGCTGCGCCTTGCCGATGCCTTCCATGCCAAGGTGGTGGATGCGACGGTCGGACATTTCATTCTGGAGATCACCGGCAAATCGTCGAAGATCGATCAGTTCGTGGCGATCATGAAGCCGCTTGGCCTCATCGAGGTCTGCCGTACCGGAATTGCGGCGATGAACCGCGGCGTGCAGGGCATGTAAGGCACAAGCTTCATACTTTCCTCGGCGTCATCCTCGGCCTTGTGCCGAGGATCTGCCCACGTATCGAGCGGCGCAGATGCTCGGGACAAGCCCGAGCATGACGAAAGAGGAGTCGGCGGGCTTTGTCAGCAGTTCGAGCCGCTGAAGGTCAGAGCATCTCCAGCGGCTTTTTCTTTGTGGGCGGTGGAAAGGTGGCGTCGAGCGCATCCCAGTCGTCGTCGGTGATATCAAGCGAGACGCAGTCGCGGTTTTCGGCTGCGCGTTCGGCATTTGAGGTCTTCGGGATGACGATGACGCCGTCGCGTTCCAGCAGGAAGGCGAGCGCCAGCTGGGCGGGCGTTGCCTGATAGGCCTTGGCGATGCGGATCAGTTCGGGATGGTGCAGGATGCTTCCCTGGTCGATCGGCGAATAGGCCATGATAGGAATGCCGCGGCTCTGGCACCAGGGCAGCAGATCGAACTCGATGCCGCGGCGGGAAAGGTTATAGAGCACCTGGTTGGCGGCGACGTTGGCGCCGTCGGGCACTCCAAGCAGTTCCTCCATGTCGTCGGTGTCGAAATTGGAGACGCCCCAGGCGCCGATCTTGCCGGATGCCTTCAACGTTTCGAAGGCCGCGACGGTCTCTGTGAGCGGATAATTGCCGCGCCAGTGCAGCAGATAGAGATCGATGCGATCGGTGCCAAGGCGTTCGAGACTATGCTCGCAGGCTTCGATCGTACCATGCAGGCTGGCATTCCAGGGATAGACCTTGCTGACGATGAAGACCTCGTCGCGCCGGCCCCTGATCGCCTGGCCGACGATCTCTTCGGCGCCACCGTCGCCGTACATTTCGGCGGTGTCGATCAGCGTCATGCCGAGATCGATGCCGGCCTTGAGGCTTTCGATCTCTGCCTTGGCATGGCCGGCATCCTCGCCCATGGCCCAGGTGCCCTGGCCGAGCGCCGGCACCTCAGTGCCGTTCGGGAATGTGATCGATGGAATCGGGTCGTCCTGCATGGTTTTCTGTCCCTTTGACAGGAGATTGGGCCGGGTCGCCATCTTTCAAGTAATCCTGTCACCATGACAATGATGTAATGGTATCGGCCACTTAGGACAGTTATGCTGACCTAAATAAACAGGCCGCAAGACTGGCTTCGGGAGGTGGCATGCCGCTGGATACATTTCTCGCCCTCGTTCTCTTCGCCTTCACGACCTCGATCACGCCGGGGCCGAACAATATGATGCTCTTCGCATCGGGCGTAAATTTCGGCTTCCGCAGGACGATCCCGCATATGTTCGGCATCGGCGTCGGTTTCTTCTCGCTGCTCATCGGCGTCGGCTTCGGGCTCGGCGCGCTGCTGCACACGGTGCCCGTGGTCTATACGGCGCTGAAGTTTGCAGGCGGCGCCTATCTCGTCTGGATCGCCTGGAAGATCGCTACCTCGCGCTCGCTCAGCGAAGGCAGGAGCGGCGTCGAGCCGATGTCCTTCTTCGCGGCAGCGGCCTTCCAGTGGGTCAACCCGAAAGCCTGGGTGATGGCGGTCACTGCGATGGCGACCTACACCAATCCGCAACTCTACCTGGTGAGCGTGCTGATCGTCGATCTCGCTTTTGCGGCAGTCAATGTGCCCAGCGTTTCGACCTGGGCCGGCTTCGGCTCGGCGCTGAGGGAATGGCTTTCCGATCCGGTGCGGTTGAAATGGTTCAATATCAGCATGGCGGTGCTGTTGGTGCTAAGCCTCTGGCCGATGCTAAAATAGAGTGATTGCGGGCTTCATGAGCATCAGCCAGAGAATGCCGATGACAGAGAAGAAGGCCGGAAAACCGCAAGCAAACCAGATGCGGTAGAGACTGAAATAGGCCGGAGGCAGGGCTTTTCCCGCCGCTGCTGCGGCGCGGGCATGATCGCGCAAGCGGATCTGGATCCAGACGACCGGCAGCCAGAACAGGCCGGTCACGACATAAAGCAGCAGCGAAAGCGCAATCCATCCCTCCGACAGGTCCCAGCCGATCGACCGGGCCAGCAGATAGCCGGTCACCGGCTGGAGAATGGCTGCGGTGGCGGTGAAGAGGGTGTCGGCGATGACAACCGTGCTGGCGACATGGGCGATCAGACGGGGATCGCGTGTCCGGTGTGCCATCACCATGAAGAAGGCGATGCCGGCGCCGGTGCCGAAGAGCACGGTCGCGCCGATGACATGGGCAAGCAGCAGCCATTCCTCAGGCATCAGCGCTCATCCAGCGTGGAAAGTGCGGTGAGCGTCAGCAGGATCGATGGCAGCACCTTGACGAGGGGACCGAGTGGATCGAGCCAGAGTGCGGGTTCGAGCAGGCTGGCGCCGGCAAGATAGGCGAACGACACGGCCAGCATGCCGAGAAGGGCACTTTTTGCCAGTGGGCGAAGGAGGACGGCGGCGCCGAGAGCGATGTCGATCAGGCAGGTTGCAAGCGTCAGCGCCGTGGCTGCGGCCTGAGGCATGAACGGCAGGAAGTGAGCGGATGTCTTCTCCAGCGTCAGCAGCGGGATCAAACCTGAGAGCAGCCAGAAAGCGGATAGGCCCGATATGACGAGCGGCTTCAGAAGATAGAGCCTGGCAAACCAGAGATCCTGTACGCCGGACGGATTGGCCGAGAGCGTCGCTGCCGCGGGTGTTGTGGCAAGGCTGCTCCCTGTTTTCGAGCTCCGCACGCCTTCGGACATGACAGTCATCGCCGTCGAGCGCAGCGGCGAACGCCAGCCGAGGAGGCCTGCGATATCGGCCAGCCACGTCACCGGCCTGGCAAGCCAGGGGGCAAGGGAAAACACACGGGCTGGCTGCAGGCCGAGCCACTGGCGGTGAAGGCGGACGAGATCGGTGAGCGTCAGAACTTCGTCGGCGGCGAGATCGATATCGCCGGAGATGCCGCCGGAGACCGCCTGCGACACGGCTTTCGCCACATCGTCCACCGAAAGCGTTTCGACCAGACTTTCGGCATGGACCAGCGGCAGCACCAGGGGAAAGGCGCCAAGCGCCCGCAGCAGCGCCGAGCCGCCATGGGCATTGCGGCCGAGAACGAGGGCAGGGCGCAGGATGAGGTGAGGCAGACCGCTTGTCGCCAGCGCCTCGTCGGCCCGCCGCTTGGTAGCGAGGAAGGGCAGATCACCAGCGGCTCCCGTCGTCCTTGCCGATATCTGCACGATCAGCGGGCGCGACGAGCGTTTTGCGGCGGAATAGAGCGCCAGCATCGCCTCTGCCTGGGTGGCCGACAGATCATCCGAGAGGCCGTCCTGCAGAGCGCCGGCGCAATTGACGACAACATGCTGGTCCTTGAGGATCTCGTCCCAATCCGCCGGTTTCGTCATGCATGAAAGATCTGCGCGCCGCCAGTCGATCGCCGGCTGTTTCAGGCGCGCACGCGCGGGATTGCGGCCGAGGCCGGTCACGACGTGGCCGTCGGCGACGAGCCGGGCCGCGACGACGGATCCTATAAAACCGGTTGCGCCGAGAATCAGAATGTTCATGGCAGGAGATTAGCGGAAAAGCGCATGAGACATAGAAGGGCTTGGCGGGCCTGCGGCATCTGTTAGAAATAGCGGGCAGTTTCGGGAGGGCTTCGCCTTGCACGACCATGACGACGACCATGAGCACGCCCACGGGCATGATCACGACAACCATTATTCCGACATGCAGGCGCGCGTGAAGGCGCTGGAAACGCTGCTGACGGAGAAGGGGCTCATCGATCCGGCAGCGATCGACGCGATCGTCGAGACCTACGAGACGAAGGTGGGGCCGAGGAACGGCGCGCATGTCGTCGCCAAGGCCTGGAGCGATCCTGATTTCGCCGACTGGCTGAAGCGTGATGCGACGGCGGCCATTGCCAGCCTCGGCTATACCGGCCGACAGGGCGAGCATATGCGCGCCGTCTTCAATACGGCCGAGACCCATAATCTCGTCGTCTGCACGCTCTGCTCCTGTTATCCCTGGTCGGTGCTCGGCCTGCCGCCGGTCTGGTACAAGGCGCCGGCCTATCGTTCGCGCGCCGTCATCGATCCGCGCGGCGTGCTGGCCGAATTCGGGCTGACGCTGCCTGAGGATAAGAAGGTCCGCGTCTGGGATTCGACGGCGGAGCTGCGTTACCTCGTCATTCCCGAGCGGCCCGAAGGGACCGACGGAATGGACGAGCAGGCGCTCGCTGGCCTCGTCAGCCGCGATGCGATGATCGGTACGGCCGTTGCCGGCAAGCCGGAGAGCTTGACATGAACGGACCGCACGATCTCGGCGGGCAGATGGGGTTCGGACCTGTCGCGCCCGAAAAGGACGAGCCTTATTTCCATGCCGAATGGGAAAAGCGGGCGCTCGGCATCACGCTTTCCTGCGGCGCTTTCGGCGCCTGGACCATCGACGAAAGCCGGCACGCGCGCGAGAATATTCCGCCGGCCGCTTATCTCGCCGCCAGCTATTACGAGATCTGGATCCGCGGCATCGACAAGCTGCTCGAACGGCATGGCTTTGCGACTCGCGCGGAATTGCTGTCCGGTCATGCGCAGCAGCCAGGAGCCGTTCCGAAGCGGGTGCTGAAGGCGGACATGGTGCCCGGCGTTCTTGCGAAGGGCGGGCCTTGCGATCGTCCTGTTAAGACCGCGCCGCGCTTCGTGGCCGGCGAAGGGGTGAAGACAAAGAATTTCAATCCAGTAACACATACGCGCCTGCCGCGTTATGCCCGAGCCAAAACAGGCGTGGTCGAGGCAGTGCAGGGTGTTTTCGTCTTCCCTGACGACAATGCGCATGGCGAGGGCGAAAACCCGCAATGGCTCTATACGGTCGTTTTCGACGGCGCGGAGCTTTGGGGTGGAGATGCCGATCCCACGCTGACCGTGTCGATCGATGCTTGGGAGAGCTATCTTGAGCCGGCATGAAATGTCGCCGCTGACGCAATCGTCCGGGCTGCCGACGTCGCCGGAGGGCGAACCGGTTTTTCCCGAGCCATGGGCGGCCGAAGCTTTCGCCATGACCGTGCACCTGCACGCAAAAGGCCTGTTCAGCTGGAGCGAATGGGCTGAAACGCTTTCCGCGCAATTGCACAAGCCTGGCCGGGCCGAAGATGGCAGCGACTATTTCGACTGCTGGGTGGGGGCACTCTGCGACCTTATCGTCGACAACGGCATTGCCGATGCGGAAGCGATCCTGGCACTGCAACAGAGCTGGCAGCGGGCGGCGGAGGCGACGCCGCATGGACGGCCGATCGAGCTCGGCAACGATCCCTCACGCTGATCCTTAGAGCGGTTCAGCTGTTCACGGAAGCGCAGAACCGCTCTAAGTCTTTGTTTTCTACGTAATTCCGGACGGAAAACCGCTTCGCACTTTTCCTGGAATTACTCTACGACGGGAATTGCCGGTAGCACTCCTCGGCTACCTGACGCAGCGTCTCGCGGGAGATTTCGCCGGTCACGGCATAACCGAGTTCGCCGTCGATCCAATAGAAGGTTTCAAGATTGCCCGATGAGGCGAAGCGGAAGCTCGTCGTGCGGTTCTCCGTGTTGCGGCCGACCATGACGGTCAGGCGCTCGCCGGCCTGGTTTTCATACATGAACATCGCGCCCGGCCTGCCGTCGACCGGCAGCAGGCGGCCGCCCACAAGCTTGAAGCCGAGCGGCTGTAGGTTCGGAATCTTGAGGTTCTGAATTGCCAGGCGCTTGCCGAGCCAGCTGGCGAGGTGGACCTCCTCGTTTGCGAAGACCTCGACAGGGTGGCGAACCTCGGCGGCATAGACCGTAAACGCGGTCTGGGCCTGTTTTGGCAGGGTTTCGGAGCCGGCAAGCTGCAGTTCCGGCTTTTCCAGAAGTGCGGGGCCATAATGGCCGCTGACGGCGCCGAGCGTGAAGACGAGGAGGGCTGATGCGGTGATCGCCCAGCGTTTCGCTCCAGATGAAACGGCGCGCGGGGGGACGACGAGCAGAGGATCGGTGTCCTTCGCCTTCTCATAACCGGCAAACAGCGATCGGATGCCTGAATTCTGCGCCTGCCATTCGGCGACCATCGCCGCCTCGTCGGGATTGTCGGTCAGGAAGGCCCCGATGCGGGCGCGCACCGTTTCCGGCAGCTGGCCGTCGGCATAAGCGTGAAGGTCGGCTTCGGTGACGCTCGGATTGGTCTCGTTCATTTCGGTCTCCGAAGCGTAATGATGTTGTCGGCCTTCAATCGCTCGGCGACGCGCCGGCGGGCGCGCGACAGGCGGGACATGACGGTGCCGATCGGGATATCGAGCGCGGCTGCGACCTCGCCATAGGTGTATCCCTCGATGACCACGAGCATCAGCACAGCGCGGTGTTCCTCCGAAAGGCTGTTCAGCGCATCGTCCAGCCGAGCACGTTCCAGCGGATCGGCCGGCGGTTCGGGCACGGCCAGATTTTCTGCGGCATCGAGCTCGACAAGGCCATCGCGAGTCTTGCCGCGCCGGCCGTTGCGGTAGAGATTGGTCATGATGGTCAGGACCCAGCCGCGCAGGTTGAGGCCGCGCCATTGGCGGCGGCGCGTGAGAACCTTTTCGACGCAATCCTGGAGTAGATCCTCGCCATCGGCATCCGAGCGCGTCAGGCTGCGCGAATAGCGCCTGAGCGAGGGCAGGAGGGCCAGGATCTGGCCCTCGAAGGTTTCGGGTGCGGGTATCTTCATGCCGGCTCTCTTGGCATCAGGGCCCGACTATCAAGGTTTGGCGAGATCCCAGTTGCCGCCAACGCCGTCGCCGGTGATGTCGCCCGTCTTCTTGTCCTTGACCCAATAATAGAGCGGCATGCCGTCCTTGGCCCATTGCTTCGTGCCATCCTTACGGTCGATGATCGAATATGCACCATCAGCCTTGGCGTCGCCAGCCGCCATCAGCGGCGGCCAGTTCTTGGCGCAATCATCGTAGCAGTTGGACACGCCCTTGACGTCCTTCTTGAAGGTGTAGAGCGTCATGCCGTTTTCGCCGGCAAGCACCTTGCCCTTGGCGGAGTCGACTTCCTTGACGGGAGCAGCGGCGAAAGCAGCGGTCGCGGCAAGGGCGGCGGCGGCCACGACGGACAGGAATTTCACGGATTTCATGGTGTCTCTCCTCAGATTGGGCACGCAATCTTGCGCTACCTGAGATGAGACACGAGGCGCGGTGGTTTTATTCCAGGCGCAGCAAAAGTTTTCGCGGCGGGCGAGGTGGGCCGAAGCCCGTTTTCGCCCGCACATGTCGCGTCGAGCGGCTTGCCACTATTCTCCTGACGCGGAGGCTGCCGCCATGTCGACCCACACCGCTTCGAATACATGGCCATCGGGATCTTCGAAGGCACGGTTGTAGAGCCAACCCATGTCCGTCGGCGCGCGTGGATCGGCTTTGCCCCCGGCGGCTGCGGCTGCCTCGACGATGGCGTCCACCTCTTCGCGGCTGTCCATCGTCAGCGCGATCAGCACTTCGCTCGCCTTTTGCGCTTCGGCGACAGGCTTTGGCGTGAAGGTCGCGAAAAAATCGCGCGTCAGCAGATGGAAGAAAATGGCGTCGGTCCAAACCATGTTCGACGCCTGGTGATCGCTGAACTGTTCGTTCTTGCTGCAGCCGATGGCTTCATAGAAGCGGGTCGCAGCAGCAAGGTCTTTCACCGGCAGGTTCACGAAAATCATCTTCGACATTGCAGTTCTCTCCTCTTCCTTTGTCTCCAGGCTTTGTCTTCCAGGCGAGGGCTTTGCCTCACACAAATTCCTGCACGATGGTGTCGCTGGCATGAATGCAGACGATTTCGAGCCTTCCGGTGCCGACATTCTCAAAGCGGTGTGGAATGTTGGCGGCCACGACGACGATATCGCCGGGAAAGCCGCGGGTCTTGGCGTCGCCTACGGTGAATTCGGCTTCGCCTTTCCTGACGGCCCATGTCTCGGAATAGGGGTGGACATGCAGAGCGGGCCCTTGGCCGGGCTCGTTGTCGACCAGGAAAAGCGATATCTCGCCGCCATGGTCGCGGCCCTCGAAGCGGACAGTGCGGCTCTGATCGGGTCGCACTTCCTGGTGGCGAAGAATCCTGTACATCACGTGCCTCCCCTTGGTGTCGTCTAGAACGCGAAACTATCTTCGCGAGAAGATATTTGCAAACTATCTTCCTGTCAAGATATCTTCCGTGACTCGGTTGGAAGGTGTATGTCTCTCTTGTGGTGATGTGAGGCAGAGAATGATGAATGGAACGAAAGGGGACGATGGCCGCCCCGGGGACGGTGGCCGCCCCGGGGACGAGGACTGCCCCAGGGAGGACCATGTCGACCGGCTGCGCCGGCAATGGGCGCTGGAACTGCCCGACCTCGACACCGAGCCGATGGCGATCCTGGGGCGGGCCTTTCGTCTATCCAACCTGGTGCGCCCCAGCATCGAAGCGACATTTGCCGATTTTGGCCTCGACCGCGGCGAATTCGATGTGATCGCAACGCTTCGCCGTTCCGGACCGCCTTACCTGATGACGCCGACGGAGATGTATTCGGCGCTGATGATCTCGTCCGGAGGCCTGACCCACAGGCTTGACCGGCTGGAGAAGGCGGGACTGATCCGCCGCGAGAAATCGCCGCGTGACGGGCGCAGCGTGCTGGTGGCTTTGACCGAGGCGGGTGCGGCACTCGCCGAACAGGCCTTCCGTACCGACATGGCGAGCGAATCCTCATTTCTGCAGGCTCTTGATGGAAAGGAGCGTGAGGCGCTTGCGGCGCTGCTGCGCAAGCTGATCGCAGGAATTGAAAGTGATCAGGCGCGAAGTGAGGCAGAGGGCGAGAACGCCGGCTGAATGGAGATCGACGCCGTCACCGTTCAGGCAGCAACACGCTGCTTTTGCAGCTCATTTACATCACTGCTGCTTTCGGATATAATATATCCTTAATTCCATTGGCGGAACCAGCTATCACACGAGTTGCTGAATGATCCTGAAAAGCCAGGTCGAGTGGGCGCTTCACTGCTGCGCCATTCTCGCGGGCCTGCCAGAGGGCAGGTATCTTTCCACCAAGGCGCTCGCCGAGCTTCATGGTCTGCCGAAGGAATATCTCTCCAAAGCACTGCAGAGCCTTTCGCAGGCATCGCTGGTCGAGACCACGCTCGGTCCGAGTGGCGGCTACAGGCTTGCCAAGCCCCCCTCGGATATCAACTTTCTCGAGATCGTCGAGGCGGTCGAGGGGAAGGCGCGCAGCTTCACCTGCACGAACATCCGGGAGAACAATCCCTGCCGGCCGGCCGGTTATTGCGACAGCAAGCCCTGCGCGGTCGCCCGCATCATGTGGGAAGCCGACGAGGCCTGGCGCGATACTCTGAGGCGCGTCCGGCTTTCCGATCTGGTCGGCACCTTGTCCGAGGAAGTGCCGGCCGACATTTGGCGGAGCACGTTTGAATGGGTGCTCAAGCGCGCCGGCTGAGCGGGGTGCCGGTCTCTATGCCTTGAAGATGGTCCTGATAGTCTTCAGGATGGCATGGGCGCTGCGGGCATGTTCCGGGGGCAAAGAGGCGCCGTTGCGGAAACGCCCGGCGCGGCTGGCGAGGTGGTCGGCGATTTCTTCGGCCAGCGCCGGGCGTTCGCTTAGCAGCGGCGCGAACGCCTCCTGATCGATCTCATAGGCGGTCACGGGGGTCAGAGCCTCCAGGGTGCACACTTCCTGCATGCCGGCGAGCAGTCCGGTCTCGCCAAAAAAGTCGCCCGGCGCGAGCCGTCCGCGTTCCTCGCCTGCGTTCCTCGCCGCGATGATGCCGGCGCGCACCATCATCAGTGAGGGGAGCATTTCGTCCTCCCGCACGATCACATCGCCCTTGCGGAACTCCCGGACAGTCGCGGTTTCGGCGAGCCTGAGCTTTTCATCGGACGTCAGTGTCGTAAAGACCGGAATGGCCTCGATCAGGGCAAGCGGCGTTACGCTCGGCGGCTTTGCGCTTTCTTCCGTCGGCAGATCGGCGGTCAGCACCGTCGCCGACGGCGGGATGGCCAGCAGCAGGCCGGCGGATTTGCAATGGCGATAGACGAGATCGAGCACCTCGTTCCGCGCCGGCACCCGCTGGCTCGGGCTCGTCACCCGAAACTGCAGCTCGACCTCAAGTGCGGTGGCATCCAGTCCCTTCAGCGCGACGACCGGCGGCGGTTCGCGCACGATCGAATTGCAACTCGCAAGTGCCGTTGCCATGACGTGCCGGACCGATGCTGGCATCCGCGTCGGGGCGATGCGGATGGTGAGGATCAGGAGGTGGCTCTCGTCAGGCCGGCTGACATTCGTCAGGCCGAGCTTTGCCAGAAAACTGTTCGGCAGTACGACGACATTGTTGGCGCTGGTCAGGATGTGTGTCGCGCGCCAATTGCTTTCGACGACGCGTCCCTCCGTGCCGTCGCTGAGAAGGATCCAGTCGCCAATGATGTATGGCCGGCCGAGTGTCAGGGCGATGCCGGAGAAGAGGTCAGCGAGCGTGTTCTGCAGCGCCAGGCCGAGAATGATGGCGACCACGCCCGAGGTCGCGACGAGGGTTCCGATCGGTACGCCGAAGACGAAGGCCAGAACCGACAGGGCCATGCCGATATAGACGACGCCGATGACCAGATCCTGTAGCAGGCGAGCCTCTCGCGGACTGCCCTCCAGCACCAGATAGAGCCTGATGAAACCGATGACGGCCCATGCCAGATGGATCCACCAGAGCGTTTTTGCGACGATGACGAGCAGGGCCCGCGGATCCTCGGACTCATATCCTTGAAACCGGTGGGGTTCGATACCGCTGCCGACGAGGATCAGCGTCATCACTGCAAAGAAGAGGATCTGCACCACCAGCCGCGTCGTCGGCCGATGACGGGAGAGCAGATGCCAGACGACGATACCGGCAAATCCTACTGTTATCAGGGATATCAGAGGTTTGCCGAAGAGGGCGTCGTCAATCATCTCTCTGTCTCCGGTGTGCAGGCCGCACATGATTCAGCATCTCGGCCGCCTGCGCAAGCATCAGGCCTGCGCAGGCGGTATTGTATCGGCCCGAAAATCGGAACCGATTTTCGGAAAGCACGATGCGTAGATGCAAAGTGTTGCAGCGTCCTTTGCGCGTCTGAAAGACGCGCGGCGCTGTAATGCGATCGTCACTTCTTGAGCGGATAGGTCAGCTCTTTCTGGTTGGTGTCGACGACGAAGACGGCGAGCAGGCGGGCGGGCTTGGTCTCGCTGCCGTTGGCGCTGACGCCATGACGGTCGCCCGGCATTTCGGAGAAGCTCTCTCCGGCCTGATAGACCTTGACCGGGCCGTCATTGACCTGGCTGCGGATCGCTCCTTCAAGCACGGTGGCGTAGATGAAGGCGGTGTCGGGATGAGTGTGGCCTTCGGAGAAGCCGCCCGGGCCGTATTCGACCAGCACGCCCTTGATGCTCTTGCCCGGCACGTTCGGAAGCTCGTGCTCATAGACGAGTGTCACCTTCGCAGACTCGCTGCTGTCATGGGCGCTGACGCCGGTGGCAGCCGGAAAGGCGAGGGCGGCGGCGAAGAAAAATGTTCTGATCATCGGAATCTCCATGGTTTGCTGGGTCGGGGGAAGACGCGCCGAGCGGTCGCGTCTTGAGCGCACGTCAATCATGTTGGCTGGGCGGATTTTGCGAACCACTGCTCGAAGGTGATCGAACCAAGCCGCGGATTGTCGTCGGAAACGAGCGACTGGTCGTTCAGTCTGGCGCCGAAATATCTCGCCTCGACATCAGCCTCGACTATGCGCGGGTCTTTCATTGCCTTCAGATAGCGGGCGACGAGCTCGCTGAGGCGCGCCCGTTCCGGACCAGCGATCTCGAGCGTCGCGTTGGCGGGAGCAGAGAGGGCCACGTCCGCCATGGCATCGGCGACGTCGTCGGAAACGATTGGCTGAACATAGGCCGGCGACAGGTGGACCGTCTGGCCGACCGTTCCCGATTGGGCGATGCCACCGAGGAATTCCATGAACTGCGTCGAATGGACGATGGTGTAGGGAATTCCCGATGCCTTGATCAGTTTTTCCTGGGCAAACTTGCCGCGGAAATAGCCGCTTTCCTGCAGACGCTCGGTGCCGACGACGGAGAGGGCGATATGGTGCTTGACGCCGGCAGCTTTTTCGGCGGCAATAAGATTGCGGCCCGAGGTCTCGAAAAATTCGAGCACGGCCTTATCCTCGAAGGACGGCGAATTGGCGAGGTCGAGCACGACTTCGGCGCCCGAGAGCGCCTCTGCCAGTCCTTCTCCCGTGATCGTGTTGACGCCGGAGTTCGGCGAGGCGGCGATCACGTCATGGCCGCGTTTGCGCAGGCGTTCGACAGTCTTTGAACCGATGAGGCCGGTTCCGCCGATGACAACGATTTTCATAATGGATCTCCGTTCGCTGTCGTGGTGCGGCAGCGTCAAAGGTGAATCTTCTCAATGAATTGCGCGGTTTAGTTCAGGCCAGCCTTATCGAGGCCGTAGGCCTTGTCGGCCGTGCCGGGCACGGTCTTGAAGCCGACATTGACGCGGTTCCAGGCGTTGATCGCCATGACGACGAAAGTCAGATCCGAGATTTCCTTCTCGGAAAGCTGGCCGCGGACCCGTTCGTAAATCTCGTCGGGAACGCCGCCTTCGGGAAGCTTGGTCAGTGCTTCGGTCCAGGCAAGGGCTGCGCGCTCGCGGGGGATGAACAGGTTCGATTCTCGCCAGATGGCGACGTGGTAGAGCCGCAGTTCCGTCTCGCCGTAGATCTTGGCCTGCTTCACATGCATGTCGAGGCAAAAGCCGCATCCATTGATTTGCGAGGCGCGGATCTCGACGAGGGCCTGCAGCTTCTCGTCGATCACGCTGCTCTTCAGCGCCATGCTGAATTCCATGAATTTCTTGAAAAGCTCGGGGGACTGTTGGGCGTAGTTCAGTCGCTGGGTCATGTGTCTCTCCTTTAATTAAGGATACTAAATATCCTTATGGATAAAAGATATCCTTAATTGCTGGACTGTAAAGCCATTCTCGCTTAGTCTGGCTGCATAAAGCCTATGCGCAAAAGTATGAGGGGCAGGGGATGGATATCGTTTCGGCATTGCGGACCTTTCAGCGCGTCGTGGAGACGGGTTCGTTTTCGGCGGCGGCGCACGATCTCGACGTGACGCAGCCGGCGGTCTCGCGACAGGTCGCAGCCCTCGAGGGCCATTTCAACACCCGCCTCCTGCATCGCACGACGAGCGGCCTGTCGCTGACGGCAGAGGGGGAGCGGATGCTGCCGATGGCGCTGCGGATTCTCGAAGCGGTTGAGGAGCTTGGCGATGCGGCCGGATCGGACGGCGCCATGACCTCGGGAAAGGTCAGGCTCAGCGTTCCAGCACCACTCGGCCTCTATCTCAGCGAGCGGCTCGGCGATCTTCTCGCCGCCCATCCGAAGCTCTCGGTCGAACTCATCTTCAGGGAGCAAGGCTCGGATATGATCGAGGAGCGCCTGGATCTCGAAGTGCGCTTGGGCCAGGTCGCCGACAGCAGTCTCGTCTGCCGGCGGATCGGCTGGACGACCGCCTTCCTCGTTGCAGCTCCCGCCTATCTCGCGCGCAGGGCGGCTCCCCGCGCACCGAAGGAGATCAAGGACCATGAATGCCTGTGCTACAATAGGGCAGGCGAGGCCAATACCTGGTCCTTCTCGAACGGTTCGGAAGACATATCGGTCCGGATCTCACCGCGGCTGACTGCCTGCAATGCCGTCGCCATACACCGGGCAGCCCTTGCTGGAGCGGGTCTTGCGGTGCTTTCGCACATCATCGCGATGCCCGATATCACCGCCGGCCGGCTGGTCCCCGTGATGAGGGATTTCCAGCCGAGCCGGCTGCCGGTTACCGTCGTCTATCCCTCGCGGCGCAACATGCCGTTGCGCGTCAAGACGGTTCTGGATTTTCTCACCGACGCTATGAGGCAGGACCCGTCGATGTGTGCCAGTGGCGCGGACCGGCAGTGGAACTGATGATTGTCCGGCCGGGCGATTTGCCGTTTTCCGCCTTGCCTAAAGCCTGCGAATCCTGCCAAGTCCTGCGATCATGCAATTTGCGCCGCAACAAGACGAAGCCCTGAAGGCTGTTTCGAAATGGCTGAAGGAAGGGCGCTCGCCGCTCTTTCGCCTGTTCGGCTATGCCGGAACGGGGAAGACGACGCTTGCCAAGCATTTCGCCGAGAATGTCGATGGCGACGTGCTGTTTGCCGCCTTTACCGGCAAGGCGGCGCAGGTGCTGCGCTCGCGCGGCGCCTCCAACGCCCGGACGATCCATTCGCTGATCTACCGGCCGCGCGGCGAGGAGGCCGTGGAAGACGAGGAAACGGGCAAGACCTCGATCGCGCCGATGTTTTCGATCAACCGGCAAAGCCCGGTCGCGAAGGCGGCGCTGATCATCGTCGACGAATGCTCGATGGTGGACGAGGCGCTTGGCAAGGATCTGATGAGCTTCGGCACGCCGATCCTGGTGCTCGGCGATCCCGGCCAGTTGCCGCCGGTCACCGGCGGCGGCTACTTCACCAATCAGGATCCGGACTACCTGCTCACCGATATCCACCGGCAGGCGCGCGACAATCCGATCATCAAGCTCGCCATGCAGGTGCGCGAAGGCAATGAGGTGATGTACGGCGATTACGGCACGGCCAAGGTGATCTCGAAGAACGAGGTGACGCAGCAGCTGGTGCTCGATGCCGACCAGGTGCTCGTCGGCACCAATCGCACGCGGCGGCGCTACAATCAGCGCCTGCGCGAGCTGAAAGGCTTCAACGCCGATTATCCGCAGACCGGCGACAAGCTCGTCTGCTTGCGGAACGATCCGGCCAAGGGACTGCTCAACGGCTCGCTCTGGCAGGTGATGACCTCGTCGAAGGAAACGACGAAGCCCGGCATCAATCTGCTCGTCCGGCCAGAAGATGACGACATGGACCGGGGAGCGGCCAAGATCAAGCTGCTGAAGCAGGCCTTCGAGGATGTCGAGGGCGAGATTCCCTGGAACACCCGCAAACGCTACGACGAGTTCGACTATGGCTATGCGCTCACCGTTCACAAGGCTCAGGGTTCGCAATGGAACGATGTCGTGCTCTTCGACGAGAGCTGGGCATTTCGCGATACGCGGGAACGCTGGCTCTATACCGCGATCACGCGCGCGGCGGAGACGCTGACGATCGTGCGCTGATCGCATTCGTTATCTGGTGGTGACGAAGAAACGGTGGCGGCCGTATCTTGGGCGGATGGTACTAAGCCTGCACGATTCCGAGCAGAACTGCCTTGGCGATGGCCTGGAAACGGTTGTTGGCGCGGAATTTCAGGATGATTCCGGCCTCCAGGTCACGGGTCTCGTCATGTTTCAGGTCGAGCGCCCGGGCGATTCGCTGGGTCGAATAACCCTCGGCCATCAGTTCCAGGCAACGCCGCTCCTGTGCGGTCAGGCTTGCACTGTCCTGATTGTCGTTTAGCGGCGGCGACTCGACGCTGCCGTCGAAATCCAGGAGATCGCCGGCCTGCTGGAGCTGTCGGTGCAGCGTCGACATCTCGGCCGTCAGTTCGCGCTTGCGCACCTGCAGGGCCTCGCGGAACATCGCCTCGGCCGTTTCCTGCGAATCGGCGTTGCGGAGTTCGTCCATCAGTTCCTGGATGACGGCGATCGGCATGCCGGTTTCGCGGCAGACTGTAATGACGGCCATGCGCATCACGTCGTCCTGGCCGTAGACCCGCATCAGGCCGATGCGGTTGGCTGAAATCAACCCTTTCTCTTCATAGAAATGCAGTGTCCTGTGCGTGACGCCGAATGCGTTTGCCATGTCGGCAATGGGCACCGGACCATCCGGTAGATCCGGCGGTAGCGCGGCCGAAGGCAGGAACCGGTATTTCGACCGTGCCTCCGAAGCGATACCGGCGGTGGCAAACAGGCGTTTGGAACCGTCTGGCATGAACCCTCCTGGGGCATGTTGTTGCACCTCATGCGGTTTTGCCAGTTGCTTCCCATACGCGGCGAGTGGGGTTTCCTCTAGGCGTTCTTCTCATTGGGAAAGAAGCAGTACGCGGCGTACACTACGCGATACGATCTCCACGTTATGCGTGAACGATCTTTTTTATAAGTGCTAAAAATAATCTCTTTTAAATGGGATAGCAACGTGACGGCATGATTTCGGGTGTGCTGCAGCAAGTCATCTGTTGCACCGCCGCATCGGTCGGTCGTCTTCAACGGCGACGGGAAATACTGTTTGCGGTGCGCACCCGGTCAATGCCGAGCCGAAATACCGGGGTTTCATCAGCGATCCGCATCGCATCCATCTGCGAATCTCGTTGGCCATCGCATGGCCCTTGGCTTAAAAGCAGGGCCTCCCGTTTCCGTGACCGATGGATATCAGCCATGCCCGCCAAGCTCTCCGTGAACCTCAATGCCATCGCCATGCTGCGCAACCGGCGCGACCTGCCCTGGCCGAGCGTCGAAGCGCTCGGGCGGATCGCGCTTGCCTCCGGCGCCAGCGGCCTGACGGTGCATCCGCGCCCCGATCAGCGGCACATTCGTTTCTCCGACCTGCCGGTCATCCGCAATCTGATCGACGATGAATTCCCGAAGGCCGAGTTCAATATCGAGGGTTATCCCACAGAGGAATTTTTCGAACTCTGCGCCGGTGCAGCACCCGAGCAGGTGACGCTGGTGCCTGACGATCCCGCGCAGGCGACCTCCGATCACGGCTGGGATTTCCGCAAGCACCAGGCGTTCCTGACCGAAGCCGTCGCGCGGCTGAAGACAATGGGATGCCGGGTGTCGCTGTTTGCCGACGGTGACGGGGACGCACAGGCGGTTGAGATCGCCAAGGCGGTTGGCGCCGATCGGATCGAACTCTATACCGGCCCCTATGGCGGTTGCTTCGACGCGCCGGAGCGGGCGGCGCCGATCCTCGACGCGCTCGGACGGACGGCGGATGCGGCCCTTGCGATCGGGCTCGCCGTTAATGCCGGCCACGATCTGACGGTCGAAAACCTGCCGGCGCTGGTCAGGCGCATTCCCCAGCTTGCCGAGGTCTCGATCGGCCACGGCCTGACCGCCGATGCACTGGGATACGGCATGGCGGAAACGGTCCGGCGTTTTTGCAGGGCGTGTGGGCAGGCGGTTTGATCATTGAAGAAAGCCCGCCCCGTGATGTGCGAGGCGAGCTTTCCAGACGACCTTATGCTGCGTTAGGCGGTCAGGGCCGCCTTGTGCTCCACGAAGAAATCCTTCAGCGGCTGCGGCTGTTTGCCGGTCAGCTTGGAGAAGTCTTCGGTGACGATGTCGAACTTGCCGGCGCGGGTGTTGGCGTCGGCAGAAACCAGCATGTCGGCGACGAAACCGGGAAGACCGGCGCCGCGCATGCCCTGGCCGAGCTGTTCGTCGGTGACGTCGATCACTTCGAGCGGCTTGCCGGCGACGTCGGAAACGATGGCGGCAATCTGCCGGCTGTTCAGCGACTGGGTGCCGGTTACGGTATAGGTGGCGCTCTCGGATGTGCCGGAGGCAAGGGCTGCGGCGATCGCCAGGGCGCAGTCGTCACGCGAGATGGTCGAGATCTTGCCGCCGCCCGTGGCGCTGTACCATTTGCCGCCCTGCAGATTGTGCGGCATGCCGTGCAGATAGTTGTCGTGATACCAGGCGTCGCGGATGATCGTATGGGCGATGCCGCTTGCCTTGATGGCGTTTTCGCTGCCGAGATGATCGGGCGCGAAGGTGACGACCGAATTGTCAGGCGCCGGCATCGAGGTGTAGGCGATGTGCTTTACGCCTGATTTGACTGCCGCCGCAACGGCGCCCTGGTGCTGGGCGAGGCGCTTGCCGGGAGTATCCAGTGCGTCAGTGCTGATGATCAGCAGCCGGTCGACGCCGACGAAAGCCTTCTCCAGACCTGCCGCGTCATCGAAATCGGCCTTGCGGGTGACGACGCCCTTCTTTTCGAGTTCGGAAAGTTTTTCCGGGCTGCGGGTTGCCGCGACGATGTTGCCGGGGGCGACTTTGTAGGTCTCGATGAGGTGATGGATGACACGCTGGCCGAGCTGTCCGGCAGCGCCGGTGACCAGGATGATTTCGCTCATACGTCGTTTCCTTCTGTGTTGTGCTGGCGGTGTTTGCGCCGGTGGTCTCGAAAAGAGAGTAACGCTAGAATAGGAATTGACTTGGCGGTGTAAAGGAGGCAGTTTTTCGGCTCTACGTTACCAAAAGGGAACCAGCAGATGAGCGGTGCGGTCGTCAGTCTAAAGAACAGGACGCCGGGGGTGCGGCGCGAGATTGATCTCGCCGGCCTCGATTTCGGCAATTGCCCGGTCAGGGACATGATGCAGCAGATCGGCGGCAAATGGTCGACGCTGCTGCTCGAGGTGCTGGCGGATCGGCCTTATCGCTTCGGCGAGCTGCGGCGGATGATCCCCGATATTTCGCAGCGCATGCTGACGCAGACGCTGCGCGATCTGCAGAGGGATGGTTATATCGACCGCGAGGTATTCCCAACCAAGCCGCCGAGCGTCGAATATTCGATGACTGAACTCGGACGTTCGCTCTACCAGCCGCTGTCGCAGCTTCTGAACTGGGCGGAAGCGAACCATGATGCCGTTCGCGCCGCCCGTTCGCGATTCGATTCCGCCAACAAATAGGTTGACGCGTCAGTTCAGCCCCCAATTCCCTAGGTATGGTTATGCCGGGCAAATTTCGTCATAACATCGGTCGCCCGGTTCAGAAAGTGCGGTCTCGTGACCGCTTTTCGTTTGCAAATTGCCCGATTAGTCCTGATTACTGCGCCTCAACGGCACGACTGTTTCGACGCGCTTGCCGTTTGCATCCTCGGCAATGATATGGAGGCTTTGACCGGGGGTCGCGACCGGCTCAGTCAGCGTCAACTGCTTGACGATCCAGCCCCCGTCAAACGCGAGATCCTTTACTTCGATATCCTTACTGCCCTCGGCGATGCCGTATCGGAACGGCGGTAACCCACCACGGATGACAGCGCGGACGGTCACTTGGGCAGCCGGTCCGACCGGCAGGGGAGATAGATCCGGACTCGACAGTTCGAACGGCACCGGACGCGACGCCTCTGAGGATTCTGAACCGAAATAGTAACCAACGATGGTACCGAAAACACCGAGCAGCAGGGAAAGGACCTCTTTCGCCCGCTGGAAGCGTAGGTCATTGGCATCGCCGGGGGGCGGGCCGATCAGCGTGTCGAGAACCAATGCGACGGCGATGCCGATCGTCACCACGGCAAAGAGGTAAGTTATCAGCCCTCTGGCGAGTTCCGGCCTGGCCATTCCGGCAAGGAACCCGTGGTCGATGCCCAATATCGAGGCGCCGATCATGAGGAAAAGGCTTATCAAAATCAGCATCGCAAGCATGACCACCGGATTTCGGTAGCCGGTCGGAGTATAGTCACCTGGATCGTCTGCCATGCTCTTGCTCCCCGGGCGTTAGTAAATCCCCTCAATCAAACCAAATACCATACCGGCCGATGCCGGGCAGAAAACGACCCTCTGGCCGCGCGTCAACCTTCCATTTTTCGTCGTCTCGTCAATGGCTGCCGGAATGGAGGCCGAGGCCAGGTTTCCGAACTTGCGAAAAACGCCGTCATAGAGTCGGTCGCCGATTCCCAGTTCCTTCGACATGCGCTTCAGTGCCGACTCGCTGGAACTGTGCGGCAACCAAAGATCGATGATGGAAAGATCTGTCTGATAAGTCTCTTGCACGAAGGCCGTCATCTCGCGCCGTGCCGCACGCGTCAGTTCCGCCCCATGGGCGGTGAGTTGGTGCGGTCCGTTGGTGCCGGTCCTTTCATCGGGAATGCAGAAATCGGAGTAACCGGGCAAGGGCATGCTGCACAGCGCTGCAAATTGCGGCTTCGTACGAAATCGGAAACTCCAGTGGTTGGGCGAAGCGGTGACGACGGTGGCGGTCGCGGCCTCACCGACCGTCAGAGCGGGAAAGGAATAGGCAAGCTCTTCGTTTCCCCTCAGCTGAAAAACTTCCGGAAAACCGTTTTCAAAAATGCAGAACTCGGCGTTGACGATCAGTATATTTCGATAGGCATCAGCGATCTGGAAATTCTGGGCAATCTGCAGCGCTCTTGCCCAGCTCATGCAGGCTTCCGTGATATCGAAGGCGTCCGGTTCGATGCCGAGGGCGGCGCCGACAAACGCCGCATTGGCAGGTTCAAGGAAACCACGTCCCACGCCGCAATAGATGATCAGGTCAATGTCCCGCGTAGCGAGTGATGCGGTGGTAAGCGCCGACTTTGTAGCATCGATCAGGAGATCAATCGCCCGCTCTCCTATGCGCCGGTCACGTATGAAACGCGTCAGCGCGCCCGCATTCTTGAGTAGCCGGTCGATCTTCCCACAATAGGCCTCGACCTCTACCGCAGATTTGTCGCCATTATGTTCTCGGATGAAATCAAGGATGTCATTATTCGAGACAAGACGCGAGGGAGTGCGCAACGCAACTGAAAGGATATCCAGGTCAGCCTCCTTCAAAATGCAGCCACGGAAGGCCGCAACACTTCGCCGCATCTTGAACGGAAGTTCGAGCTGACAACTTCGAACCTCCGTCCGGCGGCTTGGCGACAACAATGACGTGCAGTGTCACTATAAACCAGCCGCTGACGCAGCTTTTGAACTGGGTGGAAGCGAACCATGATGCCGTTCGCGCCGCCGTTTGCATTTCGATTTCGTCAACGGCTAGCGATCATCATGTCGATCGCATGAACAGAGCGCGGAACAATTCCTCCGATCTTCGCAAACCTTCGTCGCTCAGAACGACAGACTTGGCCTTGCCTGCGGGATTTGCAATCAGACCCTTCTGATGCAAACGGTCCATCACGTCCCAGTCAAAACCCTTCCAGGCACGATCTCCGTCATGCAGCGTCAGCCATAACAATGCGAGCACAGCATCGTCGATTTTCTCTTCGTCTATCTCCATGTCGGAATCCCATGCAAAAAGGCGAAAATTCTGCAGCTCTCAAACGGCTGCATACGCTGCTTCCTGGAAGTGGGCATCTATAAGTCGGCTCTGTCAAGATTTTAGATGTTCGATCCTGGATTCTGATCGTGCCTTACTTGCCGCGTCCTTCCGTCAGGAACAGCAGGAAGGCCAGCGCCGGGAAGCAGAAACCGATCCAGGTCGTCATCGTCCAGCCGCCGGTCGCATAGGCCCAGCCGCCGAGTGCTGAGCCCAGCGCGCCGCCGGCAAAGAAGGTCGCCATGAACAGGCCGTTGAGCCGGCTGCGGTGTTCCGGGTTCAGCGCATAGATGGCGCGCTGGCCGCAGACGAGATTGGTCGTCACGCCGAAATCGAGAAGGATCGCCGCTGCCGTCAAGAGCAGCAAAGCGCCAAGCGAGCCGTCGCTAGCGAAATGGCCAATCAGGAAGGCAGCCATGCCGAGCAGCATGGCAAACGTCGAGGCGATCTTCGTCATACCGTGATCGGCAAGCCGGCCGGCAATCGGCGAGGCGATGGCGCCGGCAGCACCTGCGAGGGCGAAGAGAGCGATGCCGTTCTGTGTCAGGCCGAAGGCGGGACTTGCGAGCAGCAGCGGCGTCGTCGTCCAGAACAGGCTGAAGGCGCCGAACATGCCGGCCTGATAGAGCGCCCGGCGCTGCAGCACCCGCGAAGTGAGTGCCAAATGGCCCATGGAGGCGAGCAATTCGCCGTAGCGTAGCCTGGTCGTCGGCCGGCGGACCGGCAGGTTGGCGCGGAGCACGACGGCGAGCACGAGCATGACGCCAGCAGTGACGTAGTAGACCACATGCCAGGACGAGGCCTCGGCGACAAAGCTTGCGAAGGGGCGCGCCAGCATGATGCCGCAGAGCAGGCCGCCCATGACGTTGCCGACGACCTGGCCACGGGTGGCATCAGGCGCCATGTTGGCGGCAAAGGGAACCAGGACCTGAACTGCGACCGATGAAAGACCGATAGAGAGCGAGGCGACGAGGAAGGTTGTGGGCGTCGAAGACAGCGCCGCGCCGATGAGCGCAACGGCGGAGACGGCGATCAGCATCAGCACCAGACGGCGGTTTTCAGTGAGGTCGCCGAGCGGCACGATCAGCAGCAGACCGAGACCATAGCCGATCTGCGTCAGCGTGACGATCAGGCCAGTGGCGGCAGGCGTGAAGCCGAGGTCGGCGCTGATCGGACCGGCGAGCGGCTGGCCGTAATAGAGATTGGCGGCCACCAGCCCGCAGGCGGCGGCGAAAAGGAAAGTGAGCCAGGGGGATAACGCCCGGGGAATGGCCTCATCCGGCGTGGTGGCTGAAACGCTCATCAGAAACTCCGGTATTCAAAGATTGTAGGGATTGAATGCAAAAATGCTGGCTGCGGCCACCCGATCCTTGACCGAATGCCGGTATTTCTCTCGTCCACGGTGCGGACTGTTCAGGTCACGAGCTTCATCGCGGCCTCGGCCGCAGACATCATCTCTTCCCTGCTGCGTCCTGTTTTGCCGATGACGCGCAGGCCCTTGGTAAAGCAGAGGAAGGCGAGGGCGGCGGCATCCGGGTCCACCGTCTTCGGAATGCTGCCGTCTGCCTGGCCGATGCGGATGAGATCGGCCATCAGCTTTTCGTCTGCGGCAAAGGCAGTCACGACGTGGGCAGCCGCTTCCTCGTCTAGCAGGGCGAAGTCGTTGGCGCCGCCAACGACGAGACAGCCTTTACGGCCCGCCTCGCCATAGGAGAGCTCGGTATAATACATCACCATCTGGAAGACTTTGTCGCGGCCTGTTTCCGCCGACGCAATCATCGCTTCGAGACGCCGCCGGCCGAGTTGGCGATAACGACCAAAAGCGGCGAGGAAGACGCCGCGCTTGTCCTTGAACGCCTTGTAGATACTGCCAGAGGCGAGGTCCATTGCCTCGGTCAGATCGCTGATCGAGGTGGCGTGGTAGCCGCGTTCGGAAAAGACCCGTAAGGCCGAATCCAATGCGGCGTCCATATCGAACTCGCGCGGACGGCCACGGCTGCGGGTCTTTGCTTCTGATGTGAGAGTGGCAACGGTCATGGCGCCCAATTAGGGAATGAACGTTTCCAAATCAAGTGAAATTTCTGCGACGCAACAAATTCAGAGATCGAGCACCCAGTTCTGGCCGTTCGCCTCGGGGCCGAACATGCGATGTCTCTCCTCGGAGACAAGGCGGAAGCCCGCCTTGACGTAGATGGCGCGGGCAGTCTCCAGCATGTCGTTGGTCCAGAGCGAGACTTCGCGGTAACCCCTCTCTCTGGAGAAGCGGATGCATTCGTCGACCAGCAGTTTGCCGAGCCCGAGACCGCGGGCTGATTTGTCGACATAGAGCAGACGGAGCTTGGCGATGCCGTCGCCGCCATTGGTGACGAGGACCGAACCGATATTGACGCCGCGGCGTTCGGCGATCCAGCAATATTCTTTGGCCGGATCGAAATTGGCGAGGAATTTGCCGGCGACCTCGGCGACCAGCGCCTCGAAGCGCAGATCCCAGCCATATTCTTCTGCGTAGAAGCGGCCTTGGCTCTCAACGATCCAGCCGATATCGCCGGCGCGGTGGGCGCGGACAATGGCCGGTGCGGGCTTTGCCGCCGGGTCGAGCAGCGTGCGGATCGTGTGCATGGCGGAGACCGCCGCCTCCGGCTCGCCGATGGCGAGATTGTCGAAACGGGCGGCGATCTGCGCATTGGCGCGCCGGCCGAGTTCTTCGAACTGCTCTCGTCCCCGGTCGGTGACAATGATGACCTGGCTGCGCAGGTCGGCCGGATCGGGGCTGGTTTCGATCAGCCCCGCGGCGCGGAAACGCTTGAGGATGCGGCTGAGATAAGCGGGGTCGAGATGCAGGTCCCGGACAAGTGCGGCGGCGCTGACGCCGTCATGCGAGCCGATCTCGAAGAGGATGCGGGCATCGGTCAGCGTGAACGGCGTGTCGAGATAGGCCTTGTTCAGCAGGCCGAGGAAGTTCGTATAGAAGCGGTTGAAATCGCGGGCGGTTTCGATGAGCGATAGGTTAGACATGATGATCTCCAAATGGAGATCCTGGTCAGACTGCTGACGAACCGTGCTCTTCACTCGGCGTCATCCTCGGCCTTGTGCCGAGGATCTGCTGCACCAGTTGCAGATGCTCGGCACAAGCCCGAGCATGACGAAAGAGAGTTGGCCGACTTTGTCAGCAGTCCGGCAAAGATCTCCAGATGGAGATCTTGTCCTGTATTTAGTGGACTGAGTCAACTAACCTGGCAATATCAGGCGGCTTCCTCTTCTGCTGCCTCATCCATTCCCAGCGCGAAATCGACCGCCGCTCGGGCATGGATCGCGGTGGTGTCGAAGCCTGGCAGCGGCAGGTGGTCGGGATCGAGGATCAGGCAGATCTCGGTACAGCCGAGGATGATGCTGTCGGCGCCGTTGTCGATGGCGCGTGCAATCACCGCCATGAGCTTGTCGCGAGAGCTGTCGAGCACCTTGCCGGCGCAGAGTTCGTCGAAGATAATATCGTGCACGGTCGTGCGGTCGCTAGCATCTGGCACCATGATATCAACACCAAGGCTCTTCATGCGGTCGCTGTAGAAGCCGTGCTCCATCGTGTAGCGAGTGGCGAGCAGTAGCGGGCGCTTGCGGCCGGCCGCATGCAGCGATTTCGCGGTCTCGTCGATGATGTGGATCAGTGGCACGGAGATCTTCTCTGCGACCTTGTCGGCGATCAGATGCATGGTGTTGGTGCAGATCAGGATGCAGCCGGCGCCGGCGATCTGCAGGCGCAGAGCCACGTCGGCGAGGCGGCGGGCAGCCATGTCCCAGTCGCCGGCCTTCTGAAGCGCGACGATCTCCTCGAAATTGACAGAATGCAGGATGAGTTCGGCCGAGGCGAGGCCACCCTTGCGGTCACGCACCATCTCGTTGACGACACGGTAATAGACCGCCGAACTTTCGAAACTCATGCCGCCGATAAGGCCGATCGTTTCCATTTCTTCATGCTCTCCATGCTTCTGAACTTTAGAAAATGATGCCGCAATCCCGGCGCGATGTGTTTGCTTTGTTTGTCCCTTGAATCAGATATGTGATAGGATTTTGCGTCATTTTATGAAATTCTGCAAAAAAGACGCGAGAGGTATATGTTCGACACATGCTTGATGATCGTGACAGACGCATTCTGGACATGCTGCAAAAGGATGCGGGCATATCCGTGACCGATCTTGCCGAGCGCGTGGCGCTTTCGATATCGGCCTGCTCACGGCGCATCCAGCGGCTGGAGGAGAGCGGCCATATCGCCCGGCGCATCGTCGTGCTCGACCGGGAAAAGATGGGCGTGCCGACGACGGTCTTCGCGCTGGTCAAGACGGCGCACCATTCCGACGAATGGACGGAGACCTTCCGCCGGATCATCAGCGACATTCCCGAGATCGTCGAAGCGCACCGGCTGACTGGCAATCACGACTACATCCTGAAGATCGTGCTGCCGCGCGTCGAGCACTACGATGTGATCTACAAGCAGATCGTGCGCAAGATCGAGCTCTTCGACGTCTCGGCCTCAATCTCAATGGAGCTTCTGAAGGGCGGCACGGCGATCCCCGTGGGGTATGCCGATTGAGCCGGCTCCACCGACCGGGATGCAGGGGAGCTATGCCGAAACGGCAGTTGCAACCATCGCGGCGAAGGCCACATTGGCTTTGAGCGAAATGGCGCAAAAGGGGTAGGTCATGAGCGATCATCATGTCGTCGTAGTCGGCGGCGGTTTCGGCGGGCTGCAGCTCGTCAATGGCTTGAAAGGTGCCGGCGTCAAGATCACGCTGGTTGATCGGCGCAATCACCATCTCTTCCAGCCGCTGCTCTATCAGGTGGCGACCACCATTCTTTCCACCTCGGAGATCGCCTGGCCGATCCGCCGCCTCTATGCCGACCGGCCTGACGTGACGGTGCTGCTCGGCGAAGTCGCCGGCGTCGATAGCGGTGCGAAGACGGTTTCCTTAAGCAACGGCATGACTCTTGGTTACGATACGCTGGTGCTGGCGACCGGGGCGACACATGCCTATTTCGGCCACGACGAATGGGAGCCGGTGGCGCCCGGCTTGAAGACCCTCGAGGATGCGACGACGATCCGCCGACGCGTGCTGCTTGCCTTCGAGAAGGCGGAGATGGAGGCCGATCCTGCCGTACGCGATGCGCTGTTGACATTCACCATCGTCGGGGCGGGGCCGACCGGCGTCGAGCTGGCCGGCATCATCGCCGAACTCGCGCATTTCACGCTGCCCAAGGAATTCCGCAACATCGACACGCGCAAGACCCGCGTCGTTCTAGTCGAAGCAGGCCCGCGGGTGCTGCCAACCTTCGCCGAGGAGCTTTCGGCCTATGCTCAGAAGGCGCTGGAAAAACTCGGGGTCGAGATCCATCTCGGCAAGCCGGTGACCGAGTGCAACGCCGACGGCGTGAAGATCGGCGAGACCTTCGTTGCCAGCCGGACGATCGTCTGGGCCGCCGGCGTCACCGCCTCGCCTGCGGCGCAATGGCTCGGCGTGCCGGCCGACCGGGCAGGGCGCGTCATCGTCGAAAAGGATCTGAGCGCGCCCGGTCTGCCCGATGTCTTCGTCGTCGGCGATACCGCATCGGTCATGCGCGAGGACGGCAAGCCGGTGCCGGGCATTGCGCCCGCCGCCAAGCAGCAGGGCGGTTACGTCGCCAAGGTCATCCGCGCGCGCCTGTCCGGCAAACCGGCGCCGGCGCCTTTCCGCTACTGGCATCAGGGAAGTCTCGCGACGATCGGCAAGAGTGCTGCGATCATCGATTTCGGCCGGATCAAGCTGAAAGGCTGGCTCGCCTGGTGGATCTGGGGCCTTGCCCATATCTACTTCCTGATCGGTACCCGCTCGCGCTTCTCCGTCGCATGGAGTTGGCTCTGGATCTATCTGAGCGGCCAGCACAGCGCCCGGCTGATCACCCAGCGGGAGACGATGCGCGAGGAGGGGTAAAGCCCCTTCTTCGGGTCAAGTTGGGGACAGCAGGAGAAGGCATGCCGTGTGTG
>NZ_JAWDIV010000016.1:0-194447 GCF_032464655.1 Rhizobium sp. 25PS6
CCGGAACAGGAAACTCGCTGGACAACCTAATCGTCGGCGGTAGCGGGGCCGACACCATTGCCGGTGGCGCCGGCAATGATATCCTCGTTGGTGGCGACGCGGCAGACTTGTTCGTTTATTTGCTGAACTGGGGCCACGACACGATCATAGACTTCATGGCAACCGGCACGGCGCACGACACGATCAGAATCGATCACAACATTTTCGCCGACTGGGAATCGCTTTTTGCTGCATCCAGTCAGTATGGCAACGATACAATCGTTACAGCCGACATCGACAACACCATAGTGTTGAGGAACGTAGCCTTGACGAGCCTAGACTCGGGGGATTTTCTTTTTGCGTGAACCCAATCGGACCTCCTGGTAAACGCCCGGGGGAGATCGGGAATGCTGTGGCGGAGAGGATGACGGCGATTGCGGACGGGTTCGGGGAGGGTGGCGGTGTGAAACCGGCTATCGGCGGCCGCGTGGATTTACTCTGATAAATCCTGCGATCGATTGCGCATCAGGAACTGGCCCAACCGGTTCACGATCTTAAAGGCCCAGAACATCGATGTTGAGACCTTCAGGCCGTTGTCGGCAAGGGCGGACAGCACCTCCTTGTTCTGACGCGATATATTTTGAACGTTCTTGTTCGTGGCGCCCCCTAAGCGCATTCTGACCAGGACTCGCGGGATATAGATTGTTCTGATCCGCGCGACTTCCAAAAATCGCATCATAAGCTCGACGTCGGCTGCAAGCCGGTAACGCAGATCGAACCGCCCGAACTGTTCATAAATGCTACGTCGAACATAGAATGTCGGATGCGGCGGACACCAGCCGCGTGCGAAAGAACCGGATTTGAATGCACGCGATTTCCAGTAACGGATCTTGCGATCGACATGCCGGTTGGAAACATAGACGAGATCGCCGTAGCAGCCGTCATATGCTTGATCTTCCAGCGCAGCCGCCACAGTTCCGAGGGAGTCGCTGCTCTCGAAAATATCGTCCGCATTCAGGAACCCGATAATATCGCCGGTTGCTAGACCAATTCCTTTGTTCATCGCCTCATAGATACCTCCATCCGGTCCCGAAAGCACACGGCGGTTCTCCGCCGGCGCCGAAGCGATGATGGCGAGCGTAGAATCTTGTGAGCCGCCGTCGATGATGATGTGTTCGAAATCGCGGTAGGTTTGCGTGTCGATGGACCGCAACGTATCGGCAATGGTCCCCTCGGCGTTCCAGCAAACGGTGATGAGACTTATCCGGGGGGAGCTTGGATTGGCAGTATCTGCAGCCATCTAACGGTATCTTGCTCATATTTCAAAAGGCGATAGTAAGCCGACCCGTATCAGACGGAAAGGCAGTACCGCAATCGAGTACTGCAAGTTATCCTGGATCAACGCCTGATTGATGAGCGGTGGCGGCTCCTCATCTCGCTAAGTGCATTGCATGCGCATCAATCTATCTGTAGTGAGCACTGTCAAATAGCGATCGTCATAACGACAACCTCGCGAATGCGCGCGGATTTACCGGTTGCAGGAGGTCTCTTGTCTTCGAAGAAAAAACTGCGCAAGGGCATATTGCTCGCGGGGGGCTCAGGCACTCGGCTCCATCCCGCGACCCTCGCCATTTCGAAGCAACTTCTTCCGGTTTTTGACAAACCGATGATCTATTATCCCCTGTCGACGCTCATGCTTGCGGGAATCCGGGATATCTTGATTATCTCGACGCCGCAGGACACGCCGCGCTTTGAACAACTGCTTGGTGATGGCGCGCAGTGGGGATTGAATCTTCAATACGCCGTTCAGGCCGCGCCGGAAGGAATTCCCCAGGCATTCTCGATCGGCAGGGAATTCATCGGGCGAGAGGCAACCGCCCTCGTGCTCGGAGACAATATCTTCTACGGCAATCTCCTGACGCATGACTTGTCCGCGGCTTCGGAACGGTCAGACGAAGCAACCATTTTCGCGTATCAGGTTCACGATCCCGAGCGATATGGTGTGGTGGAATTTGACAGCCAAGGCAAGGTGCTGAGCTTGGAAGAAAAGCCATCCAAGCCTCGCTCCGCCTATGCTGTGACCGGATTGTATTTCTACGATAATGACGTTGTTGATATTGCGGCGGGTTTGAAACCCTCGCCCCGCGGTGAGACCGAAATTACCGATATCAACCGACACTATTTATCGGCGGGCCGGTTGAACGTCGCTGTCCTCGGCAGAGGGCATGCCTGGCTCGACACCGGCACCCACGATTCCCTGCTGGAAGCCAGTCAATTCATTGCCACCATCGAGAGGCGTCAGGGGCTGAAGATCGCCTGTCCCGAAGAAATCGCCTATCATTTGGGTTATATCGACGCCGAGCAATTGGAAAGGCTTGCGGCTCCACTTGAAAAGAGCTCCTACGGTCGATACCTGATCAGCCTGGTCAGGGAGCCAGCTCCGCATTTCCCGACCGGCTGAGGCGCCAACTGGAAACCAATCTTGTCTGCTTTTACCTTGCTTACGCTAAAGACGATGTCCGACACACGCGGCATGCTGACCGTCATGGACGGAATACTGCCCTTTCCGATCATCAGAAGTTTCTGGATCTATGGGGCTGACGGGCATAAGCGGGGTGGGCATCGTCATCACGAGACCCGGCAGGCGTTAGTGGCGCTTTCGGGATCCGTGGTGGTATCGATGGACGATGGTCAAACCCGGGAAGACATCACCTTGTCATCGCCAGACCAATGCTTGCTGGTAGAGCCAAAGGACTGGCACGAAATGACCTTCGGTCAGGATTCAATCCTGCTCGTTTTTGCCTCTCACGGATACGACAAGGACGACTACATCCACACTCCCTATGAGCGGCTTTGAAATGATCGAGTATGAAAGTCTTGCGCAGGCCAACCGTGCACTGATGGAAGAGTTGGAGGCAGTCGCTTCCCGTGTCATTCGTTCCGGATGGTACATTCTTGGGAACGAGGTCTCCTCATTCGAATCCGAATTTGCGACTTTCGCCGAAAGCAAACATTGCATTAGCGTGGCCAATGGGCTGGATGCTTTGATCCTGTCAATCGAAGCGCTCGATCTGCCCAAGGGCAGCGAGATCATGGTCGCATCCAATACCTATATTGCGACGATCCTGGCAATTCTCCGCGCGGGTCACATTCCGGTCCTGGTGGAGCCCGAGCGAGATACTTTCAATATAGATCCAGACTGTCTTCATGCGGCGCTGACACACAACACCCGCGCAATATGTGTGACGCATCTTTTCGGGAAAGCCTGCCGGATGACCGAGATCGCCGCGTTTGCGAGCGAGTATGGTTTGCGGGTGATCGAGGATTGCGCTCAGTCGCATGGCGCGCGCTATGATGGCAGGCTGACGGGAACCTTTGGAATCGCCGGCTGCTTCAGCTTTTATCCGACCAAGAATCTTGGTGCTCTGGGAGATGCCGGTGCGATCGTCACGGACGATGATGAGTTTGCGGATCGCCTTAGGCATATGCGCAATTACGGCTCGAAGAAAAAATATGAAAACCTTTATATCGGCGTGAATTCCAGGCTTGATGAGATGCAGGCGGCATTCCTGCGGGTTAAACTGCGTCACCTCGATCAAGTCACTGAACATAAGCGCGCGCTGGCGAACCTCTATTTCGCCAATCTGCCTGAATGGCTGACGCAACCGCTTCGCCGTTCTTCCGAGTATGATGTATTTCATATCTTCGGAATACGTCACCCAGACCGTGACGAATTGCGTCAGTGGCTGCTCGATAACGGGGTGAAAACCGAGATCCATTACCCGATCGCGCCGCATCGGCAGAAGGCAATGCAAGGAATTTTATCCGGCAATTATCCCATCGCCGATGAACTGCACGCCACCGAACTGAGCCTGCCTATTTCGGCGGGGCATAGCAGCGTTGAGATCGAGCGAGTCTGCAGCCTGTTTGCCGCGCTCCCCGAAAAGTTGAAGTTGACCGCATGACAGAGCACCTGAAGGAATCGACCTCCGCACGCGAGGAAGATTGGGATATCATTATCAGGCCCTCGAAGGGCAGTGCGCCGGATCTTGGCCTTGTCTGGCGATATCGCAATCTCATCTGGATGTTCTTCAAGCGAGATTTCACGACATTCTACAAACAAACCATTTTGGGCCCTGTCTGGTACATCATCCAACCGTCGCTGACGGCGATGACCTATTATGTCGTGTTCGGAAAAATAGCCAATCTTTCCACGGATGGTCTTCCGCCCTTCCTATTTTACATGTCGGGTACGATCGTCTGGAGCTATTTTGCTGCGTGTCTGACCAATAACTCCGAAGTCTTTTCGAAGAACGCCAATCTGTTCGGAAAAGTCTATTTCCCCAGGCTTGTGGTGCCACTGTCCGTTGCGATGAGTGGTGTTGTCGCCTTTGCCATCCAATTCCTGCTACTGCTCACGGTTGCCTTTGGGATCAAGATTGCGAACCCCGATCTGGCATTGAGCTATCGTTTCCTGTTTTTGACGCCATTGGTCCTGCTCTACATTGCAGTGCTGGGTATTGGTGCTGGACTGGTCGTTTCCGCTCTGACGGTGCGTTTTCGCGATCTCGTCTATGCCGTCGGATTTATGACGCAACTCTGGATGTACGCTACGCCGATCGTGTATCCATTCAGTCAGATCCCGGAACGGTATCATTGGTTCTACTACATCAATCCAATGACGACACCGGTTCAGATTTTCCGTTGGGCGCTCTTTGACGCTTCAGCTTTGCCCGTCACTCTCTGTCTTGCCAATCTAGCGGTGACCGTTGCGATCACGGTATGCGGGCTGGCACTTTTCTCACGGGCGGAAGCTAACGCGATGGATACCGTCTGATGAACGATGTTGTTATTCGAGCGGAGCACGTCAGCAAGCTGTATCGCCTCGGCGTGATCAATCACGGCACGCTTTATCGCGACCTTCAGAGTTGGTGGGCTAGGTGGCGCAATCTTCCGGATCCGAATGTTTCTGTATCCGACTATGCCTCCGACACGAGAAAGCAGTCGCGATTGAAGGGCGACATCTTTCATGCGCTTGATGATGTCTCCTTCGAGGTCGGGCACGGCGAGATCGTCGGAATTATCGGCAGAAACGGCGCCGGAAAATCTACGCTGCTGAAAGTAATGTCACGTATCACAATGCCCAATTCGGGTTTCATCGGTATCCGGGGCAGAATTGCCAGCTTGCTTGAGGTCGGCACCGGATTTCATCCTGAGCTCACCGGTCGAGAGAACGTCTATCTCAACGGCGCCATCCTTGGCATGAGCCGCGCCGAAGTCAGATCTAAATTCGAGGAGATCGTCGAATTTGCCGAAATCGGCGAATTTATCGACACGCCGGTGAAGCGATATTCATCTGGGATGTATGTGCGTCTGGCTTTCTCCGTCGCCGCGCATCTTGAGCCGGAGATTCTTCTGGTTGACGAGGTGCTGGCGGTCGGAGACGTCAACTTCCAGAACAAATGCATGGGGCGCATGCAGGAAGTCACGAAGACCGGTCGAACGATTCTCTTTGTCAGCCACAATATGACTGCGATCAGCAGCATCTGCCCGAAATCGATTCTAATGGCCGATGGCAAGGTCGCCGCGATGGGCGATACCGCAGATGTGATAAAGGCTTATCTCGATCGCCCGGAATTCGGTGGTACAGCAAGCTACTCGGTCAATCCCGAGGACGTCGACGGAAAGGCGATCATCTGCCGTGTCGCGGTACTGAACGACAAGGATGAAGTTTCTGGAACACTGGAGCTTTCGAAGGGATTCTCGGTCGAGGTCGAATACGAATTGAGGGAGCCTCTTTCCGGCTTATCGGTCGGGATGCAGATCAAGATGGAAGACGGCTACACCACGCTCGTCAGCCTATCCGATCCCGAACTCGACGTCGGTCGCTTGGATACCCGGCCAGCCGGTTACTATAGAGCTCGCGTCAAATTTCCGGGATATCTCCTCAACACGGGAACCTTCTACCTGCGACTTGGCATATCGAGCCGGTTCTCGATCTATTCGGTCGCCGAGGGCATCCGATTTGACGTGGAGGATAATGTAGGAATTATCCAGATGCTTGGTCAGCAACGGAAGCCATCGATTTCGGCGATCCAATTGCCTTGGGAAGTGGAGAAGCTCTTCCTGCGCGATTCTGAGGGTATTTTGAAATGAAGAAAGCGCTTGTCACTGGGGCGGATGGGTTTATCGGCTCTCATCTTGTCGAGACGCTGGTCAGGTCGGGTGTCGAAGTTCGTGCCCTCTGCCAGTACAATTCGTTTTCCAGCTGGGGCTGGCTTGACCAGTCTGAATACCGCGGCAAATTTGAGGTAATCCTCGGCGACGTCCGCGATCCAGCTCAGATGCGCACCGTTGCCAAAGACGTGGATACGATATTTCACCTGGCCGCGCTTATCGCCATTCCCTACTCCTATCAGGCACCGTCAAGTTACGTTGATACCAATGTGCATGGCACGTTGAATGTGCTTCAGGGCGCTCTCGATGCCGGCGTTGGCCGTGTCATCCAGACCTCGACGAGCGAAGTCTACGGCACGGCGCGTTTTGTGCCGATCAGCGAAAGCCATCCCCTGCAGGCCCAGTCGCCCTATTCGGCGTCCAAAATCGGTGCTGACGCGATGGCATACAGTTATCATTCGAGTTTTGACCTACCGGTGACGATCGCACGGCCTTTCAACACTTTCGGCCCGCGACAATCTGCAAGGGCGGTTATTCCGACTGTGATTTCGCAGCTTCTGAGCGGACGGACGACGCTGAAACTAGGTTCGCTGTCACCCACGCGGGATTTCAATTTCGTGCAGGATACATGCGACGGCTTTGTGGCGCTCGCAACCTGCGACGAGGCCATCGGCCAGACGGTCAATATCGGCTCCGGCAGCGAAATATCGATCGGCGATACCGTTCGGCTGATCGCCGACATCATCGGCGTCAGCGTGGAGATCGAATGCGATGAACAGCGTTTGCGTCCGGCAAATAGCGAAGTGGAACGTTTGTGTTGCGACAACAGCCTGATTAAGTCTCTGACAGGATTTTCGCCGCGTTACAGCTTGGAAGATGGTCTGAAAGCGACGATCGACTGGCTGCGTCAGCCGCAGAACCTGGCGAGATACAAGGCGGATATCTTCAATGTCTAGGCGTGCGGTCATTCTGGCGGGCGGAATGGGAACGCGGTTGCGGCCCTATACTGTCGTGCTTCCCAAGCCACTGATGCCGATCGGTGATTATCCTATTCTTGAGGTGATCATTCGTCAGCTGATATCGGGCGGATTTCAGCATATAACGCTTGCCGTCAACCATCAGGCCGAGCTGATCAAGGCTTTTTTCCAGGATGGCGACAAGTGGGGTGTACGCATCGACTACTCGCTCGAGGACGAGCCCCTTGGCACCATGGGGCCGCTGCGGCTGATAGAGGATCTGCCCGAGAATTTCCTGGTGATGAACGGCGACATTCTGACGGATCTCAACTATGCCGATTTTCATGATGCTCACGTCCGCGACGGGAATATATTCACGATCTCGTCCAAGACGCGTCAGCATCGCATAGACTATGGCGTTCTTGACACCGGCGAGGCCGGGCTGCTGACCGGCTTTCGAGAGAAACCAACGGCCGAATACAAAGTCAGCATGGGCGTCTACATGGTGTCTTCGAGGGCCGTCGAGCACATACCACAAGGTGGTGCCTACGGCTTCGATCAGCTGATGCTTGAACTTCTTGCGGCCGGCAAGCCGGCCACGGTTCGAGATTTTGCGGGCTATTGGCTCGATATCGGGCGGCCTGACGATTATGCCTTGGCGATCGAGCAGTTCGAATCCATGCGGTCCAGGTTCTTGAATGGTTGATGCCATCGTCACCGGTGCTGGCGGTTTTCTCGGGAGCCGTCTGGTCAGACGGCTCAAGGAGGCCGGTTTTGACGTGCTTGCGCTTGACCGGACACATGGAGATATAAGCGAAGAGCAGCTTTGGCAGGAGCTTCCCGCCGCACGCACGCTGTTTCACCTTGCCGGCAGGACATTCGTTCCAGATAGCTGGAGCCAAGGACCGAGTTTCACGGCCGCCAACGTTCTCGGAACGCAACACGCTTTGAACTGGTGCAAGCGACACAGGGCCAAACTCGTGTTCGCAAGCGCCTATGTTTACGGAGCGCCTGACCGGCTGCCGATCCATGAAAGCGATCCGGTCAGGCCGAACAATCCTTACGCTCTTTCCAAACATCTTGCCGAACAGCTTTGTGAGTTCGCCGCCACGCACGAGCAGATACCGGTGGTGGTATTGCGTCTTTTCAATATATATGGCGCAGGGCAGCGACCCGAATTTCTGATACCGACGCTTCTGAACCAGATACGGACCAAGCAGGAAATACAGGTCCTGGATCTCAGTCCCCGGCGTGACTATATCTTCGTTGACGATGTCCTGAGCGCCTTTGCCAAGGCCATGGACCTCGCGGAAGGCTACCATTGCATCAATATCGGCTCCGGAATGTCGTATTCGGTGCGGGAAATAATCGACATCTTGCAAGAAGCTGCCGGCACTGCTCTACCTGTAGTGTCATCTTGCACAGTTCGGCGGAATGAAATACCTGACGTGCGGGCCGATATCACGCGGGCTCGCACCGTTCTCGGATGGCGGCCGGAATGGGATCTGCCGGCCGGGATGCGCGCGATGATGAAGGAGTCGTAAATTGAACGAGCGTTACGTCCCGATCAACAAGGGCAACTACTCGATGGACACGGACGAGCGCGAAGCCGCGTTCGACAAATTCCGTGGCGAAGGATGGGAAGCAGAATACGCGGATTACCGTCGCAAATGGTCAGAAAATGCCCTGAACCAGCAGGTTTCGGATTATCCGCTGCTGGTCGATCTCGAGCTGGCGTCGATCTGCAATCTGCGCTGCCCGATGTGCTATACGATCAGCGACGAGTTCAAGAAAAGTGTGAACACGACGCGGATGGACTGGGATCTCTACTGCCGCATCATCGATGAGATCGGCGGCAAGGTTCCTGCGATCCGTCTGTCGCTGCGGGGCGAGGCTACGTTGCATAAGCGCTTTGCTGACTGCGTGCGCTATGCCAAGGACCATGGGATCAAGGAAGTCTCGACCCTCACGCACGGCTTCAAGCTTAACAGAGACTATTTCGCTCAACTCGTCGATGCCGGCATCGACTGGATCACCGTTTCGATCGACGGCACCGGTGAGACCTACGAAAAGATCCGCAAGCCGATCAAGTTCGAGGCCCTACTCGACAAGATCAAGGACATCAAGAAGTACAAAGACGAGCGCGGGCTCCACCGTCCGGTCATTAAGGTGCAGGGCATCTGGCCGGCGATCAGGGAAAATCCGGATCTCTATTATGAAACCTTTGCACCTCACGTGGATCTTGTCGCCTTCAATCCGCTGATCGATTACTTGTGGAAAGATACGGAGATCCAGTATCTCGACAATTTCACTTGCCCACAGCAGTATCAACGCCTCGTCATTGGCGCTGATGGACTTGTCATGAAATGCTCGAACGACGAGGAAAACAAAGAGCTTATCGGCGATGCCAATAAGCAGACTGTTCATGAAATCTGGCACGGAGAGAAGATGCAGGCTGTGCGCGATCTGCACAAGGAGCCGCAAGGCTTTATGAAGAGTGAGGTTTGCCGCCGGTGCTATCTGCCGCGATTGACAAATGACGAGACAGTGGAAATTGCTGGCCGGAAGGTGATCGTGCGTAACTATATCGATCGTATTCAGGAAGTCGGTAAGTAATGTGACGTCGAAGTATACGGAACTATGCTTTCCTATGGATTGATCACGTCGGAATATAAGCTCGTCATCGGTGATAATTTTGACCGGCGCTGAAACATTAGAGCGGTGTAATAACATCACCATCGAGAGCACAGCGTTTATGGGCTGCGATGTGCAGATAATTGACCACTATCGTGAAAAGGCCGCCGATCAGCCGATCTTTGAGAGCGTCGAAATTGAGCAGATGTTCATCGGCAACAGCATATGGGCCGGCGAGGAAGCAACAACTTTGATTAACACCCGCGCCAGAAACGGTGCGGCATTCGGTAGCTATGCCGTGGTGCGCGGAGTTACCCGACTACGCAATCGCGGTGATGTCCCTGCTCGGGCGCAAAATTAGGGAGTGGTAAATGTTCCGCAATTATAGACAAGACAGATGCTATATTATTGCCGAGATCGGTGGCAATTTCACAACTTTAGAGCAGGCGAAGCGTCTGATTGACGAGGCCAAGAAGGCGAACGTCGATGCGGTAAAACTTCAGACCTATCGGGCCGCGACCATTTCGAGCAAGCATGCAATCTTCGATATGGAGAATACGGGGGTTACCTCCCAATTCGACCTGTTCCGCAAGTACGAGGTCGACTTGGACTTGCATGAAGCCGTGTTCCGCTATGCCGAAGGGCATGGACTTGATTGGTTTTCCACGCCATCTCATGAAACTGACGTGGATCTTCTGGAAAAGTGCGGGGTGGGTGCGCACAAAGTCGGCTCGGACGATGCAGTAAATCTGCCTTTCTTGCGTTACTTGGCAAAGACCAAAAAGCCGATCATCCTTTCAACTGGCATGTGTACGATGGATGAAGTCAAAGAATCTGTGGCGGTCATCAAGGCAGCGGGCAATGAAAAATTGATCTTGTTGCATGCAATCACCAGCTATCCTACCCATGCTGAAAATGTCAATCTGGGTGCAATGCAGGCCATGATCCAGGCCTTCCCTGGTATCGATGTAGGTTATTCGGATCACACCCTGACTCCGATAGCCAGCCTCTGCGCTGCCTCCATGGGCGCGCGTGTCATTGAGCGACATTTCACTTACGACAAGAAGGCCGAAGGTCCCGATCATATGCTGTCTGCCGATCCCGAAGAAATGAGTTGGTTGGTTGATGCCATCAGGTCGTTCGAAATTATGCGCGGCAGCGGTGTGAAGGAGCCTGCGGCAAGTGAGGCGACGACCCGTATCAACAACCGAAAGAGCGTGATCTTGAGCAGGGCTATGAAGGCAGGTGACACGATTGGCACCTCTGACATCGCAATCAAGAGGCCCGGCTATGGTATCGCACCAAAGGACTTCGATCAGGTAATGGGACGCAAGCTCGCAAGGGATATGAGCGAGGACGCGGTGCTGAAGTGGGATGATTTGAATTGACGCTGGGAATAATCGTGCAGGCTCGGATGGGTTCAACTCGTCTGCCTGGCAAGGTGATGCGCCTGCTCAATGGCAAGCCACTAATCTCTCATGTAGTTGGCCGATTGGTCATGCTGCGCAACGACGCCGAGATCGTTGTCGCAACTGGACAAGGGCCCGAAGATGAAATCATCGAACGCTGGTGCCGCGAGAATAATGTGAAATGCTTTCGCGGCCAGGAGATGGATGTCCTCGACCGTTATTATCAATGTGCAAAAACCTATGGCTTCACTGATATAGTGCGGCTGACGGCCGACAACCCATTTACAGATGTTGCTGAACTGGACCGCTTAATTGATTTTCACCGGAGTGGGGGCTATGATTATACCCACGCTTTTGGCCACCTACCTGTAGGCGTCGGTGCTGAGATATTCACTTTCGTGGCATTGGAACGCAGTCATCGGGAAGGGTTGCTGCCGCATCACCGCGAACACGTCAACGAATACTTTATCGACCGGCCAGAACTCTTTTTGATCGGGGAACTGGATGTCTCAACCGCAAAGACTGCCCCCGGCTTGCGGCTTACAGTCGATACCGATGACGATTTGCGGCGAGCCGATGCGCTGGCGAGACATGCCGCCGAGATCTGGTTAACTACCGAAGAAGCGATCACCTTATGTTCGTCTTCTGCATAGAGAGTTCTCATTCGCGCGGCATGGGGCATTTGTATCGTTCGTTGACCCTCGCGGAGGAACTACGTCGACGAGGGCGTGATATCCATTTTTTGGTCAATGACCATGCATCGACACTGAATGTCCTTCAATCACGTGGCTTCGAATCCACCATCTATGATCCTTCAGCTCCCGACGGCTCATGGGAGGCTGCATTCACTGAAAAAGTTCAGCAGCTTGAAGTGTGGATCAACGATCGTCTCGACACTGCCTTTGCCCATGCGGAGGCGGTGATGAGTACCGGAGCTAGACTTGTGACCTTCGACGATCGGGGAGACGGAGCTGAATTGGCCGACATCAATATCGGAGCGCTTGTTTTTGACAACACTGCTCAACTCAAAGGGCGAGAAGTACGGACCGGTATTGAATATATGATCCTCAATCCTGAGATCGAGCGCTACCGTCGAGCACGCACGAGATTGGGCTCCATCCTGGTGACGCTTGGAGGAGCCGATACCCATGGCGTCACAGTTCGTGTCGCGCGTTGGTTGCGGAACAAACCGCTCAAGCTGACAATCGTGACTGGCCCCGCTTTTCAGCACCGAGAAGAGCTTGACGCTATATTGTCCGAACCAAGTTTAGCACACATCGAACATCTGGACGGTGTTCCTTCGATGGCATGGGAAATGAGTAGGCACGAGCTTGCAATCACCGGCGGGGGCCTCACCCCTTTCGAGGCAGCAGCAAGTGGGCTGCCCTCAATTGTCATCGCGAATGAACTTTTTGAAATTCCGGTCGGGCGCGCCTTGGAAGAGCTAGGCTTCTCCCGGTTCGCAGGTCACCACCGTTCTTTGGATCTTGGTAAACTATCCGTCGATTTGCCGATCGATGTGATGAGCCGAACGGCGTTGAGCCGCACCAATCTAGATGGCTATAGTCGGATCGCAAACCTTCTTGAGAGCTTGGTGCAGTGATGCTCACGGTAGTTATTCATCAACCGGACTTTGCGCCGTATCTCGGCTTTTTTCAACGCTTTCTAAATGCGGACCTTTATGTCGCCCTCGACCATGTATCTTTCGTCTACGGAAGCCGAGGTTGGACTCACAGAGACAAGATCAAGACGGCTCAAGGAGCAAAATGGATCAATGTTGGAATTCAGAAGCCTGATTATGGCGCTCCCATAAATGCAGTGAGGATGGCGGAAGATCGTGCCTGGGTCGACCGTAATCTGTCCTTGTTGCGAGAAAACTATAGAGGATGCGCAGGCTGGAACGAAGTGTTTCCTCGCATCGAACAGCTAATGCACGTCCGTTTCGATCTGATGTCGGACTTCAACCTTCACTTCTTAAATGGCATTCTGGAAATACTGCACGTGGACATTCCAACGGTGCGGTCGAGTACGCTTCAGCCGGAGGGCAACAAGAACGAATTGCTAATTGAGCTTCTTCAAAAAGTTGAGGCCACTTGTTACCTCTCGGGCCTTGGCGCACGGGATTATATGCAGCCGGAGCTTTTTGAAGCAGCAGGCATTCATGTGATATGGCAGAATTTCGTCCATCCCATTTATCCACAGCCGTTCGGCGAATTCATTCCCTATCTCAGCATCCTCGACACACTATTGAATTGTGGTATTGCAGGCACGCGTGACCTGCTCTGGAGTTGCAAATGAATATTCTCGCGATCGGTGCCCATTTTGACGACGTGGAACTGGGCTGTGGCGGTGCACTGGCACGCCATGCGGCAAACGGAGACACGGTTTACGTCTATGTCGCGACCGTATCCGGCTTTTCCAACCAGTATGATCAGTCCGTGCGCAGCAGCCAGGTCGCCAGGGCGGAAGCGGATGCTGCGATGGAAATCCTCGGCGTCGACAAGATGTTTTGCGGCGAGTTCAAAACGCTTCAGATCGAATTCGTCGATCCGCTGAATATCGAGATCCTCAAGCTCGTGCAGGATCTGAAGATCGATATGGTCTACACCCACTGGGTCGGAGACATCCACCATGACCATCTGGCCTTGTCGCGCGCATCGCTGCACAGCTGCCGCCATGTGCCCCGCCTCTTAATGTATCGCAGCAATTGGTATCATTCGACAGTCGACTTCAGGGGGAATTTCTACGTCGACATCACCTCCCATTGGGACCAGAAGGAAAAGGCGATCCTTGCGCATGAATCCGAGATGGAGCGCACGGGGCGGAAATGGGTGAGCTTCTTCCGCAATGAAGCCGAGAACGCCGGCCAGCGCATCGGTGTAAAATACGCGGAGGTTTTTGAGGTGGTGAAGTGGCTGCAGCTTTGAGAAAGATTTTGACCTTTGGCTCCATGCTGCTCCCCTATGGTGTGCATGAGCTGAAGCGCAGGCTAAAAAATCGTCACAAGTTATCTGCTGATGTCGCGAGATCGCTGGCAGAAAATAGACAGCTTGTTGGTCTGCACGCGGGGCAGCGCTGTTTTATTTTAGGCAATGGCCCGAGCGTCAAGGGCTTGGATCTGTCGCGACTTCAGGGCGAAACCGTTATAACCGTTTCCAATGGTTACCTGCACTCCGATTTCGACAAGTTCCAGTCTCGTTATCATTGTGTTCCGCAAATTACCTACGGATTGATGACGCCGGAGGACGTGGTCCGCTGGTTCGACGAGATGCATTCGCACCTGGGCGCCGCGGAACTGTTCCTCAGTTCCACTGAAGCGGAGCTGGTTCGAAAACACAATCTGTTTTCAGGGCGAACGGTTCGGTATCTCGTGCTCGGTGAAAGCTTCGACGAAAGACCATCTGTGGAAATCGTCGATATCTCTCGACCGGTGCCGCGTGTCGAGTCGGTGCCGGTGATGACCTTGATGATAGCAATGTATCTTGGTTTCAAAGAGATCATCCTGCTCGGCGTCGACCACGATCGTTTCCTGTCGTCAAGTTACGAATACGCGTTCGACCTCAAGGTGCAAAAGGGAAAAGATTTCACCGTAAATGCGGACGGCACCCCGACCACGACCCGTCACGACGACTTTCAGCGGGCGGCACGGCTGTGGCGACAATATCGAGCCATCGCAAATATCGCGAGAGCGAGTGATATCCGCATCTTCAATTCCACACCCGGCGGAGCACTGGACGAATTTGAGCGACGGCCGTTCGAAGCCTGGTTCGAGAAATGAGGCACATTAGTTTTTCGCTACCGGGCCTTCACTGTTTGCTGGAGGTGACGCGGGATTCGCCGCAGGCCCGTCAACAGGACATCTGGAGCGAGTTTCGGCGTCATAACGTCTTTTTCGACGGGCCGCACAATGATTGGCACTCGGCTATGGCTGCTTCAGAGGGATATGATGCGCCTGCTATTCTTGCCAGGGCCCTTGACGCGACACGCGCAGTTGCTCAGGGACGTGCCTCCTACGAGCGAGACACCGTCGTTTTCACGGAAAGAAGCTACTCGCACCCTCTGCTCGCCTGGCTTCTCTATGTCGCGTCCCGATCCGATCTTCGTTTGAGGGTGGTCGATTTTGGGGGCGCGTTGGGAAGTTCTTATTTCCAACACCGTTCGGCCTTGGCGCATCTTGCGGAACTGAATTGGTGCGTTGTCGAGCAGCCTCATTTTGTGAGCGCGGGCCGAGCCGAATTTGAAGACGGAGGATTGAGCTTTTCCGAAAGCCTGGATGAGGCGGTCGATCGTGTGAGGCCTAACGTCGTTCTGCTCTCCGGTGTTCTTCAATATCTTGAACATCCTCATGAATATCTCGAGGATCTTCTGTCGCGAGGCGTCAAGTTCATACTTATCGACAGGACAACAGCGCAATTCGATGTCGCAGCCGCACCCTTTGTGCAGCATGTGCCGGCGTGGATCTACAGCGCGAGCTACCCGGTATGGTTCTTAAATGCGGATGAACTGCACGACAGTTTTGCCAGGCATGGCTATGAGGTTGTGGACCGTTTCCAGCCCGCTGGAACATTTGGCTTAGTGACGCCGCCGCCCTTGCAAGAATTGAAGAGTTGGGGCATTGGCGTGACACCAGCGCCTCAGCAGCACGAATGGCCCTATGCTGGCTGGTTTCTCGAGAAGCTGGAAATCTAGCGAATGCGCGTGAACGTCATTATCCCTGTCTTCAATCGTCTGGAGCACACCCGAAAGGTGTTGGAAGTCCTCAGGAGACAGACGCTCTTCTCTGCGTTGACAATCGTCGTTGTCAACGACGGTTCGACAGATGGAACGGCAGAATACTTGCAGTTGCAGAGTGATGTGGTTGAAGTCCGAAGCGACGGCAATCTTTGGTGGGGGGGTGCCATCGAGGAAGGACTGAAACACGTACTTCCGTCCTGCCAAGCGGACGACTATGTCCTATTTCTCAATAACGATACTTGGTTCGACGAGCATTATGTTGAGACCTTGGTGCAGACATCCAGGGAAAATGGCGAGGCCGCGGTCGGAAGCGTCATCCACGAAGAGGGCCGGGATCCGCCCCTTGTCAGTATCGGGGCGAAGGTCAACGTTAACCGACTTGCGGTGTGGGATCTGCTTTCGGAATTGAGCGAAACGGAAAAACGATCGCCCAAAAGCCAGTACCGCGTCGATGCGCTGAGTGGTCGGGGAACGCTCTATCCTGCACCCCTGTTCAGGAAATATGGCGGTATGCGGCCGTCCCTTCTGCCGCACTACATGGCTGATTACGAAATCGCCATGCGTTTCGCGCGCGCGGGAGTGTCCCTGGTTGTCAGCAGCAATGCAATCGTTTATTCGCCTCCGATATATGGAAATGACACATCCAGACTTTCCTGGTGGAAGCAGTTATTTGGCAGGCGTTCGCCTCACAACGTGTTTCAGCGCCTCATTTTCTATTCGCTTGTCGGCTCACCGGTGCAACGCATGACCGCACCGATCCGAATGGCATATTTCTCGTGCAGCCGCGCGTTTTCGACGTGGAGGTCATTGGCGAAACGAAAGGAAGGAACAATATGAGCGGCGGCCAGTATCAGCAGTGCATCGCATGCGGATCGAAGATGGAAACTTTTATCGAGCGCATCAGCGATGATCGATACGGTTGCCCAGGCGTCTATGCGATAGACCGATGCGTTTCCTGTGGTCACATGTCGACGACGCCGCGGTTGACGGAAGAGGATCTGCCCGCGCTCTACAGCAATTACTATCCCCGCCGAGAGATCGATTTTGGTGCGCTGGAAAGAGAGGCTGCTCTCGTCGAGAAACCTCTCGCCGGGTTCCGCCGATGGATTGCTGGTACCGACAACCAAGGACACTATCTGGCCAAGCCGGGACAGAAGGTACTGGATATCGGCTGCGGTTCGTGCCTGTCCCTTCTGGAGATGCGCAGGCTCGGCGTGGAATGCTGGGGTGTCGAGGCTGATCCGAACGTTCGTACGATCGCGGAGAAATATGCTCTACGCGTTCATATAGGCAACATCTATGACGTGCCGTTCGCCGATCAGAAATTCGACCTCATCGTGCTGAACCAGGTCATCGAACATGTGCCCGATCCGCTTGCAATGCTGGTGGCACTCAAGGATCGTCTCAATAGAGGCGGACGCGTCGTACTGGCTTTCCCGAATACCGGTTCCTTTCATCGCAAGCTCTGGAAAGAACGTTGGATAAACTGGCACATTCCATACCACCAGAACCATTTCAATCGAACGTCCTTTGCTCTACTTGCTCGAAAATCCGGTTATGACGTCGAGCGCATCAGGACGATTACGCCCAATCTTTGGTCGGTGCTTCAGCTTAGAATGTCTCGGGAGCAGCGACAGGAGGGCAAGGCGTCCAATACCTGGTCGGAAAGCGGCGACTCTCAGAAGCCGCCGAGCTTTATTCAAAAGGTCCGCAACGTCGCAGTCTCGCGGGGCGCACGCCTTGCCGGCGTGATGATGGGCTTTGGAAACCGAACTCTGGACGCCATGGGGCAGGGCGATAGTCTCCTAGTAGAACTGCGACTCTCCGCGACAAAGAACTAGGATTTAGCGTCATGCGGATCGCCGTATTCGATACCTACTATTCCCGATTTCTGACGATGCATTATCGTCGCAATCGTGATCTGAGGTCGGCCTCTTCCCAAAGGCAGACCGACGCTCTGCTTGAGGCAGCGTTCGGCACGTCCGATTTTTATTCGCGCCACCTGAAGCAACTTGGGTGCGACGTCATCGATATCGTCGGCAATTGTGTTCCGCTTCAATCGGCTTGGGCGCGAGAGAACAGCGAACCATTCAGCCCTTGGGCGATGAAGTTGCCGCATCGGTTTTTCAGGCTGCCTTATATCGGCGCGCGTCTTGCGGCCCTCCCTGGTTTGCTCGAGGTCGCGATGGCGCGGGTCCGCGCATTCAAGCCGGATGTACTCTATTGCCAGGATCTCAGCTTCTTTCCGCCTCACGCCCTGACAGAGCTGAAAAAGACTGTACCATTGATCGTGGGGCAGATCGCTTGTCCATTGCCGCCCGACGGCTTTCTGCGACCCTATGACCTCATTCTGACATCCTTCCCCCATTTCGTCCCGCGTTTTCGCGAGATGGGGATAAAATCCGAATATTTCAGGATTGGATTTGATACGCGGGTGCTCGATGTCCTTGGCGATATCGCGCGCGATGTGCCGGTGAGCTTTGTCGGCGGCATAAGCCGCCATCATGGCAAGGCGATCCCCTTGCTCGAACATCTTGCCAACACGACGCCGATACAATTTTTCGGCTACGGTGCCAGGACGCTTCCGCGCTCCTCTCCGATTCGAAAACGCCACAATGGCGAAGTCTGGGGTCCGGATATGTATCGTGCTCTGGCGCGCAGCCGGATCACCGTCAATCGGCATATCAACGTTGCCGAGAACAATGCCAACAACATGCGGCTCTACGAGGCGACCGGTGTCGGATCGCTGCTCATAACCGACAGGAAGGATAATCTCGGTGAGATCTTCGAGGTCGGCAAGGAGGTGGTTGCCTATTCCAGCCCTGAGGAAGCGGCTGAACTTGTCCGCCACTATATAGACCACCCCGACGAGGCCGACGCGATCGCAAAGGCTGGTCAGGCAAGGACGCTGAAGGACCACACCTACAAGTCGAGAATGGAAGAACTGGTGCCGATCCTTGAGCGGTATCTGGGGGGACAGGGCTGATGTCGTTTCTGCGCGCGAGTCTCAATCGCTTTCCGGGAGTGAAGAACCAGTTGAAGCGATTGCGTGAACATCTGTTGCCCGCGACATCCGTATCATCACGCTATGTCGAGATAGACGCGGCTCGTAGAGACAGTGAAAGTTCGCGGCTTGCTGCATCTTGGAAAGCGAGTGATCTACCAGCACGTCAGAGGACCCTCGTCGAGCGCCAGCTGAAGGAATATCGCAGCGGCGCTTCCATCGATGTATTCGATGTTTTTACCGCCGCGTTGCGCAGAATCGAAAACCTGCCTGCGAATGGCTCGCTGCTCGAAATCGGCTGTTCCAGCGGATATTACTCCGAAGTGCTTGAGGTGAATGGCTTGCCTTTGCGCTATCGGGGCTGTGATTATTCCGACGCTTTCATCGGTATGGCGCGCAGCATCTACCCGGGACTGTCATTCGACGTGGAGGATGCGACTCGGCTCAGCTACCAGGATGAAGCTTTCGATGTCGTGGTCTCGGGATGCTGCCTGCTGCATATTCCCGACTATGAAGCGGCAATCGCAGAGAGCGCCCGCGTTGCCAAGAAATACGTGATTTTTCACCGCACGCCTGTTGTCTATGGAGAACCGACCAAGTATTTCCGCAAGCAAGCCTATGGGGTCGAGACCATAGAGATCCATTTTTCCGAGCCGCAGCTATTGGATATGTTTCACGTTCATCGCCTGGAAGTCCAGGCGACCTTCACGCTGAACGAGAGCGCCGATCCACGTGAGAGTAGCAAGGGCACTGCAAGCCGCACTTATTTGTGCAGGAAAAAATCCCAGTCATGACGAACTACTTTTGTACCCTTTTCGACAGCGGCTATCTCATCAAGGGGATGGCCATGATGGAGAGCCTCGTCCAGTGGTGCCCCGACGCGCATGTCTTTGTGCTTTGCATGGACCAGCAGACGCAGGATATTCTGATCGCCTCCAAGAGGTCCTACATCACTTGCATTGCACTTGCTGATATCGAGACGCCGGAACTCCTCGAAGCTAAGAAATCGCGCGGCGTCGCTGAATATTGCTGGACCTTGTCCCCGTGTCTGCCGAGTTTCGTGCTGGAGCAGCATCCGGAAATCGATTTCATCACGTATCTCGACTCCGATCTGCTGTTCTATTCACCGCTTCGTCCAATTTTTGATGAGATCGGCAATAGTTCCATTGCCATTATCGAACACCGCTTTGCCCCGCGGCTGCAAAACAGGGAAGTAAACGGCCGCTTCTGTGTGGAATGGGTGAGTTTCCGACGCGATGAAGAGGGAATGCGCTGCCTTGCGCGCTGGCGCGAGCAGTGCATCGAATGGTGCTACTATCGCCTGGAAGACGGCAAAATGGGTGACCAGAAATATCTGGACGAATGGCCGGATCTCTATCCGAATTGCCATATCATCGAGCATCCGGGAGCTGGGGTTGCTCCCTGGAATTACGAAAAGCTGCATTTTACGCAGGATGCATCAGGCAAGATCGAGGTCGATGGTTCGCCTCTGATTTTTTATCACTTTCACCAGTTTCAGTTGCTGACCAATGGCATGTTCGATCGGTTGTCGACTTTCTACACCGCCGTTTGCGAAGAGCCGGTGGCTGTCTACGAGACTTACGAGCGCGCTCTGATGCGAGCCCTGAAGGTGATCAGGACGATTTCCCCAGGCTTTTCCGGCGGCCTTCGCCCCTTTTTCAAGGTCATGGCGCGCAGATGGGTGCAACGTCATGTGCCCCTGTCGGTCAAACGCTTCCTGCACAATTTCATCAGGTATTGACGTCACGCTCGCGAGGAGGAGCCTTTCCTCCTCCGACCCGTTATTGATACTGGCGCTCGATCCATTGGCGGTAGCCGCCGCTTGTGACGTTTTCGACCCATGCTTGGTTGGCGAGATACCATTCGACGGTCTTACGAATGCCTGTCTCGAAGGTCTCGCTCGGGCGCCAGTCCAGCTCCCGCTCGATCTTGGTCGCATCGATGGCGTAACGGCGATCATGACCAGGCCGATCGCGCACAAAGGAGATCTGGGCCTTGTAGCTCGCCCCTTGTGGCAGGGGCCTCAATTCATCGAGGATCTCGCAGAGCGTATTGACCACCGATAGATTGGTCAGCTCGTTTCTGCCGCCGACATTATAGGTCTCCCCAACTTTTCCATTCTCCATAACGCACCGGATCGCGCTGCAATGGTCCTTGACGAACAGCCAGTCGCGCACCTGCATCCCGTCGCCGTAGATTGGGATCTGCTTTCCCGAGAGAGCATTATGAATGACCAGGGGAATAAGCTTCTCGGGAAAATGATAGGGACCATAATTGTTCGAACAGTTCGTCGTCAGAACCGGTAACCCGTAGGTGTGATGATAGGCGCGAACCAGATGATCGCTCGCTGCCTTGCTTGCGGAATAAGGGCTGTTGGGTTCGTATTTGCGATGTTCGCTGAAAGCCGCCTCCGCCGGGGCAAGCGAACCGTAGACTTCGTCCGTCGACACGTGAAGAAAACGGAAGCTCTCTCGGAAGGCTTCATCCTGTGAGGCAAGAAATCCGCGGATAGCCTCCAACAGGCGAAAAGTGCCGACGATATTCGTCTGGATAAATTCCTCAGGCCCGTGGATCGATCGATCGACATGACTTTCGGCAGCGAAATTCAGGATCGCGCGAGGCTGATGAGAGCGGAGCAATTCTTCAATAAGATCATAGTCCGCGATGCTGCCTTTGACGAACAGATGGCGCGGGTCCTCCCAGACGGAGGCGAGGTTCTCCAGGTTGCCGGCATAGGTCAGCACATCGAGGTTGACGATCGGTTCATCATGAAGCGCAAGCCAATCGAGTACGAAATTCGCACCGATGAAACCGGCTCCCCCCGTCACCAGGATCATATTTTCCCCCTTGGAGATCTGATAATTTGGAAAACTCTAGTCTCATTGTGCCAGCCCCACGTCAACCGCAGAGATCTGCAATGGCCATTTCGCTTGCCTGGCTCGGTTACATGGGGGTTGCGCTAGTTCGGCCGTTTCCATAAACACATCCCGAAGATTGCATCGAAAGACGACGTAGAAAATGACGAAAACCGCGCTTATCACTGGGGTGACCGGTCAGGATGGTGCCTATCTGGCCGAATTGCTACTGAGCAAAGGCTATACGGTGCATGGTATCAAGCGGCGATCCTCGTCTTTTAACACCGGCCGTATCGAGCATATCTATCAGGATCCGCATGAAGCGCATCCGCGCTTCATCCTGCATTATGGAGATATGATCGACGCGACCAATCTCCTTCGGATCGTGCAGCAGACGCAGCCGGATGAAATCTACAATCTGGCCGCACAAAGCCATGTCGGCGTAAGTTTCGAGACGCCGGAATATACGGCCGACGCAGATGGAATCGGTACCCTCAGGTTGCTCGAAGCCATCCGGATCCTGCGTCTCGAGGAAAAGACTAGATTCTACCAGGCATCGACCTCGGAACTCTACGGTCTTGTGCAGGAAGTGCCGCAGAACGAGAAGACGCCCTTTTACCCGCGTTCTCCCTATGCCGCAGCCAAGCTCTATGCCTACTGGATCGTCGTGAATTATCGCGAGGCCTACGGCATGCATGCGTCGAACGGCATACTTTTCAATCACGAAAGCCCGCTTCGCGGCGAAACCTTCGTCACGCGCAAGATCACCATGGCGGTGGCTGCCATCCATCTGGGGCGGCAGGATAAGCTTTTCCTCGGCAATCTCGACGCCAAACGTGACTGGGGCCACGCGCGTGAATATGTCGAGGGCATGTGGCGCATGCTGCAGCAGGACAAGCCGGATGACTACGTCTTGGCGACCGGTGAGACGACGAGTGTCCGCCAGTTTGTGGAGTGGGCTTTTGCCGACGTGGGCATTGCTTTGGAATGGAAGGGGTCCGGCGTCGACGAAAAGGGTTATGACGCCGCGTCCGGTGCCTGCCTTGTGGAAATCGACCCGCGGTATTTCCGCCCGACGGAAGTCGACCTTTTGCTTGGCGACCCGACCAAGGCACGTCAGAAATTGGGCTGGCACCACAAGACCCCGGTTCGCGAACTCGCCGCCGAAATGGTGCGGGAGGATGTCAAGCACTGGAAGGCTCAAAACAGCCGGAGAGAGATCTGAGTGTCCGACCTGTCCAACAAGAAAATCTGGGTCGCCGGTCATCGCGGCATGGTCGGCAGCGCGCTTGTGCGCAGGCTTCACTCAGAAAACTGTACTGTCATCACGGCAACGCGACAGGAGCTTGATCTCAAACGGCAGGACGAGGTCGAGAGATTCGTCCAGACGAACAGACCGGATGCGATCATCCTCGCTGCTGCAAAGGTTGGCGGTATTCTTGCGAACGATACCTTCCCGGCCGATTTCCTCTACGATAACCTGATTATTGAGGCCAATATTTTCGAAGCCGCGCATCGTAACGGCGTCGACAGGCTTCTGTTTCTGGGCTCAAGCTGCATTTATCCTAAATTCGCGCCGCAGCCGATTTCTGAAGATGCGCTTCTGACCGGACCGCTTGAGCCGACCAACGAGTGGTATGCTGTCGCCAAGATTGCCGGAATCAAGCTGGCCGACGCCTACCGCAAGCAGCACGGACGCGATTATATTTCTGCCATGCCCACCAATCTCTATGGTCCGGGCGATAATTTCGATCTGCAATCAAGTCACGTTCTGCCGGCGCTAATTCACAAGGCGCACCTCGCAAAGGTGACGGGGGCATCCGAAATTGCCATCTGGGGAACCGGAAAGCCACGACGGGAATTCCTCCACGTTGACGATTGCGCGGATGCGCTGGTTTTCCTGTTGAAGAACTATTCGGACGCGCAGCACGTCAATGTCGGTTCGGGAGAGGACATTGAAATCATCGAGCTCGCGCGGTTGGTTTGCCGTGTTGTCGGTTACGAAGGAAAAATTGCCCACGACCTCTCCAAGCCTGACGGGACGCCGCGTAAGCTCATGAGCACCGACAAGCTGAAGAATATGGGCTGGAAGCCACGCATCTCGCTGGAGGAAGGTATCCACGCAGTGTATGATTGGTTTCTGCAGTTCGAAGGAAACGCCGCCGTGGCGCGACAATAGCTGTCGGGCATCCAGAACTCCAAAGGGCGGCGATTGGCGTGACGTGTGAGCCGTCAGCTGTAGCCGACGTGGCTGCTACCCTTGATCGAGACGATGGGGTATGCCGAAAGTCCGGACTTGAACACCAAGTTCACCGTCGTTCCCGGCGTCTGTCCGCTCAATCTCATGGAGAAGCGGAAGACGTTCGACCAGCGTTCGGCTGAGAATTTGCAGTTCGTTCGGATTGCCTGGCGTGCGGCGGTACCAGGAAATCGAGGAGACCGTCGCCCCGTAGATCGGCGGTTCTCTTTTCCAGAATGTCACCAATCAGGGTCGTCAGAAATTCTGCTGTCAGATGGTTCCAGTCTGTGATGAACGGAACACCCCTGCTGGTCGTGAGGCATTTCTCCTTGTCGTAATCGCAGTGAAGCTTGACGATATCGAGGTAGGTGAACGCTAGATTGGATGGGAAAAATGGCAGTTGCTCTAAAGGCTGGTTGGCCGGCGGATAGGTCGCTTCCCGCAGGCATATAGAGGCATCGGATTTTCTCTGAAACATGAGCCCAAGGCACGAGTGTAATTCGTCGAGCTGGAAATAATTTCCGAAAACGAAAATTCGCGCGTCATCCGAGTGGCTTTTCATCCAGGAAAGAAGCTCAAACCTGAAGGGGTTGACGGTGTACTCAAAAGGCCGAAGGCTCGTGAGGAAGATCGCTTTCGTTCGGCTGAGCAATGACTTGTCGTTGATAAATTTTTCAAAGGGAATGCAGTATTTATCGTAAATGCTGGCGCGAGAGGGGGCCCTGACAATATCGTTCTTGATCTCTACCATGCAGTTTAAGTAGCTGACTGCCACGACTTGATATCGGTCGGTGTCGATGTAATTTTTCAGCGCGATCGACCAGTTTCTGGCGTGCGAGTCCCCAATTATGAAGATAATGGGCTTCCCGGCTTGAATGTTGTTGTTCAAGCTTAGAAAAGTGCTTTCGAGCCGTGCTTCGTTCGCCTGCGCGAGAGGTGGATAAATTTGATCCAACCTGTGAGGAAAACCGGCCATAGAGATTGCTGACACAACTGCAGCCGTGATGGTTGCAACTGATGAGCTCAGGGTGATCCAGAGAGCGCGGCTTCTCCTGGTGTGGCGAAGGGGCTTTTCGATAACGACAAAGCTCACGACCGCGACCAAGACCGTCGCTGCGATGGCGAGGAGCTTATCGCCGTTGTTGAGATTCAAGCTTGTCAGCCGCAAGAAGGCGAAGACCGGGTAATGCCACAAATATAAAGAGTAGGATACCAGTCCGGTGAGCGCCGCCGGTCGAGAAGCCAACAGGCGCCCGACTGCGTCCTGATGACCGGCAAATGCGAGCACCAGACAGGTCCCGATGACTGGGATCACAGTCAACACGCCAGGATGAACCGTGTCCTTCCTGAACAAGATGAGCGAACCAACAACGAGGACAAGCCCGGCCGCCGCGAGTAACGGCCGAGGGCGAGTTCGTCCACGCCTCACCTCGTAATAGGCGAGAAGTGTCCCGGCCAACAGTTCCCAGGTCCGGGTGAGTGGCGAGTAGAACGCCTGCTGCTGATCATACCGTACCGTCACCACACACAATACAAAGCTGAGGGACGCCACGAGCAACACGCACGGCAAAAACCTTGATTTCAGGTATCGGCGTGTGATCAACAATAAGAGCGGAAACCCAATATAGAACTGCTCTTCGACGCTCAACGACCAGGTGTGAAGAAAAGGCTTGAGAAGGGTATTGGGCTCCCCGTACTGAGCCGCAGTAAAATAAAAATAGATATTCGATCCAAATAGGAGCGTCGAACCTATGGAATTCGTGTAATCCAGTAGTTCCGATGGTAATAAAAGGTAATATGCGAAAGGAATTGTCGCGAAAATGACTGTGAACAACGCAGGAAGAATTCTTCGCGCACGCCGAGCGTAGAATTTAAGGAAATCAATACGCCCGGTTGCTTCGATTTCTGTCAACAACATTTGGGAAATCAGAAAGCCACTGATCACAAAAAACACATCGACGCCGATGTATCCGCCTCGCAGCAACGTGTGGCCGGCAACCGTGAACTCGGCGTGATACAGAATAACCGCGATCACCGAGATGGCCCTTAAGCCATCGATCTCTGGTCTGTAAACCTTCAATGTTAGCGCCTGCCTTCGATATCGAGAGCGTAACGTTGTCGCGCGCAAGGTTGGCGCTTGTGGGCTGCCTAACACAGAGATCTTGGAGGAGAATAGTATGGCCTGATAAAAGATTTGCGGGCGCGGCCGATTTCAGTCTTTATTTTCAGTGCTGTTGTAAATCAGCATTCCGGAACCCTCATTTGTTCTCCCAGTCGCTGACTAATTTTGTCTATCGGCCGTTCCAGAAGCGAGAAGACGTCAGTCCGACGCCAATAGCGCCTACCATCGCTGCCCGCCACGGCGCGTCCGAAATCAACAAAAATCGAAATGGCGCGGGTAATGCGTAGATGCTGCAAGATGCTCACCCAAGACACGATGTCGGATTCGCTGACATCCTGCGCCCGTCGATCTAAGCGATCAGGGGCAGCGAAAAGGAAGCAGGCATCGGAAGGGACGGGAGGGCAGATAAAAGCAAACCCGTTTTTGCCATAAAATCAATCGCTCAGTGTGAAATATTGGCTGGGGAACCTGGATTCGAACCAAGATTAACGGAGTCAGAGTCCGTCGTTCTACCATTGAACTATTCCCCAGCATAAGCGAACCGGCGGGCGGTCGGCTGGTGTGCGGCGCTTATAACCAAAAGCCGGGGAATTGCAAATAGCTGTTTTGAAAAAAATCGGTGCTGCCGCGGAAAGGTGAAACCGCTGCAAATCCCTTGGTCCAAAAAAGAATTTGGCGATTTCGGCGGGCGCTGATATCCTTGCGGCAACGCAATAATCGAATGAGCGCCTGCTGCATATCCCAGGACTTGCGCGGCGCGGTGGAAAAATAACGTGGAAGACCCCGAAGGCGGCGCAAAGCCGCAATTTGACGGGGCGTCGGCGGCAGGGCGCAAGGACGGCAAAAAGTCCAGGCGCCGCAAGGGCAAGCGTGGCGGGCAATCCCGCAACGCGGCTCATCCCGCTTCGCATGAGCCTTCCGGCAGTGCCGGACAGCCTGCGCGCCCGATGGAAGATGCAGCCGGGAATCCGGCCCGCAAGCGCAAGCGTCGCCGTCGAGGCGGCCATGGTGCTGTGCAGGACGGTTCACCTCTCCCCCAGGCAATGGAACAGACGGCGGCGGCAGGCAATGCTGCCCGCTCTGATAGCGATTCAGCGCCTAGCCGTCGCAACCGCCGCAAACACCGCGGCAAGCGCGGTCTGCAGGGCCGGCCGCTGACACCGGCAAAACCATCAGGTGCCCCGCAACAGGAACGCCGCTCAGAAGAAACGGTGCTCAGGGTCGAACTGCGTGAAACACTGAATGGCGCAAGCGCCAACCGCAGGACCCGCCCGGAAAGCCATTCCCATTCCGGGCATCAGGGGGATCGTCAGGCCGGCGAACACGCGTGGCCGGAGGAGCTCTACGCCGCCCTCGATCTCGGCACCAACAATTGCCGTCTCCTCATTGCCCAGCCGACTCGTCCGGGTCAATTCCGCGTCGTCGACGCTTTTTCCCGCATCGTGCGCCTCGGCGAAGGCCTTGCGGCCAGCGGTCGCCTGTCGGACGAGGCGATGGAGAGGGCGATCGAGGCGCTGAGGATCTGCGCCTCCAAGCTCAGGAACCGGCAGATCCGCCGCATGCGGCTGATCGCCACCGAAGCCTGCCGCCAGGCCGTCAATGGCGAGGACTTCCTCAGCCGGGTCGTTGCCGAAACCGGCCTCGAGCTCGAGATCATCGATCGGGAGACAGAGGCGCGGCTTGCAGTCTCCGGCTGCTCCTCGCTGGTCGGTCGCGAAACGCGCTCCGTCGTGCTCTTCGATATCGGCGGCGGCTCGTCGGAGATCGCGGTCATCCGCATCGGCGACAATCGCTTCAGCCGCCTTGCCAATCACATCACCCACTGGACCTCATTGCCGGTCGGCGTCGTGACGCTGTCGGAGCGCCATGGCGGGCACGACGTCACGCCGGAGGCCTTCGAAGGCATGGTGCGTGAAGTCGAAGGCATGCTTGGAAGCTTCGATTGCCCGGAGATCGAGGTCGCCCAGACCAGCGACTTTCACCTGATCGGAACATCGGGCACGGTGACGACGCTTGCCGGCGTCCATCTCGACCTGCCGCGTTATGACCGGCGCAAGGTCGACGGCATCTGGCTGTCCGATGATGAGGTCTCCGCCATGCAGGCAAAGCTTCTCTCCTGGGATTTCGCAAGCCGTGCCGCCAATCCCTGCATCGGGGCTGACCGGGCCGATCTGGTGCTCGCCGGCTGCGCCATTCTCGAGGCGATCCGCCGCCGCTGGCCGAGCCCGCGCATGCGGGTTGCCGATCGCGGCTTGAGGGAAGGCTTGCTCACCGACATGATGGCCGACGACGGCGTGTGGCGACGCAACCGCAACCGCCGCGGCCAGCGCGTGAGATCGTGAGATAAGGAATAGGCATGACCAAGGCACCGATCGCGGGAAACCGCACCGGCCGCAAGCTCGGCCAGCGCGTCAAGAACAAGAAGATGAAGGCCTCCTCCCGCCAATGGCTGGAGCGCCACATCAACGATCCCTATGTGCAGCGCGCCCAGCTCGAAGGCTATCGCGCCCGGGCCGCCTTCAAGCTGCTGGAGATCGACGAGAAACATCATATCCTGCGTGGCGCCAGGCGCATCATCGATCTCGGCGCTGCCCCCGGCAGCTGGTCGCAGATCGCAGCCAAAGTCACCGGCTCGACAGATGAGGATATTCGTGTGGCTGCGATCGATTTCCTTGAAATGACCCAGCTGCCGGGGGTCAAGATCCTGCAGCTCGATTTCCTCGATCCCAGTGCGCCGGAAAAGCTGCTGGAGGCCGTCGGCGGCACACCCGACCTTGTGATATCGGACATGGCGGCGCCCACCACCGGCCACCACCGCACCGACCATCTGCGCACCATGCATCTCTGTGAGGTGGCGGCGCATTTCGCCGTCGAAGTGCTGGGGGAAGGCGGGCACTTCCTCACCAAGACTTTTCAGGGCGGTACCGAGCGTGAGCTGCTCGCCATGCTCAAGCAGAACTTCCGCCAGGTCGTCCATGTCAAGCCGAACTCGTCGCGCGCCGAATCGGTCGAGATGTTCCTGCTGGCCAAGGGGTTCAAGGGGCGCAAGGCCGAAGGCGAAGCAGAAGCAGAAGAAGCTTGATCTTCGGGCCGGTCCTGACAGATGATGGCGATCGACTGCATAATTCCTTAGATCGGGATCGATTTGAGGATAAGATAGGCAGCAATGGAATGCGTTGCCGCGTCCTTTGCGCGTCCGAAAGGACGCGCGGCGCTCTAACGATTTGAACCGCTGATCCCATGCTTCTTTACGTCACGCTCGGAACCAACGACCTTTATCGCGCAGGGCATTTTTACGATGCCGTGCTGTCTCCCCTCGGCTATCGCCGCCAACGCTCTTCCGAAGAGGAAATCGGCTATTCCGCCGAGGGCGATACGCGCTGCCGCTTCTGGGTGGTGACGCCGTTCAATCACCGCCGGGCGACCTCGGGCAATGGCGCCATGGTCGCGCTGGCGGCCGAAACGCGGGCCGATGTCGATGCCTTCCATGCGGCGGCGATCGCGGCAGGCGCCGTGGATGAGGGCGAGCCCGGCCTGCGCTCCTACCATGCCCATTTCTATGCCGCCTATATCCGTGATCTCGACGGCAACAAGCTCTCTGCCGTCTGCGAAAGCCCGGACTAGAGCCTTTCCGGGTTAGATTGAAGCATTCTGCCGGAGCAGGTTTTCGTCAGGGCAAAGGCGATTGGCGAAGGGCATACCCCAAGGTACGTGCGAGCCGATCGCCTTTGTCCTGGCGGAAAGATGCCCGGCCCACCGGCCGCACCGCTTCGCCGTGGCGAAGCAATAGGTGCGTCCGGCAATTCCAAGTCTTGCAGATTTGCCAGGCAAATCTGCGGGAAGGTTGGCTGAAACGGGCCGGCTGATCGACCGGCCGGCTTGGCCGTAGAACTTGGCTACGACGCGCGCCGGCCGGTCGACCATCCGACTCCGTTTGAGCCAACAGAATGCTTCAATCTAACCCGGAAAGGCTCTAGCGGCTGCCTATTTCACCGCCTGCTGTTCGGCTTCAACCGTTGCCGCCGTCATCGCCTTGGAGCGGTGGCCGGAAACGATTGCGCCGGCATTGCGGTCCATCCGAATGAAGGGAATGGTCGCAATCACTGTCAGGCCGGCAATGATGTAGAAGGCGAGGTGGAAATCGGCAACCTGCAGCGCTTCGCCGCGGAAATAGATCGAGCTTTCCAGGATCGCGGCGGCGACCGCAACGCCGAGCGCCAGGCTGACCTGCTGCATCACCGAGCTCATCGATGTCGCCTGGCTGGCTTCCGCATCTTCGATATCGGCGAAGGCAAGCGCATTGACGCCGGTGAACATGAAGGAGCGGGAGAAGCCGCCGAGCAGCAGCACGCCGATGATGACGAGATGCGGCGTTGACGGCGTGAACAGGCCGGTGACGACAGTCACCAGGGTCGTCACCATGGCGGCGCCGAGAAGCGTCGTGCGAAAGCCGGCGGCGGCAAAGACGCGTTTCGCCATGAACTTGGTGGTGATTGCCCCGATCGCGCCGGCAAAGGTGATGAGGCCGGATTGAAACGGCGTCAGCCCGAAGCCGAGCTGGAGCATCAGCGGCGTCAGGAAGGGCATGGCGCCGACGCAAATGCGAAAGAGCATGCCGCCCAAGGTGGAGGCCCGGAAGGTCGGGTTCTTGAACAGATTGAGGTTGAGGATTGGCGCCGGATGCCGCTTGGCATGGCGCACGTAAAGCACGCCGCAGATGAGGCCGATCAAGGTGGCGGTGACGCCGATGATCGGGGGCAGGGCCGGCAGACTGACCACCGACAGGCCGAAGACGACGCCCGCGGCCGAAAGCGAGGTCAGCACGAAGCCGGTGACATCGAGCCGCGGCGGCGCCGTCGCTTCCACCTCCGGCAGAAAGATCGTCGCAAGCCAGATGCCGAGGATGCCGACCGGCACGTTGATCAGGAAGATCCAGTGCCAGCTGAAATAGGTGGTGATGAAGCCGCCGAGCGGCGGGCCGGTGAGCGGGCCGACAAGCGCGGGGATGGTGAGCAGCGCCATGGCCGAGACCAGATCACTGCGCTGCGTCGTGCGCACCAGCACGAGGCGGCCGACCGGCGTCATCATCGCGCCGCCCATGCCCTGCAGGAAGCGGGCAAATACGAATTCGAGGAGGTTGGACGAAATCGCGCAGAAAATCGAGCCGATGACGAAAACCGAGATGGCAAGGCGGAAGATCTTCTTGGCGCCGAACCTGTCGGCCATCCAGCCGCTGATCGGGATGAACACCGCAAGCGCCACCATGTAGGAGGTCAGCGCCAGCTTCAGCGTGATCGGCCCGACATTGAGATCCCTCGCGATCGCCGGCAGCGCCGTCGCAATCACGGTCGAGTCCATCTGTTCCATGAAAAGAGCGACGGCAAGGATCAGCGGGACGATGCGATTCATAGGCGGGAGCCTTGAGGGGCGCGGATGGGAGGTGGGAAGGCCCGTGCTGTTTAGTCCCAGTTTCGGGTTCTGCCAATCCCCCAATCCGGGTCCCAATTCGGGTCGATGACACGTTTGCTTCACGTCTGCGTGAGATGGCTTGCCCGATAACCAAGCCTATCAAGATTGACATATGTTTGCTTCGCCCGAGAAAAACCGGGCGGATCTACGTCGGGGCAGTGCGGCGACGCCGCGTATAAAAGACGCCGCGTATAAAAGGGGAGTGGATATGGCGATTTCAAAGAAGATAAAACGACGCACGCTTTTTGCCGCAGGCATCGGGCTACTGGCGGCGCCGGCGATTTTAAGAGAGAGGGCCGAAGCGGCCGCGACTGGAGAAAGCAACAATATGAATGCAACGCCTTTGCCCGAAATCAATCAATTCAAGCTCGGCTCCTATAAGTTCAGCGTCGTCCGCGACGGCATCAACGTTTCAGAAAAGCCCTATGAAACCTTCGGCACCAATCAGGATGCCGAAACGGTCAAGGCGTTGCTCTCCGCAAATTTCCTGCCGGCCGACAAGTTCCTGAACGGCTATACGCCGGCTCTCATCGATACCGGTTCGGATGTCATCCTCATCGATACCGGCTTCGGTGCGAGCGGTCGCGCACGCGGCGCCGGCCAGCTTGCCGAAGGCCTGAAGGCGGCGGGATATTCGGCCGACGACGTCACGCTGGTGGCGCTCACCCATCTGCACGGCGATCATATCGGCGGTCTGATGGAAGACGGCGCGGCTGCCTTCAAGAATGCCCGCTATATCGTCGGCCAGGCGGAATATGATTTCTGGTCGGACAAGGCACGTGAGGGCACACCTGCCGAGGGCGGCCACAAGGCGGTGCTCGCCAATGTCGTGCCGCTCGCCGAGAAGACCACTTTTATTAAGGACGGTGATAGCGTCGCACCCGGCATAACGGCGATGCTGGCGGCCGGCCACTCACCGGGCCATATGGTGTTCCACGTCGAATCCGAGGGCAAGCGCCTTGTGCTCACAGGCGATACCGCCAACCATTATATCCTGTCGCTGCTGCGGCCGGATTGGGAGGTGCGCTTCGACATGGACAAGACGCAGGCAGCCGCCACCCGTCGCAAGGTTTTCGAGATGATCGCCACCGAAAAGATCGCCTTCCTTGGTTATCACATGCCATTCCCGGCAGTCGGCTTCGTCGAGAGGCAGGATGGCGGTTATCGCTTCGTACCGAAGACCTATCAGTTCGACATCTGATCCGAAGCGGTTCAGCCTTTCACGGAAGCGCTGAACCGCTATAACATATTGTTTTTACAGAATTCTGGACAGAAAAACGCTTAGCGTTTTTCCCGAAATGCTCCTGGCGCATGGCACCCATGCCGAGCCGGGCGGGCATGCCGGGCTTTTTGCTATTTCCTTCCTGTCATAGACGTGTTACCAGCCCTCGCCAACTTCCAAGCAACCCATGCAGACCGCCGGGGCGGACGATTCGTTTCCGGACAGGGTCGCATTTTTATTAAACGAAGGAATTTGGCCATGGCACGCATCATTGAAACGGCAACCGGCGCCGACGCGCTTACCTTCGACGACGTGTTGCTGCAGCCGGGACATTCCGAGGTCATGCCCGGCCAGACGAATATCTCCACCCGCATCGCCCGGGATTTCGAACTCAACATCCCGATCATCTCATCCGCCATGGATACCGTCACCGAGAGCCGCCTGGCGATCGCCATGGCCCAGGCCGGCGGCCTCGGCGTCATTCATCGCAACCTGACGCCGATCGAACAGGCCGAGCAGGTCCGGCAAGTGAAGAAGTTTGAAAGCGGCATGGTCGTCAATCCGGTGACGATCGGCCCCGATGCGACGCTCGCCGATGCATTCGGGCTCATGAAATCCTACAGCATCTCCGGCATCCCTGTCGTGGAGAAGTCCGGCCGCCTCGTCGGCATCCTGACCAACCGCGACGTCCGCTTCGCTTCCGATCAGGAACAGAAGATCCATGAGCTGATGACCAAGGACAATCTGGTCACCGTCAAGGAAAACGTCGATCAGCAGGAGGCCAAGCGCCTGCTGCATTCGCATCGCATCGAGAAGCTGCTGGTGGTCGATACCGAAGGCCGCTGCGTCGGCCTCATCACCGTCAAGGATATCGAGAAGTCGCAGCTGAACCCGAACGCTTCCAAGGATGCGCAGGGCAGGCTTCGCGCTGCCGCCGCCATCAGCGTCGGTGACGACGGCTTCGAGCGCGCCGAGCGATTGATAGAGGCCGGCGTCGACCTTCTGGTCGTCGATACCGCCCACGGCCATTCGCAGCGCGTCCTCGATGCGGTTGCCCGCGTCAAGAAGCTTTCCAACTCGGTGCGCATCATGGCCGGCAACGTCGCCACCTATGACGGCACCAGGGCGCTGATCGATGCCGGCGCGGACGCCGTCAAGGTCGGCATCGGTCCGGGTTCGATCTGCACGACGCGCATCGTTGCCGGTGTCGGCGTTCCCCAGCTCGCAGCCATCATGTCGGCGGTTCAGGCCGCAAATGATCAGGACGTGCCTGTTATCGCCGATGGCGGCATCAAGTTCTCCGGCGATCTTGCCAAGGCGATCGCCGCAGGCGCTTCCGCCGTCATGATCGGCTCGTTGCTTGCTGGTACCGATGAGAGCCCAGGCGAGGTCTATCTCTACCAGGGTCGCTCCTTCAAGGCCTATCGCGGCATGGGCTCCGTCGGCGCCATGGCCCGCGGCTCGGCCGACCGTTACTTCCAGGCGGAAGTGCGCGACACGCTGAAGCTCGTGCCTGAGGGCATCGAAGGTCAGGTGCCGTACAAGGGGCCGGTCTCGGGCGTCATCCACCAGCTCGCCGGCGGCCTCAAGGCGGCCATGGGTTATGTCGGCGGCAAGGACCTCAAGGATTTCCAGGAGCGGGCGACTTTCGTGCGCATCTCCGGTGCCGGTCTTCGCGAAAGCCACGCCCATGACGTGACGATCACCCGCGAGAGCCCGAACTATCCGGGCGCCGGCCTCTGATCATGAAGGCGGGCAGCGGGATTCCTCTCTGGATCGTCGCGCTGCTCGCAGCCCTTTGCCTTGCCGTGCTCGCCTGGACGACCTTCGGCTTCGTCGTTCCCTTCAAGCACGAAACCGGCCAGGCGGTGCTCGATTCTTATTTCGCCGGTTACGACGAGTCTGCGGTCTTCCACATGCAGCAGCTGCTTGATGAGAACGAGACGGCGACCAGGCTGCTGCGCGCCATGTATTTCGGGCCGGAGCTGATCTTTCCGGCATTGCTGACGGCGCTGCTGTTCCTCGCCTTCCTCAAGCTCGGTCCTGTCAGTTCGTGGTTCGGCCAATCGGTCCATCCGGTCATTAGCAAGGCGGTCTACCTGCTGCCGTTCATCTACGGCATCGCCGATTATGGCGAGAATATCTCGAGCCTCATCGCCTTCGGCAACGGCGCGTATGCAGGTCTTGCAACGTACCTGCTGCCCTGGATGACGCGATTGAAATTCGCAAGCCTCGCCATCTGCTTCATCGTCGCCGCCCGGCTCGCCGTCATGCGCTGGCTCTCTTCGCGCCAGGACTGAGGCGCCGTTTCCATCCAGCTCCATGTCGAAAAGCCGGGACACCTGCGCCGACGTGCCTTAGCGACGCAGGTGCCGATGGGGCGTTGCCCTATGCTGGTATCCAGCTCCCCTTTCGGCTAATGCTCGCGTCGAAAGCGGAAGCCGAAAGGAAACGACCAACATATGACCGGCTATCAAATCTTCTGGCCACTGCTTGCCCATGTGGCCCTGGTCTATGGTCTTTATGCGCTTCTGGGCATGCGTCGCGCCAGGATGGTCCGCGCCGGCAGCATCGCGAAATCGGATTACCGCGAAAACCGTGGCGAGCCGGCCGAAAGCCAGGTCGTCAAGAACTGCCTCGCCAACCAGTTCGAACTGCCTGTGCTCTTCTACGCCTGCTGCGTTCTTCTTTATATCACGGACGCCGACAATATCGTCACCGTCGGGCTTGCCTGGGGCTTCGTTGCCCTGCGCTACGCTCATGCCGTCATCCACGTCACGAGCAACGACCTGCGCTATCGCAGTCCGATCTTCGCTGCGGGTTACCTGGTGCTCGCCGCCATGTGGGTTTGGCTCGCCATATGGATGGCGATGGGGTGAGGCGGCAGGCCTATCAACCGTCATACGGACCAGACCGCTTGGATCTGGTTGTGTGGCGATAGAATCGCAGCCTGAAATCGCGATAAAACCCGCTTTTTCCAGTCGTTAAAATACGAACGTTTCCATTTACCGCGGATGAAGACCTGCATGTCATATCGGCTCGACGCGCTGGCTGGCATATGCCTTCCGCCGCGAACAAAAAGAATGGGAACGACATGGGCGCGGAAAGCATGGATCGGATCGGCTTGCGCAGGAAGCCGAAGCAGGAGCGCAGCATCCAGAGGCTGGACCTCATTCTCGCCGCCGCCGCCAAGATCATCGCCGAAAAGGGCGTCAGCGCCATGCGGATGACGGAACTCGCCATCGCCGCCAAGGTACCGATCGGTTCGGTCTACCAGTATTTCCCGGAGAAGGCGGCAATCGTCAAAGCGCTCTTCGATCAGCATGCCTCGGCGATCCAGGCGAAGACCGCGGCGATGTTTAGCGACGTACGCTCACTCGACCAGGCGCTCGACCGCGTCTGCGCCACCATCGACTGGTATTACGATTCCTACCACAACGATCCCGTCTATCTCGGCGTCTGGATGGGAACGGAGACCGATCAGGATCTGCTGCAGCTGAATATCGAGCATAGCGGTCACGTCGCCGGCATCTTCCATGACGCCGTGCGTCAATTGGCTCCCGACCTTTGCGACGAAGACATGTATGCGCGCACTTACCTGTTCAGCCACCTGATCGGCGCCGTCATTCGACTTGCCGCCGTCAGTGAAGAGGCGCTGGCGCGGCGCATGCTCGATGAGTGGAAGCGCGTCATCCGCGCCTCCCTTTTTGCCACGATCGTGCCCCGCGCCGCCTGAACTCTTACCAGCTTGGTACCATATTGGCCGCCTTCAGCCGCGGATAAAGGCGCGCCTGGGCGGATTTGACGTCTGCCTCCAGGCTGTCGTCGGCGACAGTAGGCGTGATATTGTCGAGGCAGGCGGTGATATGTGCCGTGATCGCATTCATCAGCGAGAGTGAAACGCCCGGCCGCTTCATGATTCCGATCTGCACCGGCGGCAGCGCCGGGAAACCGTCTGCCTGGCTCAGCACCTTCATGCCTGTCCGCAGCGCCGATTCCGGCATCACCGAAACCGCCATGCCGGCAAGCACGGCAGCGGCAACGACAGTGCAGGACCAGCTGGTGAACAGGATCTGGTGCTCGCGTCCCACAGCATCGAGCGCCGAGCAGGCGAGCTGGCGCCACTGGCAATCGCGCCGGCCGACGGCAAGCGGCACCGGGGCGTCGTCACGGATCGGATGGTTGGCCGAGCCCACCCAGCAGAGCGGCTCGGTTCTCACCACATCTGACATGCGCTCGCGCGGATTGTGGGTGACGAGCGCGATGTCGAGTTCGCCCTTGTGCATGCGCTCGGCCAGATCCACCGAGGGCTCGCAGACGATATAGAGCTCGACATTCGGATGCGTCTTGGCGAAGCGGCCGATGATTTCGGGCATGTAGCGGTCGGCATAATCGTCCGGCGTACCGATGCGCAGCATCCCCTCCAGTCTGTTGTCGTCGAAAGCAGCAATCGCCTCATTGTTGAGGCGAATGATGCGCCGGGCATAGTTGAGCAGTTTTTCGCCCTCGACCGTCAGCCGATTGCCGCGTCCGTCTTTGATGAACAGCTGTTTGCCGATGCGCTCCTCAAGACGGCGCATCTGCATGGAGACGGCCGATTGGGTCTTGTAGACCCTGTCGGCGGCCTTGGTGAAGCTGCCGGAATCGACGATGGCGATGAAAGTCTGCAATTGGTCGAGATCAAGAGGCGCGGACATGTTTTCACCCATAAAGATAGCTGATGATAATCATTAGAAACATTCGTTGGACTGATCAATAGGTCTTTGGCATCTTCGGGATGCAAATCAAGCAAAGTGAAGGACAGACACCCTGCCTGTCCGAGCCAATTTCAGCCTTGCTCCTTCCCGTGCGACCTCGCGGGAGGGGTGGGTTGTTGCGCGCCTGAAAGAAATCGAAAGAAAGGAGAGTCCCATGCGGATGACAGACAGAACAATAGAACTCGACTGCGGCAAGCTCACCCCGACGTTTTCCCAACGTCTGGCAGCAGGCCTCGCACCGTTGACCTCCCTCTTTCGCGGGTTCCGCAATCGCATGGAGATCAACACGCTGCACGATCTGAGCGACGCTCAGCTGAGGGATATCGGCCTTAGCAGGGCCGACCTGACCTCCGCGTTCCTGGCGTCGACCTTCTTCGAGGACCCGTCGGAACATCTGACGCGCTCGGCGCGCAATCGCTGGCGCCTGTCGTCGTTCTTGCGCTCCTACGAGGAGCAGGAGCGTTAAGTTTCCCCGCAGGGTGATAGCCAATAGCCCTGCCGCTTGACCCGGTGATCGGCTTTCCCAAGCCATCTCCGGGTTTTTTTATGCGCGAAAGCATGTCGCGCAAAAGTGTGTCGCGGTTTTGCGATAACGACATGCGCAAAAATCTAAAGCATGTCGCGCAAAAGTGTATCGCGGTTGTGCGATAACGACATGCGAGAAACCAAGGACCTAAAGCGTGGCAAGCGAATCTGAAAGATCGCGACGCGCTTTAGTGCGCTATTCGCTCTTTTCCGAGGAAGGCTTCGGCCGATAGGTTTCGAAGATCGCTTCCAGGTTCCGCTGGTAGTTCTTCTGCACTTCCAGCCCGCTGTCGAACATGGCGTTCAGCATCTCGGTATAGCTGTCGGCATTGACCTTCGCCTCTTCCTTCGGCCCCTCCGGCGTCTTGGCCTTGGTCGTGGCCGCCGGCTGCTGGCCGAGTCCGCCCATCATCTCCTGGAAGGCCTTGGCGAAAGGATTGTCGAGGAAGGGGTTCGGCGTCTGCGTTGGGGCAGGCTTCGGCACGGAAAACATCTGCTGCATCGCCTGCGTAAAGGGATTGTCGAAGACGCTAGGCTCCGGGGCCGGCTTCGGCGCGAAGCCGGTACTCTCAAGCCATTTCTGGATGGTCTCGCCCATCGGCGTGTTGACGAAGGGGTTGACCGGCGAGGCCATCTGGCCGGTCGTCTGTTTGAAGAGCCCGCCCATCAGCGTATCGGCCAGCACCGGCAGCATCCGCTTGTAAATGTCCTGGCCGATCCCGGTCATCTGCGCCGCCTGGGCAGCGACCGCGCGCGAAACCTCCTTCGAGCCGAAGAGTTGGGCAAGGATGTTGTTGCCGTCGGAAATACCCTCCGGCGTGAACGCCCGGTTCATATCCTCGAAATATCGCGCGTAATTGCCGGAGGAAACCGCCTGCATCAGCCCGACGAAATCATAGGGATTGCTGGTGCTGCGTTTCAACCCGGCGGAAAAGGCCGGCATCAGCGCCGCCATCGCCTTCGTCGCCTGTTCCTGCGCAAGGTTGAACTGTCGGGCGATCGCCTCCATCGCCGCCCCGTTCTGCGCCTGCATCATCATGTCGAAGAGTGGCAGCATGGAAGTTCCTTTCCCCCGGTCGTGCGCGTTGTAACGCCACTATAACCGGAAATGGCAATGCGCAAACGGCTTTTTGCCATAAGAACTTAGCCTGATGAGGCGAAAGCGGCGATAACGACGGCCGGCCGTCACTCTCCGTCGGCCTATATGCTATCCTCACCGGAAACCGATCCCTGCGCGCCGGCGTTCTTCTTCCATGGCCGAAACCAAATCCTCCACTGGTCACGACGAGCCGCCACCGAATGAAGACGGTGCGAAGCCGGGCGCCGACATTTCCTTTCCCTACGACAGGATGACGGTCGAGCAATTCCGAAGACGCTTCCCCCGTGCCCGCTGGAGTGATACCCGCAAGGCCTGGTTCGTTCCCGGGCGGACGGCGTCCCGCCGCATCGGACGATGGCTTGCCGAGATGGAGGCCGAAGCCGACGCCCATGCGGATGCGAAGGGCCGCGACGCCTTCGCCTTCGATCCCATCGACAGTCCATATCTTGAACTTGGCAAGACGGGCTTTCGAATCCGCACGCCGTATTCGAAGACCGTCGTCAACGAACTGCGCGAAGTGCCATTCTCGCGATGGGACGGCGATCTCAAGATATGGCACGTTCCCTTCCGGTCCTATGAGGAACTCAGACGCCGGTGGCCGGAGATCGAGGCGGCGGCGCGCAGAAACGAGCCGGAAGAAAGACGACGTCGAGCCGAGGAGCGCAAGGGGACCGAACAGGATGTGCGCAGCAAGCTCCGCTTTGCAGAACGAAAGCGTCATCGCTACCCGCTTCAGAGCGACGACTTGCCGCCGATAGGCCGGCCTGTGGTCACCACCTATGGAATCGTCGTCTTTACCGAAATCTCAGGCGAACTGGTCGACCCGCACGTCGTTGCGGACTTCTATGCCGGCGTGACCGAGGATCACGTCTGGGGATATTGGCGGGTGCCCACGTTGGATGAACTTGTCCGCACCTGGCCTGCGAAGACGCCGCCAGTTCAAGACGCCGAGTGGTGGCTGCCGACGATCGAGGAACTGAGGCCCGCCCGCCGCACGGCCAGATCGCGCGAAGCCAGGAAGCGCGCGAAGGCGCCGTGACCACAGCTTGCTACTGCATATTCCTTGAATCGATTCCGATTTAGGGAATTCAGGGGCTCAGGCTCAGTACTGATAGTCCTCAAACACCGGTTCGACCGAGCCCTGCCAGCGGCCGTGATAGAGCGACAGCAGATCCTCGGCGAGCGTCGCCTTTTTGGCGAGCACCTCTTCGAGCGGCGCCAGGAAGATGCTCTCGTCCTGGCCTTCCCGGTTGAGCCTGCCCCGCGCCTTGAGGCCGGCCCTTGATATGCCGATCACCTCGCGCGCCATGTCGAAGAGCGGGTGCCCGCGGAATTGCGCCTTCAACCCTTCGGCGGGAACGGCGTTGCGCATTGCCTGGACCTCGGCAAAACCCCAATCCTTGGTCAGTTCGTCGGCGGCCTCGAGTGCGGCATCGTCGTAGAGCAGGCCGACCCAGAAGGCCGGCAAGGCACAGATGCGCCGCCACGGGCCGCCGTCGGCGCCGCGCATTTCGAGGAAACGCTTCAGCCGCACGTCGGGGAAAAGTGTCGAAAGATGGTTCGTCCAATCGCCCATCGTCGGCGCCGGATCGGCGACCTCGCCCTTCAATGCGCCGTTCATGAACTGGCGGAAGGTGACATGGGTGCAGTCGTGATAGCGGCCGTCGCGCACGATGAAATACATCGGCGCGTCGAGCGCCCATTCGGCATAGTCGCGGAAGCCGAAATCGTCGCGGAAGGTGAAATCGAGCAGGCCGGCGCGCCGGTTGTCGACATCGCGCCAGATATCGCCGCGCCAGGAGAGCAGCCCGTTCGGCTTGCCCTCGGTAAAGGGCGAGGATGCGAAAAGCGCGGTCGCCAGCGATTGCAGCTTCATCGAGACACGCATCTTCTTGCGCATGTCGGCTTCCGAGGAGAAGTCGAGATTCACCTGGATCGTGCAGGTGCGGTACATCATGTCGAGACCCTGGGTACCGACCTTCGGCATATAGCGGGTCATGATCTCGTAGCGCGACTTCGGCATCTGCGGGGTTTCCGCATAGGTCCATTTCGGACTGCCGCCGATGCCAAGGAAGCGGATGCCCATCGGCTCGGCGATTTCGCGCAGCGTCGCCAGATGCTGGTTTGATTCCCGACAGGTCTCATGGATCGTCTCGAGTGGTGCGCCGGAGAGTTCGAACTGGCCGCCTGGCTCGATCGAGATCGCGCCCATACCGTTCTGCTCGGCAAGGCCGATGATGTTGCCGCCGTCGGTGATCGGCTCCCAGCCGCTTTTCTTCTGCAGGCCGGTCAGGAGGGCCGAAATGCTGGCATCGCCAAAATAGGGAACCGGGCTGTTGTCGGCGCGAAAGAAGGCGAATTTCTCGTGTTCGGTGCCGATCCGGAAGCGCTCCCGCGGCTTGTTGCCCGCGGCGATATAATCGGTCAGATCCTGGACCGAAGAGAGCGGTGTCTGGTCGGTAGTGTCGCGGGCCATGCGGGATACCTGTATTCGGAAAGGTGCCCAGGGGGCCGGGCAATTGGAAGGGTGATTTGGACCCAAGCCACCTATGTTGCAAGTGAAATTCTTTCAACGACGCATCAAAAAAATAGCGCCGATTTCCATGTCAACCCGTTTTCGGGGTCAATTCCAGTCGCCGATCGCCGCCTGCACCACCGCAAGCGCCGCAACAGCTGCCGTATCGGCTCGCAGGATGCGCGGTCCGAGCGGAATGGCGGTGACGAAATCAAGGCTTCGCAACCGCGCCCGTTCTTCTTCCGAAAAGCCGCCTTCCGGCCCAACGAGCAAAGCGAGATGTCTTTCCCTGATCGCCGACAGCACCGGCAGCGGGTTTTGCCCGGCATCGCCCTCGTCGCAATAGATGATGCGGCGCTCGCTCGGCCAGCGGTCGAGCAGGTCGAGAAGCCTCACAGGCTCGGCCACATCGGGGATGCCGAGGATGCCGCATTGCTCCGCCGCTTCGACGACATTGGCGCGCAGCTTGTCGAGATTGGTGATCTTGCCCTGGACGTGCTGGGTCATGACCGGCTGCAGCAGGCCGGCTCCCATTTCGACCGCCTTCTGCACGAGGTAGTCCATACGGCCGACCTTGAGCGGCGCAAAGAGGTAGTGCAGGTCGCAAGGCTGCGGCTGCGGCCGCGTCTCTTCGGTTGCCGTCAAAAGGATGCGTTTGCGCGTGGGGAAGGTAAGGGTCGCCTTCCATTCGCCGTCGCGGCCGTTGAAGAGCAGGATCTCCGCACCTTCCTCCATCCGCAGCACATTGCCGAGATAGTTGAACTGATCGGCATTCGCCTCCACGACGGCGCCGCTGGAAAGCGGCGCGTCGACGAAAAGCCGTTGCATACGGAAATTGGCGCGCATTCGAAAACTCGGGGTTTCAGACGAAGAGCGCGAACATAACCCAATAAATCATTGCCGCAAGCGCTGCCGAAACCGGCACGGTGACGATCCAGGCGGCGATGATCGTCATGAAATGCGAACGGCGCACGAGATAGCGCCGCCGTGTCTCGTGGATATTCGGCTCTTCCGGCTCGTCGATGTCCCAGCTCTCGGCTTTGCGCCTTATATAGGCGATGCGGCGCTTCGAATGGCGAGTGTACCATTCGCGGAAGAATCCGACGCCGAAGACGGCGCCGACGGCGATATGGGTGGTGCTGACCGGCAGGCCGAGCCAGGAGGCGACGATGACGGTAAAGGCTGTCGACAGCGCGACGCAGTAGGCCCGCATCGGATTGAGCTTGGTGATCTCCTCGCCGACCAGGCGAATGAGACGCGGCCCGAACAGCAGCAGGCCGACGGAGATACCGAAGGCGCCGATCAGCATGACCCAGAGCGGCGGATGCCCGACGCCGCCGCTGCCGCCGATACCGACCGAATGGACGATTGCCGAAAGCGGCCCGACCGCGTTGGAAACGTCGTTGGCGCCATGCGCGAAGGACAGCAGTGCCGCAGAGCCGATGAGCGGCAGCCGGAACAGCGTCCGCAGCGAGCTGTTGCGGTTTTCGAGATCCCGCGCTTGGGCGAGAACGAGCGGTCGGGCGGCAAGCCAGCTTACCAGCCCGATGCCGATCCCGATGAGTATGATGGTGAAAGGCTGAAATCGACCGATAGGCGACAGCTGCAGCACCATATAGGCCATGAAAACGCCGGCCATCACCGCCACCAGCACCGGCACCCAGTGCCGCGCGGCTGCTACCTTGTCGTCGCGATAGACGATCAGGGTCTTGACGAGATAAAGCAGCCCGGCGGCGATCAGCCCGCCGATCAGCGGTGAGGTGATCCAGCTCGCGGTGATCTCCAGCATCACCCGCCAGTTCACCGGTTCGGGCCCGACGGCCGAGATGCCGGCGCCGATCACCGCCCCGACGATCGCATGGGTGGTGGAGACCGGCGCGTTCATCCAGGTTGCAAGGTTGATCCAGAGGGCTGCGGCCGTCAGCGCCGCCATCATGATCCAGCCGAGCATTGCCGGCGGCACCTGGACGGCGTCGACAATGTTTGTGGAAATCGTCTTGACGACCTCGCCGCCTCCGACCGTGGCACCAAGAAGTTCGAATGTTGCGGCAATGATGAGTGCCTGGCCCATCGTCATGGCGCGCGCGCCGACGGCGGCACCGACATTGTTGGTCACGTCATTGGCGCCGATGTTTAGTGCCATGTAGCCGGCGAGGGCCGCGGCGGCCACGACCAGCACCGCTCCCGGCTGGTCGAACACGTAGACGCCGGCAAAGAGCATGGCCAGACCGACGAAGATCAACCCGAGACCAGGCGTCACCAGCCGCCGCAAAACATGCTTCGCCGCGTCCTCGGCATGGGTGATCTTGTCGAGGTCCTTGTCGAGCGTGCGTTTCGTGAGGACTGCGGGACGTGGCGGCATTCTTTTTCCTGAGGATGAATCTGCTTCTACGCTGCTTTTTTAGCAGCGCAAGATGGCAGGATTCACTCTGCCGGAAATTGTTTCACCGCCGGAGTTTGCTTCGGTGCTTTGGACGAAAGCCTGTCGGCTATCGTCTGCTGAAAGGCGAGGAAAAGATTGCGGAGTTCGGGTTCGCGCACGCGCCGGACCGCCTCGTCGAAAGAGACCCATTCGATAGTGCGCTCGCCTTTTTCCTTGAAGTTCTTTGCCATGTTGGTGACTTCGAGCGCATAGACCTGCACCTTACAGATCACCTGCACCCCGTCGCGCAGCACCTTCGGATAGGTGTAGGCGCCGAGCGTCTCCGTTTCGACCGCGCCGCGGACGCCGGCTTCCTCGAAGGCTTCCTGCACCGCAACCTCATGGGCGCGTTTTCCAGTCATCGGCCAGCCCTTGGGAATCACCCAGCGGCCGGTGTCGCGGCTCGTCATCAGCAGCACCTCGACCTCACCGCTCTTTTTCTTCACCCGATAGCAGAGCGCACCATATTGCTGTCGCGGCGGACGCCGGAACATCAGTTGCACATCGGAAGCCAGTCGGGCGAGAAGAGTCAATGGTCGGGTCACCTTCGCAGTCGTCGTTAGGAATCACTCATATACGTATATCATGGAAAGCTTACGCAATCCAAAAGGCCGCAGGACGATTCGAAACGCGATTTGATCGCCGTTCATAGGGGAAATCGAGGTGGACAGGTTCGGAAAATCCGTCACGCCTTGTCCCGAATGCGTCACATTGCACAGCTGTACAATATGGCGTGATCTTGCCTTTCGTTCAATGGCGAGATCTAGTGATCCACTGTTGATTTTGTGAATGTCGTCCTCATGCGTCTTCCACCGCTCAATGCCATCCGCGCCTTCGAGGCCGTCTGCCGTCACGGCAGCATTCTGAAGGCTGCCGAAGAGCTGAATGTGGTGCGCGGCGCCGTGCGCCAGCAGATCGACACGCTGGAGAATCACTTCGGTCGCAAGCTCTTCCTGCGTGACGGCCGCAGGCTGGTTCCGACCTTGCAGGCCAGCGCTTTCGCGGCCGCCGCGAGTGCGGCTTTCGACATTCTGCAGCGCGCCGCTTCGGAACTCGAAGGCGCCGTGCCGGGCCGCATCCGCCTTGGCGTGCCCTCCGCCTTCGCGGTCTGGTGGCTGATGCCGCGCGCGGCAGACATGCAGGCAAGCCTCGGCCATACCGTCGACATCGTGCCGATGACCGTGGTCGAACCGCTGCAGATGCACCCCGAATTGGACGCTGTGATCATGGGTGGCGAATACCGGCCGGCCGCAGGCATTACCGCCCTGCGGTTCATGGAGGATGAATTCGGCCCAGTCGCAACGCCGGCGCTTGCCGCGACACTATCGAGCGGCCCGGCTGCAATGGGCGCGCTGACGATGCTTATCAGCCGCAGCGTTCCGAAGCTCTGGGACGAATGGATTGCCGAAAGCGGCACTCCCCCGATCGTCTTTACGCGCGTCCAGGAATTCGAAGATCTGCTGCTGGCGCTGGGTGCTGCCCGCTCCGGGCTTGGCGTCGCGCTTGCGCCACGCGCTTCGATCGAGGACGATCTCGAGCGCGGGCATCTGGTCGCGCCCTACGGCTTCATCTCCCGGCCATCGGGCTACAGCCTCTGCTGCCGCACGCCGGATGCGAAACGGCCGGCCTTTGCCGCCTTGTCCGGTTGGCTGCTTCGTTGCGGGACACCGGCCTGAAAGGGCAGATTTTCTGCCCCTTCGCCAGAATTACTTCCATACTCGCAGCCCTATTGCTCCGCTAAAAACAGCGCCACGCAAATAGGAAAGAGATGATGGAAAAGAGCGCAATCCGCATCGACTGGATCGGCAACAGCTGCCGGCTGCTTAAGGCGACGGCGGCCGAATTCGAACGGACGCATCCTTTGAAGGGCCTGTCGATCGGCACCGGCATTCATTTGGAGCCGAAGACGGTGGCGCTGCTGATGACGCTTCGCGCCGGCGGCGCGCGTCTCGTCTGCACCGGCAATCTCAACAGCACCCAGCCATCGACGGTCGAGTTCCTGCGCTCGCAGGGCATCACGGTCTTTGCTACCCAGACAACCGATCCCGCCGCGCATCATCGGAGCCTCGAAGCTGTGATCGCCGAAAAGCCGGATCTGCTGCTCGACAATGGCGGCGATCTTTTCGCCATCGCGGCGGAAAAACCCTACACCAATCTCCGCGGCGGCACCGAGGAAACCACCTCGGGCCGCACCCGCCTGCTGCGGCTGCGCGAGCGCCTGAACATGCCGATCCTCGTCATCAACGACAGCCCGATCAAGCAGTTCGCCGAAAACAGGCATGCCGTCGGCCAGAGCCTGTTCGAAAGCTATCTGCGCTTCACCAACCGCTCCACCAACGGCAAATGCGTGACGGTCTTCGGCTACGGCGCATGCGGCAAGGGTACGGCTGCCTGTTTCCGCAATGCTTTTTCCACCGTCAGCGTCGTCGATATCGATCCGGTGACGACGCTCGAAGCCCATCTCGATGGCTTCGTCACGCCGCTCCGCGACGCGGCCATCCGCTCGGCCGACATCATCATCACCGTCACGGGTTTTGCCGGTATCGTGACGGCAGCCGACCTGCCGCTCGTCAAGGACGGCGCGATCCTGATGAATGGCGGCCATTTCCCGCATGAGATCGATGTCGAGGCCTTCCGCCGCCATTCCGATGTCGTCGGCATCGACCGTTATGAGACCGATCATATCGAGACCTTCCAATTGAGTGACGGCCGCTCCTTCCACGTGCTCGGCGGCGGCCACATGGCCAATCTCGCCGGCCCGCGGCCGCTCGGCAATACCGTCGAATCGATTCAGGCCCGCTGCCTGGAACGCATCGCCAGAGGCGAAGCCGGTCCCCAATCCTGCATCGTGCCTGTGCCCGCCGATATCGATGCGATGGTGGCGAACGCCTATCTCGATCTGGCGCGCTGAAGCGGCGTCAACGCTCCCAATAGGGGACAGGCCCGTAAAGTTCCGCCAGATAGTCGATGAACAGTCGCACCTTGGCCGGCAGGAACTGCCGGCTGGGATAGACGGCCGACAGCGCTACATTGTGCGAGCTCTCATAGGCCGGCAGCACCTGCACCAGGCGGCCACTCTTGAGCTCTTCGCCGATGTCCCAGGTGGAGCGCAGCGCGATCCCGAGACCGGCGATGACAGCCTCGCGGATCACTTCGCTGGAATTGGTAATCAGCAAGCCTTCCGGCCTGAGACTCAGCGCCCCGTCCGGCCCCTTTAGCCGCCAGGTGTCATTATTGTGGGCCGGCAGGCAGCGATGGTGTTTCAGCTCGTCGATATGCTTCGGCTCGCCATGCGCCGCGAGGTAATCCGGCGAAGCGCAGAGCAGCCGGCGCACCGGCGCCAGCCTTCGGGCAACGAGGCTCGAATCGGTGAGTTCGGCGATGCGGATCGCCAGATCGAAGCCGCCGCCGACAATGTCGCTGAATTCGTCGGTCAGCACCAGGTTGATCGCAAGCTCCGGATGCGCCTCCATGAAATCCTTCAGGTGCGGCGCGATATGCATGCGCCCGAATGAGGTCGGGGCCGAGATCTTCAGCGTGCCGTGCATCTGCGCCGAGCGGCCGGAAATATAGAATTCCGCCTCTTCCAGCCCGGCGAGAATGCCGAGAACACGGTCGTAAAAGCCCTGTCCGGCTTCCGTCAGCGAGATCTGCCGCGTCGTGCGCTGCAGAAGCCTTGTGCCGAGCCGGTCCTCCAGCCGCTTGATCCGTTTGGAGACCACGGCCGGCGAAAAGCCGAGCGCCCGCCCGGCGAGCGACATGCTTCCGGTCGAAACGACCTTGGCAAAGATTTCGAGATCACCCAAATTGGTCATAAGGTTTTCGTGACTTTTTCCCCTTTTGGCATAAGTGCTTAGCATTTGCGCCACTTTCGGGAAAGTGCTAAGCCGATCTATCGGCGGGAGGGAGGTTTGCAGCCGGTTTCCGCTGTCATCTTCCCGCTGTCATTCCCCGTCGTCAGGGCCAGGGAGAACGCCATGTCCGACGCCATTTCGTTTCTCGAGCCGCGCGCCGACGTGCTGGCGCGCCGCGCCCAGATCGTCGCCGATCTGACCGATCTTCTGCCGCCGGAATGCCTGGTGCATGAGGCGCGCGAACTGGTGCCGTTCGAGACCGACGCCTTCGTGTCCTATCGCCGCCTGCCGCTCGCCGTCGCCCTGCCGCGCACCACGGCTGAGGTTTCGGCCATCATGCGCTATTGCAATCGCTACAGCATTCCCGTCGTGCCACGCGGCGCCGGCACCTCGCTTTCCGGCGGCGCCATTCCGCAGGAGGATGCCGTCGTGCTCGGCCTGTCGAAGATGAACAGCATCCTCGAAATCGATCTGCCGAACCGCGTCGCCGTGGTTCAGGCGGGCGTCACCAATCTCAACATTTCCGAATCCGTCTCCGTGGACGGCTTTTTCTACGCGCCTGACCCGAGCTCTCAGCTTGCCTGCACCATCGGCGGCAATATCGGCATGAATTCCGGCGGCGCCCATTGCCTGAAATACGGCGTCACCACCAATAATCTGCTCGGCGTCAGGATGGTGCTGGTCGATGGCACGGTGATCGAGCTTGGCGGCAAGGCGCTGGATGCGGCCGGCTACGATCTGCTCGGCCTCATCTGCGGCCACGAAGGCCAGCTTGGCATCGTCACCGAGGCAACGGTGCGGCTGATCGCCAAGCCGGAAGGCGCGCGCCCGGTGCTCTTCGGCTTCGAAAGCTCGGAGGAGGCCGGCGCCTGCGTTGCCGATGTCATTGCCGCCGGCATCATTCCGGTTGCGATCGAATTCATGGACAAGCCGGCGATCGAGATCTGCGAGGCCTTCGCCCATGCCGGATACCCCCTCGATGTCGGGGCGCTGCTGATCGTCGAGGTCGAGGGATCGGAAGCGGAGATGGACGCCGCGCTGAAGGACATCGTCGAGATCGCCCGCCGGCACGCTGTCAAGACCGTGCGCGAATGCCAGTCAGCGACCGAGGCGGCATTGATCTGGAAGGGCCGCAAATCCGCCTTCGGCGCCACCGGCCGCATCGCCGACTATATCTGCATGGACGGCACCGTGCCGCTCAGCCAGCTCTCCTACGTGCTGAAGCGGACCGCCGAGATCGTCGATCATTACGGCCTGCGCGTCGCCAACGTCTTCCATGCCGGCGACGGCAATATGCATCCGCTGATCCTTTTCAACGCCAATGATCCGGAGGATGCCGCCCGCGCGGAAGCCGCCGGCAACGATATCCTGAGGCTCTGCGTCGATGCCGGCGGCTGCCTCACCGGCGAACATGGCGTCGGCATCGAGAAGCGCGACCTGATGCGCCACCAATATTCCGAGGCGGACCTCGCCCAGCAGATGGGCGCGCGTGCTGCCTTCGATCCCGGCTGGATCCTCAATCCGTCGAAGGTATTCCCGCTCGAAGGGCGTCCCGCCGTATGATCGATCTGATGCCGAAGACCGAGGAAGAGGCATCAGTGATCGTCCGCGCCCATGCGGAAGCCGGCCGGCCGCTGGCAATTTGCGGCGGCGACAGCCGCTCGGGCTTCGGCAATGCGGTTGCCGCCGAAGACCAGCTGCGCTCGAGCGAAATCTCCGGCATCGTCGCTTACAACCCCGGCGAAATGGTCATGACCGTCCGATCCGGCACGCCGCTTGCCGAGGTCGAGGCGGCACTTTCGGAGAGCGGCCAGATGCTCGCCTTCGAGCCTATGGATCATCGCCCTGTGATGGGCACGTCGGGCGAGCCGACCATCGGCGGCGTCTTTGCCGCCAATGTTTCCGGTCCGCGCCGGCTGATCGCCGGTGCCGCCCGCGACAGCCTGCTCGGTGTGCGCTTCGTCAACGGCAGGGGCGAGATCATCAAGGCCGGCGGCCGAGTGATGAAGAATGTCACCGGCCTCGACCTCGCCAAGCTGATTGCCGGCTCGCACGGCACGTTGGGTTTCCTCACCGAAGTCACCTTCCGTGTGCCGCCGCGCCCGAAGACGGAGCGGACGGTGGTGCTATCAGGTCTGAACGACGCCGAGGCGGCAAACGCCATGGCGGCGGCGATGGCCCTGCCGGTGGAAGTCTCAGGCGCCGCCCACCTGCCGCTGACGGTGACGTGGAAATTCCTCGCCGGCACATTGCCCGAGGGTGAGGCGACGGTTCTGCGCATCGAAGGCTTGGCCGGCTCGGTCGACGTGCGCGTCGAAAAGCTCGTGGCGGCCATGTCGGCCTTCGCCACGGTCACGCGGCTGGAACAGCCGGAAAGCTCCAGGCTCTGGCAGGAAATCCGCGACGTGCTGCCCTATGCCGATGACACCGCACGACCGGTCTGGCGCGTCTCGGTCGCCCCCGGCACCGGCCATCAGCTGGTCGCAGCCCTTCGCCTCGAGGCCGGCATCGACGCCTTCTACGACTGGCAGGGCGGCCTCGTCTGGATGCGCATGGAGGCCGGCCCCGAAGCCGAACTGGTCCGCCGCTACATCAAGGCGCTCGGCGGCGGCCACGCAACGCTGATCCGGGCATCGGGTGAGGCGAGGGCGGTCACCGCTGCCTTCCACCCGGAGCCCGAGGCGGTGGCGATGTTGTCTCGGCGGGTGAAGGAAAAATTCGATCCGGCCGGCATATTCAATCCGGGCAAGATGGGGTGAGGAACAAGATGGGTCTGCGTCTGAGATACCCCCCTCTGTCCTGCCGGACATCTCCCCCACAAGGGGGGAGATTGGCTGGGGGCTATGACTTCGCCAAACAATTCGGGCAGTGCGACTCCGACACAGCAGATAGGAAGCGATGGTCCAACCTCTTGTTGATCTCCCCCCTTGTGGGGGAGATGTCCGGCAGGACAGAGGGGGGTATTCCAGACACAACCCCCGACATCCTCCCAAAGCGGAGGCTCCGCTAGATGCAAACCAATTTTACCCCGACCCAGCTCCTCGACCCCGACGTCGCCGAATCCGAGCAGATCCTGCGCAAATGTGTCCATTGCGGCTTCTGCACCGCCACCTGTCCCACCTATGTGACGCTCGGCAACGAGCTCGACAGCCCGCGCGGCCGCATCTACCTGATCAAGGACATGCTGGAAAACGGCCGGCCCGCCGATGCCGAAGTGGTCACCCATATCGACCGCTGTCTCTCCTGCCTTGCCTGCGTCACCACTTGTCCCTCCGGCGTCGATTATATGCATCTGGTCGACCATGCCCGCGCCCATATCGAAAAGACCTATAAACGCCCCTTCATGAATAGGCTGACGCGCGCCATCCTTGCCGCCGTGCTGCCCTATCCCGGCCGTTTCCGCCTGGCGCTCAATCTCGCCCGCCTCGGGCGGCCCTTCGCCGGCCTGATGCGGGGGCGCGCGCTGAAACCCTTTGCCGCCATGCTGGCGCTTGCGCCGCGCCGCATCCCCGCCGCTTCGGACTTTGCAAAGCCCGGCACGTATCGGCCCGAGACGGAACGGCGCGGCCGGGTGGCGATGCTTTCCGGCTGCGCCCAGCCGGTGCTCGATCCCGGCATCAACGCGGCGGCGATCCGCCTGCTGACGCGGTTTGGCGTCGAGGTCGTGATGCCGGAAGGCGAGGTCTGCTGCGGCTCGCTGGTCCACCACATGGGCCGTGCCGAACAGGCGCTTGCTAGCGCGCGTGCCAATGTTGATATCTGGACACGCGAGATCGACGGGCAAGGCCTCGACGCGATCATCATCACCGCTTCGGGCTGCGGCACGACGATCAAGGATTACGGCCACATGCTGCGCCTGGATCCCGCCTATGCCGCAAAGGCGGCCAGGGTCTCAGCGCTGGCCAAGGACGTCACCGAATATCTGGCAACCCTCGACCTGCCGGCGCACACGCCGAAGGGCATCACGGTCGCCTATCATTCCGCCTGCTCCATGCAGCACGGCCAGCGCATTACGCTCGCGCCGAAGCAATTGCTGAAAGCGGCGGGCTTTACGGTGCGCGATCCGGCGGAAGGTCATCTCTGCTGCGGCTCCGCCGGCACCTACAACATCATGCAGCCGGAGATCTCGGCCGCGCTGAAGGCGCGCAAGGTCAAGAACATCGAGGCCACCAAGGCCGATATCATCGCCACCGGCAATATCGGCTGCATCACCCAGATCGCCACCGGCACCGGCATGCCGATCCTGCATACGGTCGAGCTTCTCGATTGGGCCTATGGCGGCGCTGTGCCGGAAAAATTAACAGGTTTGCCGTTAGGCTGAGACCTATTGCAGCGCCGCGCATCTTTTCGAGAGCCGCAAACGACGCTGTCTCGGAGGTTGGGCAATGTGGCGTGGAATGATCGTATTTGCGGGACTGCTCGGTGCGGCAGGTGCTGCCCATGCCGACAGTCGCTTTTTCTGTTCCGCCGATGACAAGGAAGCGCGCTTCACGGTCGAAAGCGGTTTCGAAAGCGCTGCCGGCCACAAGCTCAACCATTTCCGCGGCGCGCTGATCGTCAAGGATCCGGCCCAAGAGGCGGTGTTCGGAAAACGTGTTTTCGAATCGCAGCACCTGACCAACCATTGGTCACGTGACGGCGAACTGCTCATGGAAGTCTTCGACGGCGGCGAAGATGATACCGGTGGAGCAACGCTGGATCTGGTGGTCGTCGCCGGCGAGCGCGGCAAGCCGGCCGCAAATTTCAGCGGCAGCTATTCCCTGACCATCGAAGGCGGTGAAAAACCCTATGCCGTCGAGGGCAAGGTCAGCTGCGGCACCAAATAGAGCAATTTCAGGCAAAGCGCGAAGCGGTTTTGCCGGGAATTGCGTAACAATAAAAGGTTAGAGCGGTTCTGCGCTTCTATGCGCTGAACCGCTCTAACACCGCAGCTGAAATTTGTTACCAGTGGAACGAAACGCCGACGTTGACGGCATTCGTGAAGATATTGGTCTTCAGGTCCACGCCGCTATCGATCGGAACGTCGATGCGCGAATAGGTGCCCTTGTATTCGACGAAGGTCGACCAGCGCTCGGTCACCTTGAAGTCGACGCCGGCCTGGGCCTGCAGCGTCACGCCGCCGAATTCGTAGGCCCAGGTCTTGCCCTCGGGACGAATCACTTCGACATGCGGAATGTTCACGCCGATACCGGCGCCGAGATAGGGCGTCCAGCGGCGGGCCGGATCCTGGAAGCGGTAGAGACCGTTCACCGTGATGAGGTTCAGGCCGTCGGTGAATTCGAAATGCGACCAGCCGGCCTTGGCCAGCGTATCGTCGTCGGCATAGACCTTGTCATGGGTAAAATCGAGCGAGATGCCCCAGTTCGGCTTGTTGAAGTCCTCGAGCCACCAGGTGACGCGGGCACCGTAATAAGGCGGGCTGCCGAAGGACTTGCCTTCCCAGCCGGCGGTGAAACTCGTGCCGTCCGAAAGGTCGACGCCGCTGTGCGGTGCGGTCTGGTAGCCGCCGTAAATGGAGAATTGCAGGTCTTCCGCCAAGGCGGAAACTGCCGAACAGACGGTAAAAAACGCGATGCCCGCAAGCAAGGAAGCGGAGGAACGCAGCGCAGATATCATTGAATAGCCCCGAAACAAATATGTCGACTCTTAGGCACGTGTGCCAGCTTTTGGCCGCAAAGTCTAAGCAAAACAAAAGGCGCGTCAAACTGCGCCTTTCGTTTTTTTGGTAAGTGTTGCTCAGCCGCCGAACATCGTGCGCAGCACGTCGATGCCCCTGTCCTCGAACGCCACTTTGCCCTGCCTGTTGCCGGGGCCGATGACGATCACCTTGGTGCCGACGGAGGCGCGATCGTAAAGATGCATGACGTCGGCGTTCATCATGCGGATGCAGCCGGAAGACATGTTGAGGCCGATCGTCCAAGGCTGGTTGGTGCCGTGGATGCGGAAGATCGTGTCGCGGCCGCCCTGGTAGAGATACATGGCGCGGGCGCCGAGCGGATTGTCCTCGCCGCCTTCCTGGAAAGCGGGAATGATATGGCCCTTGGCGGCTTCGCGGCGGCGCATCTCGGCCGGCGGCGTCCAGCTCGGCCATTCGGCCTTGCGGCCGATCTTGACGACCCCCGACCAGCCGAAGCCGTCGCGGCCGACGCCAATGCCGTAGCGGGTGGCGCGATTGTTGCCTTCGACGAGATAGAGATACTTGTTGTTGGTATCGATGATGACGGTGCCGGCGGCCTCCGTCGTGACCAGCCGCACTTTCTTGCGCTTGAACTGCGGCTTCACATATTTCGGCATCTGCGCCACGCGCACGATCTGCGCCGGGCGCCGTGCATTGTCGGACGCGGAGCCGGCGGGTGCAGCAAAGGCGGATGTGGACATCAAGGACAGGACAAGTCCGGCAGCAGCCAGACCCGACATTAGTTTGATCATGATCGATTCCCCTCAAGCAAATCCGCTCGAAGCTACATGAACTTCTGCCCGATTCAAGATCGGTGTGGCCGGATAAAACATTTTTTGGAGAAGGGGAGCCGGATGTTCTTGCGGCTCCTACTGCATAATTTATCCTCAAATCGGAATCGACGTAAGGAAAAATTATGCAGCAATTTAAAGAATTAGAGCGCCCCTTGCGCATCAGAAAAGACGCGCGGCGCTGTAAGTATTGCGCCGCCGTTACATGACGATGACGCGGGTCCCGACATTGACGCGGTCGTAGAGGTCGACGACGTCTTCGTTGCGCAGGCGGATGCAGCCGGAGGAAACGGCGCTGCCGATTGACCAGGGCGCGTTGGTGCCGTGGATGCGGTAAAGCGTCGAGCCGAGATACATGGCGCGCGCACCGAGCGGGTTTTCCGCCCCGCCATCCATGCGCGCCGGTAGATAATGGCCCTTGGCGGCTTCGCGGCGGACCATCTCGGAAGGCGGCGTCCAGTCCGGCCATTCGGTCTTGCGGGTGATCTTGTGGGCGCCTGCCCATTCGAAGCCCGGCTTGCCGACGCCGACGCCATAACGCCGCGCCTTGCCGCCTTGCATCACCAGATAGAGGAAGCGGTTGTTGGTATCGATGACGATCGTGCCGGGCTTTTCCGTGGTGTCGTAATCGACCATTTGCGGCAGGTATTGCGGTTCGATCGGGCGGCGGATCGACGGAATGCCGGGATTGATCGCCGAGACGGTCTGCGGTGCGGCCTGCGGCGCCTGGCGCAGCACGCGGCGCTGGAAAAGGCCGCGCTGCTGCTGGCGGATGACCGGCCGCTGATAGACGACGGGACGAACCCTGCCGCCGCCCAGCTGGTTGATCCAGGGCGCAGTCAGATCGGGGCTGAGCACGACGGGCGGGCGGGTGGCGTAGCGGTCGTCTGCAATGGCGGCCGTGGAGAAAATGCCGAACAGGGTTGCGGCAAGAACAAGCTGTTTCATCATCGGACGAACTCTCTACAAATGACCGAAAATGCGGCTGGCGGGACAGGTCCGCCCGGGCGGAGATGTTCCGCCCGGGAAAGACGCTGCCACCCTATCCGCCAGCGAATGGTAAAGATCGATTCATGAAAAGCCGACCGACGGGATAAACTTTTCGTCAGGGTTACCGTTCGGTTTGGAAAGACGGTTTGCAAATGGTAAAGCCGGAATCATGAGCAGAGAACGAAGCGGACCCCCGCAGAATGAAGGATCATGAGCGCGACTGGCATCATCATCGGCGAGGACGGCAGGAGCCGCTGCCACTGGCACGCCAACCTGCCCGATTATCTCCGGTATCATGACGAGGAATGGGGCCGCCCCGTCACCGATGATACCCGCCTCTTCGAGAAGATCTGCCTCGAAGGCTTTCAGTCCGGTCTTTCCTGGCTGACGATCCTGCGCAAACGCGAGAATTTCCGCGCCGCCTTTTCAGGTTTCGATTTCGAAAAGGTCGCCCTCTTCGGCGAAGGGGATGTCGCTCGCTGTCTTGCCGATGCCGGCATCATCCGCCATCGCGGCAAGATCGTCTCGACCATCAACAATGCCAAGCGCGCAATCGAACTCCGGGACGAATTCGGCTCGCTCGCCCATTATTTCTGGCGTTACGAGCCCGGCCATAACGAGCGGCCGGCGGTGGTCGACCGCGAGCATATCGTCGCCAATCCGACGACGCCGACATCGGTGGTCATTTCGAAGGATCTGAAGAAACGCGGCTGGACCTTTGTCGGCCCGACCACAGTTTATGCTTTCATGCAGGCGATGGGTCTCGTCAACGATCATCTGGAAGGCTGCTTCTGCCGGCCCGAGGTCGAGGCGATGCGCACCGCTCTGGTTCGCCCATGAAAGATCATTCCGTGAGAACACTGATCGCAGCCGCTGCCCTTTTCCTCCTGACCGTCTCCGCCATGGCGCAGACGCCGCAGCTCGATCCCGGCGAGAAGCTGGAGAAGCTGCAATTCCCGGCCGTCACCATGCAGTTGAAGGGCTGGACGAAGTTCGGCAATGGCCATGTTTATACGCTGCCGGTGCGCGCCGGCCAGCACCTGAAGATCAGTTTTTCCACCAAGAGCAAATTTGCCTTCCTGGCGATTTTCGACCTGTCGAAACCCGATGACGAGGCCTTCTTCGGCACCGACGAGGACGGCATGAGCTTCGAGACGACGATCAAGGAAAACGCCACCTGGCTGCTGCGTCCCTATTATTCCAAGGTCTCGCCGCGCCGTGGCCTCGGCGCTCCCTTCAGCATCCTGATCGAGCCGCTGGTGGCTGCGCCGCCAGCGAAACCGCCGGCCGAGCCGGAGCGCCCCTCGCTCTTCCCGAAGGCCCCGCCGAAGCGGCAATGAGGCAGAGGGTGTGCCCGGCTTAGCCGAGCCGGTCGATCAGGTCGCGCAATTCGCCGAGGTGGTCGATCTTGCGGAAACGCGGCGCCTCTTTTGGCTCGTCCACATGTTCCAGCACCCAGGTCAGTTCGTGCGGCACGAAGACGCCGTAGCTGCCGGCGGCGATTGCCGGCACGATATCCGATTTCAGCGAATTGCCGACCATCATCGCTCGCTCCGGCCCGTCGCCGACCTTGGCGAAGATGCGGCGATAGGTGACTGCCGTCTTGTCGGAGACGATCTCGACGGCATCGAAGAAGTCGCCGAGCCCGGATTGGGCAAGCTTGCGCTCCTGATCGAAGAGATCGCCCTTGGTGATCATGACGAGCAGGTATTTGCCGGCAAGCGCCTCCAGCGTATCGCGCACATGCGGCATCGTCTCGACCGGGTGATTGAGAAGATCGCGGCCGGTATCGAGGATCTTGGCGATCACGCTCGCCGGCACCTTGCCCTCGGTGATCTCGATTGCGGTTTCGACCATCGACAGCGTGAAGCCCTTGATGCCGAAGCCGTAATGGCGAAGGTTGCGTTTTTCGGCCTCCAGCAGCCGTTCGGAAATCTTCGGTCCTTCGGCGAAATCGGCAAGAAGCCTGGTAAAATGCGCTTCCGTCAGCCGGTAATATTGTTCGTTCTGCCAGAGCGTATCATCGGCATCGAAGCCGATCGTGGTCAGTGGTCGCGTTGCCATATGCGTACCTCTTAAAATATGGTCGGCAATCTATCGGCGGCCTGTGTCGAGACAAGGGCATCGCCTCCGCAGAGCCAAGCTACGGCGTTGAAAAGCGCCGCCGCCGCACTACATGAAAATCGCCTCACCTTGCAGCCAGCCACGGCTGTGCCTGTCATATGCAGGCCAATAATCAAAAAATGAAGTTCTTGAGTTCGCAAGCCCTCTTGCGGCAGACACAAAGGAATTTTTCCACCATGCGTTACAATCAACTCGGAAATACGGGGCTTTTCGTCTCGGAAATCTGCCTCGGCACGATGACCTTCGGTGAAGCCAAGCAAGGCAGCGCCTGGGGCGCCATCGCCGATGTCGACCAAAATGCCGCCGACCGGATCGTCGAGCGCTCGCTTGCATCAGGCGTCAATTTCATCGACACGGCCGATGTCTATTCATTCGGCGAGTCCGAACGGCTGCTCGGCCAGGCGCTGAAGAACCTCGACATCCCGCGCAAGGACGTCGTCATCGCCACCAAGGTCTACGGCGTCATGGGCGACAAGCCGAACGACCGCGGCGCCTCGCGCGGCCACATCATGGATTCGGTCGAGGCGAGCCTCAAACGCCTGCAGACCGATCATATCGACCTCTATCAGATCCACGGGACCGATACGGTGACGCCGATCGAGGAGACGTTGCGCGCTCTCGACGATCTCGTTTCCCGCGGTCTCGTGCGCTATATCGGCGTCTCCAACTGGCAGGCCTGGCGCATTTCCAAGGCGTTGGGCCTCTCCGAACGCCGGAGCTTTGCCCGTTTCGAAACCGTGCAGGCCTATTACTCCATCGCCGGCCGCGACCTCGAACGCGACATCGTGCCGATGATGCAGGAGGAAAAGCTTGGCGTGATGGTCTGGTCGCCGCTCGCCGGCGGTCTGCTCTCCGGTAAATATGGTCCGGGCGCGCCCGGCAATGGTGAAGGCCGCCGCGCCAGTTTCGATTTCCCGCCCGTCGACAAGGACAAGGCCTGGGCCTGCGTCGCCGTCATGCGCGAAATCGCCGAAAAACACGGCGTCAGCGTCGCCACCGTGGCGCTCGCCTATATCCTCGCCAAACCTTTCGTCACGACGGTCATCATCGGCGCCAAACGTGTCGACCAGCTCGACCAGAACCTTGCCGCCGTCAAGCTCAAGCTTGATGAAGACGATATGAAGAAGCTCGACGAGGTGAGCGCACTTGCGCCCGAATATCCGGGCTGGATGCTGGCGCGACAGGGCGCCGGGCGCCGGCCAGCCGATTTCGAGCCGAAGGACTGAGATCTCATAAGTCTTGGGGAACGCCGGACATCCGGCGTCCCCTTTTCCTCAACGATCGACTACTTGCCGTGGGCCCTGAGCCAGGCGTTCATCTCGGCGATCTCGGTTCGCTGTGAATGTCGGCTGCAACCCAATACTGCCGGCGGTCACATCCGGATCACCAGCCGGCAATGACCTTGTGCTCGATCCTATAATCCTTGCTTTCTTCGCCGAGCGGAGCGACCGGCCATGTCCAGGCCGCTTTTGCCAGCGGCGGCAAAACGCCGTGCAGCAGGTCGGCCTCCTCATGCGTCCTGCCGTTGCGGTCGATGACGGCATAGGCGATATCGGTCACCAGGCAGTTGCGGCAGGGAAGCCCCGACAGTCCGGTCAGATGTGCCGAGATCAGCCTTTCCACCGTGTCTTCAGGCATTCGCCCGGCCTCGGCCTCATGGCGCCGTTTCACGCCGCGGCCGATCTGCGACAACAGGTTGGCGGAAACCACGAAATCGAGATAGGGCACGCCGCGCAGGAAGCCGAGCGGTTCAGGCTCGCGGCCGGTGGCGAGGTCGTCATAGCCGGAAAGGTCGCGCTCGATCAGCCGGACATTGCGATAGCCCTTGGCCGACAGCCACAGGCGCACCGAGGCGAGATGAGCGAGATCGACCAGGACGACGGTGTCGAAATCCCGCGCCAGCACTTCGATCGGCACGTCGCGCAACAGGCCGGAGCCGAGCACGACGGCCGTCCGTTTCTGCCGGAGATCGGCCGTAGCCGCCAGGATCGCCTTCCGGCTCATCTCCTCATGTTCGGCCCAATCCGCCGAACAGCGCCCGGCCCGCGACCAGAGATTGACGGAATAGCGGATGAACTTTCGATACGGCTTGCCGGTCAGCGGCAAGGTCGCGGCATAGAGAAGCGCCTCAGTGATCATGAGCATATCCGCATTTCTGATGGACGCCTCTTCGTTCAATCGATTCCGGTCTTGAGATCAAGTCCCTTCGCCCTTGCCGCTCCCCGCCCAATCCGCTAGGAAACCGCCACTGTCACAGTCAGTGGAATCCCCGGAAATGAACGACAAGCAGAAGAAACCGCAAAAGCTCAAGGCCCGCCTGCCGCGCGGCTTCGTCGACCGGACGGCCGGCGATATCCGCGCCGTCAACGAGATGACGGCAAAGATCCGGGAAGTCTATGAGCATTATGGTTTCGATCCGCTCGAAACGCCGCTGTTCGAATATACCGATGCGCTTGGCAAGTTTCTGCCCGATAGCGACCGGCCGAACGAGGGCGTGTTCTCGCTGCAGGACGATGACGAGCAATGGATGTCGCTGCGCTACGACCTGACGGCGCCGCTCGCCCGTCATGTCGCCGAGAATTTCAACGAGATCCAGCTGCCCTATCGCACCTATCGCGCCGGCTACGTCTTCCGCAACGAGAAGCCAGGCCCAGGCCGGTTCCGCCAGTTCATGCAGTTCGATGCCGATACCGTCGGCGCGCCTGGTGTTCAGGCCGATGCCGAAATGTGCATGATGATGGCCGATACGCTGGAAGCCCTCGGCATCAAGCGCGGCGATTACCTCATCCGCGTCAATAACCGCAAGGTTCTGGATGGCGTGCTCGAGGCGATCGGTCTCGGCGGCGACGACAAGGCGGGGCAACGGTTGAACGTGCTGCGCGCCATCGACAAGCTCGACAAGTTTGGCCCGGAGGGCGTGGCCCTGCTGCTCGGTCCCGGCCGCAAGGATGAATCCGGCGACTTCACCAAGGGCGCAGGGCTCGATCAGGCGCAGATCGACAAGGTACTGTTCTTCGTCGGCATCAAGGACTATGCCGAAAGCGCTCAACGCCTCGCCGAGCTGGTTGCGGGAACCTCCAAAGGTGGCGAAGGCGTCGACGAGCTGAATTTCATCGGTGCGCTGGTGACCAGCGCCGGCTATGGCCCTGACCGCATCAAGATCGACCCCTCCGTCGTCCGCGGCCTGGAATATTATACGGGTCCGGTCTATGAGGCCGAACTGACCTTCGACGTCACCAATGAAAAGGGCGAGAAGGTCGTCTTCGGTTCGGTCGGCGGCGGCGGCCGTTATGACGGCCTCGTCTCCCGCTTTATGGGCCAGCCGGTTCCGGCGACGGGCTTTTCGATCGGCGTCTCCAGGCTGATGACGGCGCTGAAGAACCTCGGCAAGCTCGGCGCTAGCGAGGTCATCGAGCCGGTGCTGGTGACCGTCATGGACGGCGATGTCGAGGCGATGGGCCGTTATCAGAAGATGACGCAGGAACTGCGCGCCGCCGGCATCCGCGCCGAGATGTTCCAGGGCAACTGGAAGAAGTTCGGCAACCAGTTGAAATATGCCGATCGCCGCGGCTGCCCCGTCGCCATCATCCAGGGCGGCGACGAGCGCGCCGAAGGCGTCGTGCAGATCAAGGATCTGATCGAGGGCAAGCGGCTCTCCGGCGAGATCGAGGACAATGCCAGCTGGCGCGAAGCGCGCGTAGCGCAGGAAACGGCGCCGGTAGCCGACCTCGTCGCCAAGGTGAAGGAGATCCTTGCTGCGCAGGCCGAAGATCGGAAAAGGGCGGCGAATGCGTAGCAAACCCCTCCCCAACCCCTCCCCACAGGGGGGAGGGGCTTCAAGTGGCGCCGCTGTGCCCAACTCGGCGTTTGCTTCACCGAGGAAACTCTCAATTTATTTCGGCGATCGCCGCGGGTTAGTCCCTCCCCCCTGTGGGGAGGGGTTGGGGAGGGGTCTTTTTCCAGGAGCGTCACTATGCCCCTGATCAATCTCCCCGAATTCGCCAACGACCTGCTTGCCGAATTCATCGAGCGCAACGCCGAGCGCATCGACACGCCTGTCATTCAGCCGGCCGAACCTTTCCTTGACATCGCCGGCGAAGATCTGCGCCGCCGTATTTTCATGACGGAGAGCGAAACCGGCGCCAGCCTTTGCCTGCGTCCCGAATTCACCATTCCCGTCTGTCTGCGCCACATCGAGACGGCAACCGGCACGCCGAAGCGTTACGCCTATCTCGGCGAGGTTTTCCGCCAGCGTCGCGACGGCGCCAACGAATTCTATCAGGCCGGCATCGAGGATCTTGGCGATATCGACCTATCAAACGCCGACGCCCGCGCCATCGGCGATGCCACCGGCATTCTCGCCCGCCTGCTGCCGGGCCGGCGCTTAGCCGTGACATTAGGCGACCAGGCGGTGTTCGAGGCCGTCGTCCAGGCGCTCGGTCTGCCGCTCGGCTGGCAGAAGCGCCTGATCCACGCCTTCGGCAATATGACGCAGCTGGAGGCACTACTTGCCAGCCTGGTCAGCACGCAATTCGTCACCGGGCTGGACGATGATATCGCCAGGCTTGTCGCATCAGGCGACGAGCAGGCGCTCGTCGCCCATCTCGAGCGCGAAATGCAGAAGACCGGCTATTCGACGAATGCCGGCCGCTCGCCTCTCGAGATCGCCCGACGGCTCAAGGAAAAGCTCATCCTGTCCGAAACGCGCCTCGACGATGCCGCCTTCCATGTGCTGGAAGAGTTCCTGTCGCTCGACGTGCCGCTCGTCAATGCGTCCGCAGCCCTTTCCGGTTTCGCTGATGCCGCCGGCCTGAAACTCGGCAACGCGCTCGCCCGCTTCAATGGCCGCGTCGCAGCACTTTCCAATGCCGGCGTCGATCTTTCCTGCCTCGACTACCGCGCCGCCTTCGGACGGCCGCTCGACTATTACACCGGCCTCGTCTTCGAGGTGACAGTCGAAGGCTCGACCGCAGTTCTGGCCGGCGGCGGCCGTTTCGACCGGCTCCTGACTTTCCTCGGTGCGACGGACCGCATCCCGGCCGTCGGCTTCTCCTTCTGGCTCGACCGCATCGAAACCGAGAGGACAGCCGCATGACCATCACCATCGCGCTTCCCTCCAAGGGCCGGATGAAGGAAGACGCGTCGGCGATCTTCGAGCGTGCCGGCATGACGATCTCGGCGGTCGGTAACGATCGCTCCTATCGCGGCCGCGTCGAAGGCTGGGACGATGTGGAAATCGCCTTCCTCTCGGCTTCCGAAATCTCCCGTGAAATCGGCAACGGCACCGTCGATTTCGGCGTCACCGGCGAGGATCTGATGCGGGAAGGTTTTGCCGAAGTCGACAAGCGCGTCGAATTCTGCGCCCGCCTCGGCTTCGGCCATGCCGATGTCGTTGTTGCTGTGCCGGAGATCTGGCTCGATGTCGAGACCATGGCCGATCTCGTCGATGTCGCCGCCGATTTTCGCGCTCGCCACGGCCGACGCCTTGCCATCGCCACCAAATACTGGCGGCTGACCCAGCAGTTCTTTTCGAGCCAGCACGGCATCCAGCTTTATCGCATCGTCGAAAGCCTGGGCGCCACCGAGGGCGCTCCCGCCGCGGGCTCGGCCGATATCATCGTCGATATCACCTCCACCGGCTCGACGCTGCGGGCCAACCACCTGAAGGTGCTCCAGGACGGTGTCATCCTGCATTCGCAGGCCTGCCTGGTGCGGGCCCGAAAGGAAAGCCACGCCGGCGAGCCCGCCGTGCAGGCGATCATCGAGGCGGTGCGCGCGGCCCTCTGATCCCGGCCATTCAGGCACGAGAAAACCCGCCGTCGGATGACGGCGGGTTTCGTATTTGCGGGAGGATGTCTGCTGGTATCAGGCGGCCACGTAGGCGCCGCGGCGTGCGTCGATCGAATAGGCACCGGCACCAACGGTGGCGAGCAGGATGTACGCACCGGCCAGCGTGACGTTCTTCATGACCATGATCTGGTTGAGAATATTCACGAGTTCCGTGCCGCTTGCGTAGGGCAGGTGGAAGGCAACACCCGTGAAGACACAGAAGGCGGCGAGCAGCCAGCCGGCGATGCGGACCTGGAAGCCTGTGAGAACCGCAAGGCCGGCCAGCAGTTCGAAAAGGCCTGCGACATAGGCCAGCAGGGTTGCTGCCGGCAGGCCGGCACCGGCGATCATGCCCGCAGTACCGGCAGGATCGGTGAGCTTCATGAAGCCGGAAAGGATGAACATGAAGGAAAGAAGAATACGGGCAATCAGGATGATGACGTTGTTCGACATGGACGTTGTCTCCGTTTCAAGGACTTTGGAGATCTTGGTGCCCCGGCACCGGTTCGACCTCGGATGCCTCTATGTCGCTCTTTTCTTGCGTTGTGGAAAGATAAACGAAAGGGGACAGTTCGTTCACTAATATGGAACGATCTCTCTTGAGGTCTCCCCGCTTGCCTTTGCCAAGCCCGGTTTTTATGGTCAGCACCCAACATGGAGAATCCGATGGCAGATCTTTCCGCATTTCCGATCACGACGCGCTGGCCGGCGAAAAATCCCGACATCATCCAGCTTTATTCCCTGCAGACGCCGAATGGGGTGAAGGTCTCAGTCGCCCTCGAAGAGCTCGGCCTTGCCTATGAGCCGCATTATATTTCCTTCGCCGCCAACGAGCAGAAATCGCCGGAATTCGAATCCCTCAATCCGAACGGCCGCATTCCTGCGATCATCGATCCGAACGGGCCGGATGGGAAGCCGATCGGCCTTTTCGAATCCGGCGCCATTCTGCTTTATCTCGCGGAGAAAACCCGCAAGCTCATCCCTGCCGATGCCGCCGGCCGATATGAAACCATCCAGTGGGTGTTTTTCCAGATGGCGGGCATCGGTCCGATGTTCGGCCAGTTCGGCCATTTCTACAAATTCGCCGCCGACAAGGTCGCCAACAACGCCTACCCGGTGGAACGTTATCGCGATGAATCCAAGCGCCTGCTCGGGGTGCTTGAAGACCGGTTGAAGGGCCGTCAGTGGATCATGGGCGATCAGTACACGATCGCCGACATCACCACCTTCACCTGGGTTCGCGGTGCCGATATTTTCTATGGTGGCCGCGAGGTGCTCGAATACGCGAAATTCCCCGCCATCTCGGATTGGCTGGAGCGCTGCATCGCTCGTCCGGCAAGTGCCAGAGGCCTCAACATACCGGTCAAGCCGGAGTAACGAACGACCCAAGAGATCGCCGATCCCCCCTCATCCGGCTGCCGCCACCTTCTCCCCGTAAACGGGGCGAAGGGACAAGCCGCGACCTTTCCGTTCCCCGCCTACCTACCGCAGGGCACGTCCCCTCGCCCCGCGAGCGGGGAGAGAGTTAGGGTGAGGGGCAGCCATTCCGGCCTATCGTCGGCTTGTGATCTGCTTTGCGCCTTCCAGCTTGAAGCGTGGAAAGACGAGGACGCCGACCATGCTGCCGCCGAATTTTTCTTCCAGACCGTTGGACTCGCCGATGCAGAAGAGCGGCTGGCGAAAGCCGTTCGGCATGATGATCGTCGTCGAAAAACAGAAGGAGGAGCAGCGCGCCGCCGCCTGCTCGAACAGCTCCAATATGTGGCTGCGGTCCTTGGCATCATAGCAGCGGATCAGGCTGAGCAGTCCGCATTCCTGTGCGGCGAGGCCGTGCAGCATCGCGCTCCATTCGCCGAGACGGAGCATGCCGCTCGAAAAATCTCCAGTCCAGGCTTCGGAAACGGAAAACTGCGCCAACATCTTATGATTTTGATTGGCGTCATCAAGCGTGCTGGGTGTCAAAGGTACGGCTGCATTGGCTCTGGCGATGTTAAACAAGGCGTCCCCCCGTTCGGATGCGGCTCCTCGGCCGCACGCTCGGCAAACACAAAGAAACAGGATCACGCAGCAGCGGGCATGATGCCCGCGCTTACCTCCGGCGATTATTGCCACGGCCATCTGGCCTCCGTAACCGGAGCTCCTCAAAGCCGAACGTTCACGTATCGCCTTCCGCGCTCCGGCCTCGTCCATTGGCGAAAAATTATCGCCGGGCGCGCATTAATTCAGCGCGGATTTATAGGAGCTTTTGGACAAACGGCAACGGCTTTTTAAGGGGTCTTCGGATCGGCCTCTTTTCTTAGGATGTCTGCATCTTCGGCCTATTTCGCGAGAATTGGCATGGGAGGATCAGCTTTGAAAGCTTTGCAAACGTTTTCACTCCACGTCAGGTCGGAAATACTGCAGCAGCACTGCGATCTCTCGCATGTCGGCAGGCTGATAAATACGCAGGCAGCGCAAGTTTGGCGCAAGCTTCGTGCCCGGAGCCCGCAAGAGAGAACTGCGCAGGCGTTCGTCGGCTATGCAAATCACTGTGCCGCGCGTCGAATCGCTTTGGGCAAAAGAAAAGGGCGACCCGAGGGCCGCCCTTCCTGTTCCGGATGCCGGAATGGTGGTCAGTGATGGCTTTCGCCGATCACATCATGTCCATTCCGCCCATGCCACCCATGCCGCCCGGCATGCCGCCGCCAGCCGATTCTTTCTTCGGCAGTTCGGCAATCATGGCTTCGGTGGTGATCAGCAGCGATGCAACAGAAGCAGCGTTCTGCAGCGCCGTGCGAACGACCTTGAGCGGGTCGACGATACCCATGGCGATCATGTCGCCATATTCGGACGTCTGGGCGTTGTAGCCGAAGTTGTCTTCGTTCTTGTCGAGGACCTTGCCGACAACGATCGAGGCTTCGTCGCCTGCGTTTTCAGCGATCTGACGAACGAGCGACTGCAGGGCGCGGCGAACGATGTTGATGCCGGCTTCCTGGTCGTCGTTTGCACCCTTGACGGTGATCTTCGTGGAGGAGCGGAGCAGAGCGATACCGCCGCCGGGGACGATGCCTTCCTGAACTGCAGCGCGCGTCGCGTTGAGCGCGTCGTCGATGCGGTCCTTCTTTTCCTTCACTTCGACTTCCGTCGAGCCGCCGACGCGGATGACGGCAACGCCGCCAGCGAGCTTGGCAAGACGTTCCTGCAGCTTCTCGCGGTCGTAGTCCGAAGTGGTTTCTTCGATCTGCGCCTTGATCTGGGCAACACGGCCTTCGATGTCGGTCTTGGCGCCCGAACCGTCGACGATCGTGGTGTTTTCCTTGGAGATCGAAACCTTCTTGGCACGGCCGAGCATGTCGAGCGTGACGGATTCGAGCTTGATGCCGAGATCTTCGGAGATGACAGTGCCGCCCGTCAGGATGGCGATGTCTTCGAGCATGGCCTTGCGGCGGTCGCCGAAGCCAGGAGCCTTGACGGCAGCAATCTTCAGGCCGCCGCGCAGCTTGTTGACGACGAGCGTTGCAAGGGCTTCGCCTTCGACGTCTTCAGCGACGATGAGGAGCGGCTTGCCAGTCTGAACGACGGCTTCGAGAACCGGGAGCATCGACTGCAGGTTCGAGAGCTTCTTCTCGTGAAGGAGAATGAAGACGTCTTCGAGGTCGGCGATCATCTTTTCCGGGTTGGTCACGAAGTACGGGCTGAGGTAGCCACGGTCGAACTGCATGCCTTCGACGACTTCGAGTTCGGTTTCGGCGGTCTTGGCTTCTTCAACCGTGATGACGCCTTCGTTGCCGACCTTCTGCATGGCTTCAGCAATGTCGAGACCGACCTGCTTGTCGCCATTTGCCGAAATCGTGCCGACCTGTGCAACTTCTTCCGAAGTCGAGATCTTCTTGGCCTTGGCCTGGAGATCCTTCACGACGTCGGCGACAGCAAGGTCGATGCCGCGCTTCAGATCCATCGGGTTCATGCCGGCTGCAACGGCCTTGTTGCCTTCGCGAACGATCGCCTGGGCAAGAACGGTAGCCGTCGTGGTGCCGTCGCCGGCGATGTCGTTGGTCTTCGAAGCAACTTCGCGGACCATCTGTGCGCCCATGTTTTCGAACTTGTCTTCGAGTTCGATTTCCTTGGCGACCGAAACGCCGTCCTTGGTGATGCGCGGAGCGCCGAAGGACTTGTCGATGATGACGTTACGGCCCTTCGGGCCGAGCGTGACCTTCACTGCATCGGCGAGAATGTCGACGCCGCGCAGCATCTTTTCGCGCGCGGTGCGGCCAAACTTGATTTCTTTAGATGCCATATTCTTAACTCCTGAATTCGAGTTGTTCGGGCAAAAGGCCCGTCAGCCATTTCGGGAAAGCAGGTCGGCCGATCAGCCGATGATGCCCATGATGTCGGCTTCCTTCATGATCAGAAGGTCTTCGCCGTCGATCTTGACTTCGGTGCCGGACCACTTGCCGAACAGAATGCGGTCGCCAGCCTTGACGTCGAGTGCGACGACCTTGCCGGACTCATCGCGCGCGCCGGAGCCGACGGCGACGATTTCGCCTTCCTGCGGCTTTTCCTTGGCGGTATCGGGAATGATGATGCCGCCCTTGGTCTTGGCTTCGGACTCAACGCGGCGAACAACGACGCGGTCGTGAAGGGGGCGGAAGTTGGTGCTTGCCATTGTCTAATCCCTCGATCGAATGACATTCGCGGACCGGAGTGGCCCACATGGATAGATGTTAGCACTCCCTTGCGGTGAGTGCTAGCGACGAGCATTTAGGGATGGCTCCGAGAGGAGTCAATGAGAGCAATCACGAATTTTTGTGCCGGAATTGTGAAGAGACCGGAGAATAGTCGGAGATTGCGGCCGAAACCCGCGCAGGCGAACTTTGCCGAACTCGTCCGCCGTCGGCGATCTGCCGCTTGGCGATAATCGTCAAACCCTTTGCCTTCCGCTTTGTCGGACCGCCGTTCGAGCTCTTCGCATTGGCCCGGCAGCGAAGAAAATGCCTTGCCATCGCCTTGCGCCTTTGCAATGTCACCGGTGACTGAAGCAAATCGGGAAATCGGAATGGCCAAGCGGATAGAAAACTTCTCGGAGATATCAGATCGCTATGATGTGGTGCTCTGCGATGTCTGGGGCGTCGTTCACAATGGCGTCGATCCGTTCCCGAAGGCGGCCGCAGCCCTTGAAGCGGCACGCGGCAGCGGCCTCGCCGTCGTCCTCATCACCAATTCGCCGCGCCTTTCCTGGCAGGTGGTCGAGCAGCTGCGCCAGATCGGCGTTCCCGACAGCGCCTATGACAGGATCGTCACCTCTGGCGACGTCACGCGCGGTTTGATCGCCGAAGGGCCGAAGACCGTCTTTCTGCTCGGCCCCGAGCGCGACAAGGCGCTTCTCGAAGGTATTGGCGTCGAGCGCCGGCCGGCGGGCGAAGCGCAATCGCTGGTCTGCACCGGCTTTTTCGACGACGAGACGGAGAAGCCGGAGGATTACACCGACATGCTTCTCGATTTCAAAGCCCGCCACGTGCCGATGATCTGCGCCAATCCCGACCTCGTTGTCGAGCGCGGCCATCGCATCATCCCCTGCGCCGGCGCCATGGCCGCCTATTACCAGCAGCTCGGCGGAAAAACCCGCATCGCCGGCAAGCCGCACCGGCCGATCTACGAGGCGACACTTGCGGCTGCCCGCGAGCTTCGCGGCGATTTCCCGGTCGACCGCGTGCTGGCGATCGGCGACGGCATGCCGACCGATGTGCGCGGCGCCTTGAATTACCGCCTCGACCTCCTCTACATCAGCGGTGGTATCCACGCTAAGGAATATACTCTCAACGGCGAGACTGATGAGGCGATCCTCAACGCCTATCTCGAACGGGAAAACGCCGCGCCGAAGTGGTGGATGCCCCGCCTTGCATGAAGACACGCCTTGCATGAAGAGAAGCCAGCCGATGACCGTCTTCCACCGCAATGAAACCCGCGAACCCCTGCCCGCCCATCTGAAGGGCGGCGTCATTGCCATCGGCAATTTCGATGGCGTGCACCGCGGCCATCAATCGGTGCTGAGCCGGGCGCTCGAGATCTCCAAGGCGCGCGGTATCCCCGCTTTGGTGCTGACCTTCGAGCCGCATCCGCGCACGGTCTTCCGGCCGCAGACACCGGTCTTCCGGCTGACGCCGGCGCCGCTGAAGGCCCGCATCCTGGAAACGCTGGGTTTCAGCGCCGTCATCGAATATCCCTTCGACTACGAGTTCTCGCAGCGCTCGGCCGATGATTTCATCCATTCGATCCTGAAGGATTGGCTCGGTGCCTCCGAAGTCGTCACCGGCTTCGATTTCCATTTTGGCCGCGGCCGCGAGGGCGGTCCGGCCTTCTTGATGAATGCCGGCCATGCCTACGGCTTCGGCGTCACCCTGATCGATGCCTTTCGCGACGAAAACGCCGATGTCGTCTCTTCGAGCCATATCCGCGCGCTGCTGAAGGAGGGCAATGTCAGCGAAGTCGCCGGCATGCTCGGTTACCGCTATACGGTGGAAGCTGAGGTGATCGATGGCGAAAAACTCGGCCGGCAGCTTGGTTTCCCGACAGCCAACATGCGCCTGCCGCCGGAGGTCGATCTTGCCGCCGGCATCTACGCCGTCCGCTTCCGCCGACAGGACGGCACGCTCCACGATGCCGTCGCAAGCTATGGCCGCCGCCCGACGGTGACGGAAAACGGCGCGCCGCTGCTCGAAACCTATCTTTTCGATTTCAGCGGCGATCTCTATGGCCAGCGCTGCTCCGTCTCCTTCTTCGGCTATCTCCGCCCGGAGCTGAAATTCGACGGCCTCGATCCGCTCGTCGCCCAGATCAAGCGCGATGAGGAAGAGGCGAGGGCGCTGCTTGCAGGTGTTAAGCCGCTCGGCGCTCTTGATCAGAAACTCTGCTTTTCCTGAGGTCGCCTTGAGTGCGGCTGTCGCTGAGATGCTGACAATTTAAGCCGATATAGCCGATTGCCAACCGCGAATTCTCCTCTTCCTTTTCCCGGCAAAAACGCCTATGAACCGGCGCGATGAAGAAATATCGGCTGGCAATGATGATGCGAATTATCGGCCCGGCCTTCCGCGCGCGCTAAGCGGCCGGAAGGTCCGGGTTTTTGGCGCTTGGATACGAGCGCTTCCGTCACCAGCTATTTCACGCCCGTTGCGCCCCTTCCTGGGCCGCCAGAAAACGATTGTCAGACATGACCGACACAGCCGAAAAGATCGACTATTCGAAGACCCTCTATTTGCCCGAGACCGATTTTCCCATGCGCGCCGGCCTGCCGCAGAAGGAACCGGAACTCGTCAAGCGCTGGCAGGAGATGGGTCTCTACAAGAAACTGCGCGCTTCCGCCGCCGGCCGCGAGAAATTCGTCCTCCACGACGGTCCGCCCTATGCCAACGGCAACATCCACATCGGCCACGCGCTGAACAAGATCCTCAAGGACGTCATCAACCGTTCGTTCCAGATGCGCGGCTACGACGCCAATTACGTGCCCGGCTGGGATTGCCACGGCCTGCCGATCGAATGGAAGATTGAAGAGAAGTACCGCGAGAAGGGCAAGAACAAGGACGAGGTCCCGGTCAACGAATTCCGCCGGGAATGCCGTGAATTCGCCGCCGGCTGGATCAAGGTCCAGGCGGAAGAGTTCAAGCGCCTCGGCATCGAGGGCGACTTCGACAATCCCTATACGACGATGAACTTCCACGCGGAATCGCGCATCGCCGGTGAACTCCTGAAGATCGCCGCGAGCGGTCAGCTTTATCGCGGCTCCAAGCCGATCATGTGGTCGGTGGTCGAGCGCACGGCGCTGGCCGAGGCCGAGGTCGAATACCAGGATTATGAGAGCGACACGATCTGGGTGAAATTCCCGATCGTTAGAGGAGTGACCGCCGATTATCGCCGTGATGGAACATCGCCTACAGCGGATGAGGTCAACCCGCCGTTGGTCAATGAAGATGCGTTCATCGTAATCTGGACAACAACACCTTGGACGATCCCGGGAAATCGCGCGATCGCATTTTCTGCTCGCCTTGAATATGGCCTGTACGAGGTCGAAAGCGCTACGAATGATTTCGGCCCGCAGCCAGGCGAGAAATTGGTTTTCGCCAAGCGCTTGGCTGAGGATTGTGCTTCGAAAGCCAAAGTAACCTTGCGTTTTGTGCGGGACGTAAGTGACGACGAACTGGCTAACGTTGTTTGCGCTCATCCATTCAGAAATTTGGATAATGGCTATACGTTCGATGTCCCGCTGCTCGATGGCGATCACGTCACCGATGACGCCGGCACCGGCTTCGTCCACACCGCGCCAAGCCACGGTCGCGAAGACTTCGATGCCTGGATGTCGGCTGTCCGCACGCTTGAGGCCCGCGGCATCGAGACCAAGATCCCGTTCCCGGTCGACGACGGCGGCTTCTACACCGCCGACGCCCCCGGCTTCGAGGGCGCCCGCGTCATCGACGACAACGGCAAGAAGGGCGATGCCAACGACCGTGTCATCAGGGAGCTGATCGCCCGCGGCGCGCTCTTTGCCCGCGGCCGGCTGAAACACCAGTATCCGCATTCCTGGCGCTCGAAGAAGCCGGTCATCTTCCGCAACACGCCGCAATGGTTCGTCTATATGGACAAGACCCTTGCTGACGGCACGACGTTGCGTTCGCGCGCGCTGGGTGCAATCGATGATACCCGCTTTGTGCCGGCCGCCGGCCAGAACCGCCTGCGCGCCATGATCGAGGGCCGTCCGGACTGGGTGCTCTCGCGTCAGCGCGCCTGGGGCGTGCCGATCGCCGTCTTTGCCGACGATGAGGGCGAGGTCCTGGTCGACGAAGCCGTCAACGGCCGCATCCTCGAAGCCTTCGAACATGAGGGCGCCGACGCCTGGTTTGCCGAAGGCGCCAAGGAGCGCTTCCTCGGCAATGACCACGACCATTCCCGCTGGACCCAGGTCATGGATATCCTCGACGTCTGGTTCGACTCTGGCTCGACGCACACCTTCACGCTCGAAGACCGCCCGGACCTGAAGTGGCCGGCCGACCTTTATCTTGAAGGTTCCGACCAGCATCGCGGCTGGTTCCATTCGTCGCTGCTGGAATCGGCGGCAACCCGCGGCCGCGCGCCTTACAACGCCGTCCTCACCCATGGGTTCACCATGGACGAGAAGGGCGAGAAGATGTCGAAGTCGAAGGGCAACGTCACAGCACCTCAGGAAGTGATGAAGGATGCCGGCGCCGATATCCTGCGCCTCTGGGTGATGACCTCCGATTATGCCGACGACCTGCGCGTCGGCAAGACGATCATCCAGACTAATGTCGATGCCTATCGCAAGCTGCGCAACACCATCCGCTGGATGCTCGGCACGCTTGCCCACGACAAGGGCGAGGAGATCGCGCTTGCCGACCTGCCGGAGTTGGAGCAGTTGATGCTGCACCGGCTGGCCGAACTCGACGAGCTGGTGCGCGAGAACTACGATGCCTTCGACTTCAAGAAGATCGCCCGCGCGCTGATCGATTTCGCCAATGTCGAACTTTCGGCCTTCTATTTCGATGTCCGCAAGGATGCGCTCTATTGCGACGCGCCGTCGAGTCTGCGCCGGCGCGCCAGCCTGCATGTCATCCGTCAGATCTTCGATTGCATGGTGACCTGGCTCGCCCCGATGTTGCCCTTCACCACCGAGGAGGCCTGGCTGTCGCGCAACCCGTCCGCCGTTTCCGTGCATCTGGAGCAGTTTGCTCCGGTCGCAAAGGAATGGCGCAACGACGTCCTGGCCGAGAAGTGGAAGAAGATTCGTACCGTGCGTTCGGTCGTGACCGGCGCCCTGGAAATCGAGCGCAAGGACAAGCGCATCGGCTCCTCGCTGGAAGCGGCTCCTGTCGTTCATATCGCCGATCCGGAACTGCTGAAGGCGCTGGAAGGCCAGGACTTCACCGAAGTCTGCATCACCTCGGCAATCGAGATCAAGGCCGGCGAAGGACCGATGGATGCATTCCGCCTTGCCGAGGTGCCGGAGGTCAGCGTCGTCCCGAAGCTTGCAGAGGGCGAGAAATGCGCCCGCTCCTGGCGCATCACCAGGGATGTCGGTTCCGATCCGGAATATCCAGATGTTTCGGCCCGCGACGCCGCTGCCCTTCGCGAACTTGCGGCGCTTAAGTGAAGAATATTGCCGGATGAATTGCGTTTTCGCGGTTCATCCGGTAAAAGCTGCCTGAAAATGGCCGGATTTTTGCGTCAGGGGGACGGTTGTCCGGTTGGGCGACGATTGCACCGGCAGGGCTGGAAGGGTTTTCATGTTAGCAACGCATTGGTTCCGTATGGGCGCCTGCCTGTCTGTTGTAGTGGCGGGATGTTCCCTGGTGTCCGGTTGCGCCAGCAGCCCGACCTACGGCACCGACAAGACCGCTATGGAACAGTTGACCGACGATCTCGGCCAGTCCGTGTCGTTGACCGGTCCGGACCCGAAGAACAAGGGCGTCAAGTACACGCCACGCCCGACGCTGGTGCTGCCGGCGCAGGCGCAGAAAGAGACCCTGGTTGCGCCGCAGCAGACGGTCGCCAACAAGGACAATCCGCAATGGCTTGAATCGCCGGAGGAGACGCGTGCTCGTCTCGTTTCGGAAGCTGACGCGAATTCGGACAATCCGAATTACCGCTCGCCGCTCGCCAGTTCTGCGATCGAAGGCGGCCGGCGCACGACGGAAGCCCAGACCAAGGCCTATCGCGAGGCCCGCGCTTTGCAGAAGGGCTCCTATATCGATCAGCGCCGCTATATCTCCGACCCGCCGCCCGGTTACCGCACCGTCGACGATCCGGCAAAGCTCGATGATGTCGGCGAGCCCGAACTCAAGAAGCAGAAGAAGCGCAAGAAGGAAGCAGCGGTCGCCAACACCGGCAAGCAGTGGTGGAACTTCCTGCAATAGCTTTTTCGGCGCGCCGGCAAAAATGACGCCCGCCGCGCCCAGGCGCCGGGATTACGGCGCCTCTCTCCTTTGCGAAAAGAACCTTCGCAGCAGATCGGCCGACTGGACCTCGTTGAAGCCAGAATAGACCTCCGGGGCGTGGTGGCAGGTCGGTTGCGCATAGAATCTCACGCCATTGTCGACGGCGCCGCCCTTTGGGTCCTCGGCGCCATAATAGAGCCTGCGGATACGCGCAAACGAGATGGCTGCTGCGCACATGGTGCAAGGCTCCAGCGTCACGTAGAGATCGGCGCCGGCAAGACGTTCCTGTCCGAGCGCTTCGCAGGCGAGCCGGATCGCGGCGATTTCGGCATGCGCGGTCACGTCTTTGAGCTCGCGCGTGCGGTTTCCCGAGCGTGAAACGGCAATATCGTCGACAACGACGACGGCGCCGATCGGCACCTCGCCGCGTTCTCCGGCGGCACGCGCTTCTTCGAGCGCCATCTCCATGAAACGATTTGTCTTCACGATCGCAAGAATTTCCACTTAACCGCAGATGCGTGACCTGATAGACAGGCCCAAAAGGCAGGCAAACAACAAATGACACCCAAAGACAAGCCAAAACGCCCCGGCGCAAAGCCCTTTTCACGGGGCACCGGGCAGAAGCCGGGCGATGCGAAGCCGGCAAAGGCTGCAGCCGCGCGTCCGATCGCCGCCGAAACCGAAGGCGAGGCCAAGGCCGAACGCATTTCCAAAGTGATGGCGCGCGCCGGCGTCGCCTCCCGCCGCGACATCGAACGCATGATCATGGAAGGCCGTGTGACGCTGAACGGCAGGGTTCTCGAAACCCCCGTCGTCAACGTCACGCTCGCCGACCGCATCGAGGTCGACGGCGTGCCGATCCGCGGCATCGAACGCACCAGGCTGTGGCTTTATCATAAGCCGACCGGGCTGGTGACCACCAATGCCGATCCGGAAGGCCGGCCGACTGTCTTCGACAACCTGCCGGAAGAATTGCCGCGCGTCATGTCGATCGGCCGCCTCGACATCAACACCGAAGGCCTGCTGCTCTTGACCAATGACGGCGGTCTCGCCCGCGCGCTCGAGCTGCCGGCGACCGGCTGGCTGCGGCGCTACCGCGTCCGCGCCCATGGCGAGATCGATCAGGACGCGCTCGACAAGCTGAAGGACGGCATCGCCGTCGACGGCGTGCTCTACGGCTCGATCGAGGCGACGCTCGACCGCACGCAAGGCTCGAACGTCTGGATCACCATGGGTCTTCGCGAAGGCAAGAACCGCGAAATCAAGAACGTGCTCGGCGCGCTCGGCCTCGACGTCAATCGCCTGATCCGCATTTCCTATGGCCCGTTCCAGCTCGGCGACCTGCCGGAAGGCCATGTCGTCGAAGTGCGCGGCCGCACGCTGCGCGACCAGCTCGGCCCGCGCCTCATCGAGGAAGCCAAGGCGAATTTCGACGCGCCGATCTACAATGCGGCGGCGGTCGCTGCCGAGGAAGAGGCAGAACCCGCAGCACCTGAAAAGCGCGAGCGTCCGCGCCGTGACGAGGACAAGCGCGAACGGGCGTTGAGCCGCCTCGACACCAAGCGCGACGATCGCCACGGTGGGGCGCGCAGAGATGATGATCGCCGTGACGGCGGCCGCAGGGACGACGAGAAGCCGAAGCGTCCCCAGCCGCTCGGCCAGCGCCGCAGCGCCAATGTCTGGATGGCGCCGGGCGCCCGGCCGCTCGGCGAAAAGGCCGCGGCGAAAGCTGCCAAGAATGCGCAGACCGCACGCAAGCGCGGCGAGCAGTCGCCGGCAAAAGGCCCTGGTTTCGATCGCATCGAAGATCGCCCGCGCACCCAGGTGAACCGCGTGCGCGAAGAGGATGGCGAGTGGATCCGCTCGAGCGAAGAGCCCCGCCGCAAGGATGAGGGCGAGGGCTTCGGCCGCAAGCGCGGCTTTGGTGGTCGCCCCGCCCGCGAAGACCGCGGTTCTGGCGACCGCCCGGCGCGCGGCGAACGGCCGTTCGGTGATCGTCCCTCGCGTGGGGATCGGCCCTTCGGCGACAAGCCGCGCGGTGATCGCAAGCCGCGTGCGGATGGCGACGAGCGGCCTCGTGCCGCCAGAAGCTCCGCCGGTGAGGCCCGTTCGGAGCGTCCGCGCGGCGACCGGCCGTTCGGCGATCGTCCGTCACGTGGAGATCGCCCCTTTGGCGACAAGCCGCGCGGTGACCGTAAGCCACGTGCGGAAGGTGACGAGCGTCCTCGGGCCGCGAGAAGCTCCGCCGGCGATCGTCCGTCGCGTGGAGACCGGCCCTTCGGCGACAAGCCGCGTGGTGATCGCAGGCCGCGCGAGGACGGTGACGAACGTCCGCGAGCAGCCAGAAGTTTTGCCAGTGAGGGCCGCTCCGAGCGTCCGCGCGGCGAAAGATCGTTCGGCGACAAGCCTGCGGGTGACAAGCCCCGCGGCAAGAGCTTCGCGGGCAAGCCCGGCGGGCCTAAGAATTTCTCCGGCAAGCCGAAAGGCGCCAAGCCGGGCGGTGACAGGCCGGGCGGCGATAGGCCTGCGGGCGGGCCGTCCAGAGGTGGTGCTAAAGGAAAAGGAATGACGCGCGGTGCGGATCGTCGGCGGTGAGTTTCGCGGACGGCCTCTCGCCGTGCCAAAATCCAACGAGATCCGGCCGACTGCCGACCGGACGCGCGAGAGCCTGTTCAATATATTGAGCCATGCCTATCCGGAATGCGTCGATGGCACCCGGATTCTCGACCTCTTTGCCGGCACCGGCGCCGTCGGGCTCGAAGCGGTTTCACGCGGCTGTCGCCATGCGCTCTTCGTCGAAAACAGCGTCGAGGGCAGGGCGCTGCTCTGGGAGAACATCGATGCGCTCGGCCTGCATGGCCGCACGCGCATCCTGCGCCGGGATGCGACCGATCTCGGCAGCGTCGGCAATCTCGACCCCTTCGACGTGCTCTTTGCCGACCCGCCCTATGGCAAGGGTCTCGGTGAGAAGGCGATGGCGGCGGCGGCCGAGGGCGGCTGGCTGCGGCCAGGCGCAATCGCGGTGCTCGAAGAACGCGCCGATATTGTCGTTTCCGTGCACCCTTCCTATGTTTTCCTCGAAAGCCGCATCTTCGGCGATACGAGGGTGCATTTCTTCCGATATCAGCCGCAATAAGCGGGGGCGGGCGTGCAGCAGGCAGAGATCATCAGCCCGAAATTGCCTGCGATCAGCGATGTGCCGACGGTCGCCGTCGCTTTTGGCGGCGGCGGTGCGCGCGGACTTGCCCATATCCATGTCATCGAGACGCTCGATGAACTCGGCATCCGCCCGGTGGCGGTATCAGGCTCGTCGATCGGTGCGATCATGGCAGCCGGCATGGCGGCTGGCATGTCCGGCGCCGAAATCCGCGAACATGCGCTGACGACCGTCGGCAACAAGACGGCGGTCGTTGCCCGCATCTGGGGCCTGAGGCCGGCGACGGTGCGCGATGCGGTGGCCAAGGGTATCCGCATCGGCCAGTTCAATCTGGAGCGGATCCTGAAAGCCTTCCTGCCGTCCGAGCTGCCGGCCCGCTTCGAGGATCTGCTGGTCCCGATGAAGGTGATCACCACGGACTATTACGGGCAGTGCGAAGTCATCATCGAGCAGGGCGAACTATTTCCCGCACTCGCCGCCTCTTCCGCCATCCCCGCCGTCTTCATGCCGGTGCGCCTGCGCGATCGCGTGATGATCGACGGCGGCATCAGCAATCCGGTGCCCTATGAATGCCTGATGGATCTTGCCGACATCGTCGTCGGTATCGATGTCGTCGGAGCGCCGGAAGGTGACGGCACCCATATTCCGAACCGTATGGAGAGCATTTTCGGTTCCGGTCAGCTGATGATGCAGACGGCGATCTCGCTGAAGCTGAAGCTTCGCCCGCCGCATATCTTCCTGCGCCCGACGGTCGGCCGCACCGGCGTCATGGATTTCCTCAAGGCCCGCGAAGTCCTCGCTATGTCCGTCGGCGTCAAGGACGACCTGAAATTCGCCCTTGACCGGGAAATTGAGGCTCGGCTGAAGCGCTAGCTGTTTCTTTGCTTCATTGGGCATGGCCCTCATGGCCGGCATGACCCGCGCCGTTTGAAGCCTCGTTCATCATCACCGTGCCCTCGAAGCTTGAGAAGAGCGCAAGCGCGGAAGAATCGAGGCCGGTCTCGGCATGCTTCAGTTTCGCAGCTAGCCCGGCGGCGTCACCTGCGGAGAGCCCGATCGTCTCCAGTGTCGCGGCATCCTTCAGGCTGTCGCCGCTGCAGAGATAGATGCTCCAGCCGTGATGCGTCTTCTTCATCAGGGCCCGTCCGCCGCGTCCGTCCTGCCTCCAGCCGACGATCGCCCAGTCGGCCTGAACTACGACCGGCGCGATATCGAGCGGCTTGTCTGGCCTTTCGAACATCACCTTCAGCCTTGCCGGGATCGCCTGTTGCGGATCGTCGGTCGCAGATGCCATGGATGCAAGCAGCACGCCTGCAACGATCGCGATGATCTTCTTCATCTGATGGCCTCCCTCAGGTGATGGCCTCCCTCAGGCGAGAACGCGTTTCAGCAACGGTACGAACCGCACGACGATCTGGTCGAAGGCGATCATGGCGAGAATCGCGAGCCCGCTCATCGGGAAGGTGACCGCGAAGATCCCGACAATCACCCACAGGCCGTAATAGATCGAAGGCTTTGGCGGCATGGGTGGCACGCCGAGGCGGCCGATCGGGCGCCGTTTCCACCACATGACGACGGCGGTCACGCAGCTGAGCACAATTGCGAGGCATGTTGCGAGCATCAGCAGCTGGTTGAAACGCCCCCATTCCTGTCCTTGGTGGACATTGATGCCCCACTCGATCGCTTTGCCGAGGAATGGATATTGATCGAAGCCGATATCGATCAGTGGTTTGCCGGAGTATTGATCGATATGGAGGGTGCGTTCGTCGGTAAGGGCGTCCGGAAAGAGAGAGGCGGTATAAACGCCCGTCTCGTCGGAGGGGATCGCCACGTCGAAGCCCGACGCCATGCCCAGCCTCCTGGCGATCTCCACGGCTTTGTCAAGGCCGATTGGCCTGGCTGATTGCGCTGCGGCGATATCGGAAAGCGGAACGGGCGCCTTCTCGACGATCCAGCCGCTGTTCGGAAGGATATCCTCGGTGACTTTTCGCGACTTCGGCACATCGTCCCAGAGCTGCACCGGATAGCCGAGGCCGTGTTCGGTCAGCCAGGCATTGGCGTTCGCCCCCCAATAGCCCGACCATGGCATGCCTGACATCGCGAGGAAGAAGATCAGGACACCGGCGAAGGCGCCAGTCACGGCATGCAGGTCGCGCCAGAAAACGCGGCGGCCGGGCGTCCCCCGTACGCTGACAACGCCGCCCGTCTGGCGTCGCGGCCACCAGAGATAGATGCCGGTGACGACGAGTACCATGGCAAAGCCGCCGGCAATTTCGATCAGCCGGTTCGTTATGCTGCCGAAATAGGCGAGGCTGTGGATGCGCTTGACGACATAATTGAACTCGTCGGTCGATCCGACCACATCGAGCACCTTGCCGTCATAGGGGTTGACGAAGACCAGCATCGAGCCGGCATCGCTGGAGAGGGTGACGATGGCCGATCGCTCGGGCAGGACCGGGTCTTTGTAGGATGTTGCGGTTGAGCCCGGCACGGCGGAGGCGGCGATCTCTGCGATCCGCTCCGGCGACAGCGCTTTGCCGATAGGCTGGACACTGTAGCGGTAGCCGAAGAAGGTGCTGTTGATCTCGTCCTTGAAAAGATAGAGCGATCCGGTAACGGCCAGATTGAGCAGGAAGGGTATGACGAGAAGCCCGGCAAAGAAATGCCAGCGCCAGATGGCACGGTAGAGCGAAACGCCGTTTGCGACGTCCTCTGCCGGTTCGGCAGCAGTAATGGTCGACATGAGAATGGATCCGTATCCACGACCGACAGCACGCATGCAGGTCGGCCGGCGTTGAAAGGCGCGTCACGGCGCCTGCCGCAACGCGAAGTTCAGGCAGGGATCGGATCGGAAGGAGGAGCCCGGGGACCGGTATTGGGCGGGAAAAGCTGGCGATGGAAGGCCTCGGTCCGGATCGGCAGTTCAACCGCAGGCGCAAAGGGTATGACAGCACCGGCGATGTCCGCCGCCGGCAGGAGGATGGCGGCGCTGATCCGGCAGGCTTCGCAACCATGCGAATGCGCCTTGTCGTGTTGGTCCTGACCGGATTTGTCCGTTGTGGTGACGCAAAGCGTCGGCAGCGTCCCGTCCGGAAGCACATATTGAGCGAGTTCGGCCGGATCGAATTCGCCAGCCGCTGCGGCAGGCAGCTGATGGGAGAAGCCGACGAACACCAATGCGACCGCGCAGAGGATGCGCAGCGCCCATTGTTCGATCTGTGTCGCCCGTTTGATCAAGTTTCCCTCTTGGATCGCTCCGATCGCGCGTTTGATAAACGCCGCCCCCTTGATATTCAATGCGTCAATTTCGCAAGCCGGTCAGGGGCGATCAGGCATCCGCCGTCGCATCCGCGGTTCCGGCCAGCGGATCGTCCTCGAAGGGATCGGCAGCGCGCTTCGGCTTGACCAGCGGTTCGGGGCGGACAGGGTGGGAAAACAGCATGTCGCGCCCGGCCTGCAGCCCTTCGGACACCTGCAGCACCAGGCGCGCCTCGTCGCGCTTGCGGATATCCTCGCCGATTTCGTAAGCGTCGACCTCGGAAACGCCGAGCGCCTCCAGCGTTCGCCGTCCGAAGAGCAGGCCCGATTCCAGCGTTTCGCGCAGCTCGTAGTCGACGCCCTTGTTGCGCAGCTCGATCGAATGGACGCGGTCGTAGGAACGCACGTAGAGCCTTGTGTGCGGATAGTCGGCCTGCACCAGTTCCACCACCTTGTCGGTGATTTCCTTCTTCTGCGTGCAGACCAGCACGATCTTCGCCCTGTCGATGCCGGCCGAGCGCAGCACATCCTTGCGGGCGCCGTCGCCGAAATAGATACGGAAGCCGAAGGAGGAAGCCTGGCGGATGCGGTCGGCCGAAAAATCGATGACGGTGACGCTGCGCCCGCCGGCAAGCAGGATCTGGGCGGCGATCTGGCCGAAACGCGAAAAGCCGACCATCAGCACGTCGGCGCCGGCTCCTTCGAAATCCTCGTCCAGCTCCTCCTGCTTATCGCCGTTGAGCAGCCGCTTCGAAAGGGCCGACCCGATCGGCGTCAGCGCCATGGACAGCGTGACGATCGCGACCAGCAGCGAGGCTGTGCTCGTCGACATCAGCCCGGCCGCCCCCGCGGTGGTGAACAGCACGAAGCCGAATTCACCGCCCTGCGGCAGCAGGAAGGCGATGCGGATCGCATCGTTGTGCGGAGAGCCGGAGATCCGGCAGAGCCCATAGATGACGATCGCCTTGACGGCCATGACGATCGGCACGGCGACGATGACGAAGAGCGCATTGTCGGCAAGAACGTCGAGCTCCAGCGACAGGCCGACGGCGATGAAGAAGATAGCGAGCAGCACGCCGCGGAAGGGCTCGATATCAGCCTCCAGCTCGTGCCGGTAGGAGGATTCGGCAAGCATCACGCCGGATAGGAAGGCGCCCATCGCCATCGAAAGCCCGGCCAACTGCATCAGGATCGCCGACCCCATGACGACGAAGAGGGCAGCCGCGATCATTGCTTCGCGCGCGCCGGTCCGGGCGATAATCTGGAAGAGTGGCGTCAGCAGGTAGCGTCCCATGACGATCATCGCCGCAACCGCGCCGATGGCGATGGCGAAATCCAACAGCGGCGCGTTGCTGCCCTTGTCGCCGCCGTCGAGGATGGTGATCAGCGCCAGCAGCGGCACGATCGCCAGGTCCTGGAACAGCAGCATCGAAAAGGAGCGCTGCCCGTATCGCGTATTGACGTCTCCGTCGCCCTCGAGGATCTGCATGGCGAAGGCGGTCGAAGATAGCGCCAGGCCAAATCCGGCAACGATGCTGCCGCGCCAGTCGAGAGCCTCGGAAAGCCAGGCAAGCGCGGTCAGCGCCAGGCCCGTCAGCACCACCTGCGCCGTGCCGAGGCCGAAGATGTCGCGCCGCATCTGCCAGAGGCGGGTGGGTTTCAACTCCAGTCCGATGATGAACAGCAGGAAGACGACGCCGAGTTCGGCGACGGCGAGGATCTGTTCGCCATCGGTGATGCCGTGGAAGACCGGGCCGATGACGATGCCGGCAGCAAGATAGCCGAGCACCGTGCCGAGCCCGAGTTTCTTGAAGATCGGAGCGGCGACCACCGCCCCGCCAAGCAGCAGGATCGTTTCGGAAAAAAAGGCATTGGACGCTGACATGCTGACAATTTCTTTCGACGGCGGGGAGCAAGCAGGCAGCCCCGATAAAGAATCGGTGACGGCGGCCTTGATGCTTGGGAGAGTGCACAATAAATGGAAGCCGAAGGAAAGGCCAAATCATGTCCTCTGAAATTGATTCCTCGACACTTCTTTCCCGCGCAAGTCAATTGATCGATCTGGCAAGGAAGGCAGGGGCCGATGCCGCCGATGCCGTCGTCGTCCGGTCGCGCTCGCAATCGGTCAGCGTCCGCCTCGGCAAGGTCGAGGGAACGGAATCCTCCGAAAACGACGATTTTTCCCTGCGCGTCTTCATCGGCCAGCGTGTCGCCAGCGTTTCAGCCAATCCGGGCTTCGATCTTCAGGCGCTGGCCGAACGCGCCGTCGCGATGGCCAAGGTTTCCCCGGAAGACCCCTTCGCCTGCCTGGCGGATGAGGCGAGCCTTTCGAGAACCTATCCCGACCTGCAATTGCTCGATACCACCGAGGTCTCCTCCGAGATGCTGCGCGAGGCCGCTCTTGCCGCAGAAGCTGCCGCGCTTGCGGTCAAGGGTGTCACCAATTCCTCCGGCGCCGGCGCCTCCGCCGGCATGGGCGGCCTCGTTCTTGCCACCTCGCACGGTTTCGAAGGCAGTTACATGGCCTCGCGTTTCGGCCATTCCGTCAGCGTCATATCAGGCGAAGGCACAGGCATGGAGCGCGACTATGATTTCGACAGCCGCCTCTATTATGCCGAGCTCGACGATCCCGCTGAAATCGGCCGTCGCGCAGGCGAACGGGTGATCAAGCGCGTCAATCCGCGCCAGGTACCGACCGGCAAGGACGTCACGGTCATTTTCGACCCGCGTGTCGCCCGTGGCTTCGTCGGCCATATCGCCGGTGCGATCAATGGTGCTGCCGTCGCTCGCAAGTCCAGCTTCCTGCGTGACAAGATGGGCCAGCAGATCCTGAAGTCAGGCCTGTCGATCACCGATGATCCGCTGATCGTACGCGGCCCTTCCTCGCGGCCCTTCGATGGCGAAGGCGTCTCCGGCGAGCGGCTGGTGATGATCGAGGATGGTATTTTGAAGCACTGGTTCCTCTCGACCTCGACGGCGCGCGAGCTCGGCCTCGAAACCAACGGCCGCGGCGTGCGCGGCGGCACCGCCGTCTCGCCTTCCTCCACCAACCTTGCCCTGGAACCCGGCGATATCTCGCCGGAGGATTTGATCCGCAGCGTCGGCAACGGTTTTTATGTCACCGAATTGATCGGCCACGGCGTCAACATGATCACCGGCGAATACAGCCGCGGCGCCACCGGCTTCTGGATCGAGAATGGTGAACTCACCTTCCCGGTCTCCGAGGTGACGATCGCCTCGAACCTCAAGGAGATGTTCATGCGCCTGACGCCGGCAAACGACATCGATCGCAAATTCGGCGTTGCAGCTCCGACCTTCGCCATCGAAGGCATGACGCTCGCGGGGCGCTGAGCATGATGCCGAAAAGTGTGAGCGGTTTTCGGACGACATCATGCTCCCACTGTTGAATTGAGAAACGGATTGACGGGGATGAGCGACATGGAGAAAGCCCGCTGGCAGAGCGATCTCACGCTGATCGCCGATGCTGCGAGAGAGGCGGGCGCCGTCGCTTTCGGCTTCTTCAACCAGTCTCCCGAGGTCTGGTGGAAGAACGAGGACCGGTCTCCCGTCAGCGCCGCCGATTTCGCCGCCAACAAGACGCTCGAGACCATCCTGCGCAAGGCCCGGCCGGATTATGGCTGGCTGTCGGAAGAGACCGACGACGATGCCGACCGTCTCTCACGCGAGACGCTGTTCATCATCGATCCGATCGACGGCACGCGAGCCTTCCTCGGCGGGCAGAAGGTCTGGTGCGTCAGCGTCGCGGTGGTTCATCGCGGCCGGCCGGTCGCCGGCGTGCTCTATGCCCCGGCGCTCGAAGAGCTCTATGAGGCGGTCGAGGGCGGCGTGGCGCTGAAGAACGGCGTTCCCTTCACCGTCTCGGCCGCCGGACCGGAAGAGATGAGCCGCCTTGCGATCGGCGAAGACCTGCTGAAGACCTTTCCGCCGGCGTTCCGTGACCGGGTGACGCGAGAGAAATACATTCCCTCGCTCGCCTATCGCATCGCCATGGTGGCGGACGGTCGTCTCGAAGGCACCTTCGTCAAGGGCAATTCACATGATTGGGACCTTGCCGCTGCCGATCTGATCCTTGTCTGCGCCGGTGGCGGCCTCGTCGACATCGAAGGCCGGCCGATCGTCTACAACCGCACTGAGGTCACCCACAAGGTCCTCTGCGCGGCGCCAACGCCTCGCCTCGAGGAGTTCCTCACGGCCTTTGCGGGACGACGAGACAGTTGACGTTTCCGTCAAAATCCCGCAGATGGGTGGCGGAGGAGAATAGGCAGAAAGAGAAGAAAAAAATGACTGACTCCGGTGACAAGAAGCAGCTTCTGCATCTCGTTTTTGGCGGCGAACTGGAAAGCCTCGATGACGTCCAGTTCCGTGACCTGCAGGGTCTCGATATCGTCGGCATTTTCCCGGATTATGCCACGGCACTGACGGCCTGGAAGTCTAAGGCGCAGCAGACGGTCGACAATGCGCATATGCGCTACTTCATCGTCCACATGCATCGTTTGCTCGATCCGCAGGAAAAGGCCAGGGGCAACTGATCCCTAGCATGTGCCGCCGGCCGGCCGCTCGTCGAGCGGGCTTTGCTGCATCGGGCGCGCCCGTCGATCCGGATTGTTTGACGCATTCTGAACAAATTAATCGGCCATTGCGGCCGCAACGATAATTAGGGAATGGGTTTGATGTCGATCGGTTTTGATCGGAGGCTGGCGCGATGAGTTCCCGGATGGCGCGGTTCGGTCTGAGCGCATACCGTCTGGCGGGAACCGTGGCCTCTCCTGTCGTCGGCCTCTATATCACCTACCGCACGGCCAAGGGCAAGGAAGATAGGGCCCGCCGCCTGGAGCGCTTCGGCTATCCGAGCGCCAACCGGCCGCAGGGCCCGCTCATCTGGTTCCATGCCGCAAGCGTCGGTGAAACCAACGCCGTCATCCCGCTGATCCGTGAAATCCGCCGCCGCGACATCCATGTCATCCTGACGACCGGCACCATCACGTCGGCCAAGCTCGCCGCCGAGCGCCTCGGCCAGGAAGCGATCCATCAATATGTGCCGCTCGACCTGAAGCCCTCCGTCAGCCGCTTCCTCGATTATTGGCAGCCCGATTGCGCCATTATCGCCGAATCCGAGATCTGGCCGGCAACGGTGCTGGAGCTCGGCCGCCGCCGCATTCCGCAGATCCTGATCAATGCCCGCATGTCGGACCGCTCCTTTGCCCGCTGGCGCCGCCGCCCGGCGATCGCCGAAGCCTTGTTCGAGAATCTTGCCCTCGTCATCGCCCAGTCGGATGTCGATGCCGAACGATTCCGCGATCTCGGCGCCGTCCCCGTCATCACTTCGGGCAATCTGAAGGTCGATACCGACGCGCCGCCTTATGACAGCGCTGTCTTCGCCCGCTACAAGAAGCAGATCGGCGAGCGCAAGACCTGGGCGGCGATTTCAACCTTCGACGGCGAGGAGAATGCCGCCGCCATCGTTCACCGGGCGCTCAGGGAGCGCGACCATCAATTGACCATCATCGTGCCGCGCCATCCCGAGCGCAGCGACGAGATCGAGGCAGCGCTCGTCAAGCAGGGGCTGAAGGTCGCCCGCCGCACCCGCGACGATGTCCTGTCCGCCGATGTCGATATCTTCCTCGGTGATACGATCGGCGAAATGGGCCTCTATCTCCGCCTGACGGAAATCGCCTTCGTCGGCCGTTCGCTCTTTGCCGAAGGCGGCCAGAACCCGCTGGAGCCCGCCATGCTCGGCTGCGCCATTCTCTCCGGCGGCCATGTGCAGAATTTCCGCGATGCCTATCAGAAGCTTGCCCGCAGCGGCAGCGCCCGCATGGTGCGCGATACTGAAATGCTGGCCAAGGGCGTGCATTATCTGCTGATAAACGACGACGCCCGCCGCAACATGATCGAGGCCGGCATCACCGCCGTGCACGAGATGCGCGGCGCGCTGACGGCGACGGTAAAGGGGCTGGAACCCTATATCAATCCGCTGACGGTCAAGGCGCGGCTGCTGCCCAAGGCCGTGGCCCAGGTCTGAGGAGCGAAGATGTCGGCAGCGTCCCCTATCAAAGGCATCCTCTTCGACAAGGACGGCACGCTGCTCGATTATGACGAGAGCTGGCTGCCGGTAAACCGCGAGCTTGCCCGCATCGCCGCCAGAGGGGATGAGCTTCTCGCCAACCGGCTGCTTTCGGCCTGCGGCATGGATCCGCTGACCGGCCACATCGTTCCCGACAGCCTGCTTGCCGCCGGCAATACCCGCCAGATCGCCGAGGGTCTGGTTGCGGCGGGCTCGATGGTCGATGTCGGCGAACTGACGATCCGCCTCGACGCCCTTTTTTCCAGTGCCGCCGAATTTTCCGTGCCGGTGACCGACCTCGCCGGCTTCTTCGCTCGGCTGCATCGACGCGGCTTCAAGCTCGGTGTCGCCTCTAGCGACAATGAGCGGTCGATCCGCCAGACGGCGGAACGTTTCGGTTTCGCCCGCTATATCGATTACATCGCCGGCTATGACAGCGGTTTCGGCGTCAAGCCGGAGCCGGGCATGGTGCTCGGCTTCTGCGCTGCGACCGGTCTTTCGCCTGAAGAGGTCGCCATGGTCGGCGACAACAATCACGATCTGCACATGGGTTTGAATGCCGGCACCGGCCTGAGGATCGCGGTGCTGACCGGCACCGGTTCGCGGGAGACGCTTGCCGCCGCGGCCGATCATGTGCTCGACGATATCACTGCCATCGAGACCCTGCTGCCGGACCTGCAGCCGGCCTGACGGGTAAGGGCTTGCATTTTTTCTGGTTTTGGCTTCTCAATCCGGCCGGGAAACGAAAATTCTGTGGCCGGGCAGGGAGCGGGACGGCAAGATGATATCCGAAGCGCCACCGTTCTGGTGGAGGAAAGCCGATTGGCGGGCCTGGCTGCTGCTGCCGCTTTCTTTTCTCTATGGCCGTATCGCTGGCCACCGCATGGCCCATGCGCGCCGCGCCTCGGTTGCGGTTCCGGTTATCTGTGTCGGCAATTTCACCGTCGGCGGCGCCGGCAAGACGCCGACGGCGCTGACGATTGCCCGCGCCGCCAAGGCGAAGGGGCTGAAGCCCGGCTTTCTCAGCAGGGGTTACGGCGGCTCGCTCGATGTGACGACCGTGGTCGACCCCGATCATCACCGGGCGATTGCCGTCGGTGACGAGCCGTTGCTGCTTGCCCAGGAAGCGCTGACGGTGATTTCGCGCCGGCGCGTCGAAGGGGCTCAGCGCCTGGTGGCGGAGGGCGCCGATCTCATCATCATGGATGACGGTTTCCAAAGTGCCCGGCTGGCGATCGACTATGCCTTGCTCGTCATCGACGCGACGCGCGGCCTCGGCAACGGCCATATCGTGCCGGGTGGCCCGGTCCGCGCGCCGATCCGCCAGCAGCTGCGGTCCGCAACCGCTTTGCTGAAGGTCGGTGGCGGCAATGCCGCCGACAGGATCGTCCGCATGGCGGCGCGCGCGGCAAAGCCCTATTTCACCGCATCGCTGAAAATCCGCGGCGACAATACGCTGGCCGGCACGAAGGTGCTAGCCTTTGCCGGCATTGCCGATCCCGCCAAATTCTTTCGCACGGTTGAATCCCGCGGCGCCGAGATCGTTGTCGCCAAATCTTTCGGCGATCACGAGCACCTGACGGAGGAGGAGATCGACGACATCCTGACGACCGCAGAGCGTCAAGGTCTCCTGATCGTCACCACCTCCAAGGATTTCGTCCGCCTTTCCGGCCATCACGGCAAGGCGGCGCGGCTCGTCGAAAAGAGCCGGGTGATCGAGGTCGACATGGTCTTCGAGGATCACCTCGCCCCCAGCCTCATCATCGACCGGGCGATCGTCGCTTGCCGCGAGCGGCGGCTGCGGGAGATGAAGGCCGGGGTTAAAGCGATTCCAGCAAAGGCGGAACCGCTCTAGCTAGCAGGCTGCTGCAAAACGTCTCGTCCTGCGTACAACTCCACATGCAACGCTATCACGCGATCGAGTGAAGCAAAGTTTCGCGGGCGGAAGTCAGATGCAACCGGCATGCGCGATCGATCAAGGCGATATTGCGGCTTTCGAGGGCTTCGATCAGGGCGAGATGTTCCCTGATGGCGACCTCATTCCGCGTGCGTTCATCACGCTTGTTCCACTGATAGTGATAGTGGAAAACCATGGTTATCACGTCTTGGAAGCTTTCGATAAAGCGGTTTGGCGCGACTGCGGTAATCAGCCGGTGGAAACGGCTGTCCAGCTCCGAGAAATCCTGAAACCGAGCGTCGATATCCGCGAGCAGTTCCAAATGTGCCGCCCGCATGGATTGGATCTGTTTCCAGACGGGCGACCCGTCGGGCAGGGCAGCGAAAAGCCGTGCGGAGCGCATTTCGAACATCTCTCTGATCTCAAACAGTTCGAGTGCGAAACTGGCTGTGAACCCTTTAAAAACCCAGCCTGCATTCTGACGCTTCTCGATCAGCCCATATTTCTGAAATCGATTGAGAAACTCACGGATAATCGTTGTCGCGACGCCGAATTTCCGAGCTAATTCCGTCTCATTGATTTCTGTGCCTGGACAGGCATCACCGCGCAGCATCCATTCCATGAAGCTCGTCTCGACCTGTTCCGAAATTGCCAAGGTCTCTTCCTTCGGATAGCGCTCTTTTTGCCGCGGCTGCTCACGTATGATCCGCCTGTGCGCTTCAGATATGATGATCCCACGTGCGGACATCCCCGCCAGCACCTTCCGCACCGTTGTTCTGCTCACGCCAAGCTGGGTACGCAGTGAATTTTCGGACGGCAATTCCGCCCCAAGATCGAGCGTCCGAATGATATCGATCATATCATTGAATGCCCGCTTGAAAGTCGTATCCGTTCTCATGGCGCAACTCCTGGTATGATTAGATATCCATAAAAAACAATTTGACGCACGTGTATCATATGTTTCTTATGTATAAAAAACGGGGGAGGCTAGGGAATTTGGAAGACTCCGGGATTCTGCCTCAGAACTCGTCCCGGCCTGGTGGTTCGCAAGATGCAACCTTCCAGCCGAGACAATCTGGCATCACATTCGGGCTGAAGCTATTGAGCCTCGGCCCTCTATTGATCCTGATTATGCTCATCGCCGTCGTCAGTTTGATCACGCCGGCTTTTCTAAAGCCCGTTAACCTGGGGAACATCCTGGCGCAGACAGCAGTGATTGCTGTTGTGGCAATGGGGCAGCAACTCGTTATCCTGACGCGCGGCATCGACCTGTCTGTAGGCTCGAATCTTGCGCTGGCAACAGTCATCGGCGGACTTGTCTATCAGCAGATTGATTCCTCGATCGTCGTCATAATGGCCATGCTGCTTGCCGGTGCTGCTATCGGTGCGGTCAACGGCTTGGTCTTTGTCTACGGTCGGCTGCCACACCCCTTTATCATTACACTTGCGACCTTGAGTATCTGCCGCGGCCTGGCACTTGCATTGGCGCCCGGCCACACCACCATGCGCGGGATGCCCGATGCAGTGACCGCGATCGGCGGCGGTACGACGCTTGGTGTGCCCAATTCCTTCTTTGCCGTTGCGATGTTCGGGCTTCTTTTTCTGATCCTCACGAAGTCGATGGTCTTTGGCCGATGGATCTATGCCGTCGGTGGGGCGCCGAATGCCGCCAGAAGCATGGGTATCCCAGTAAAGGGCGTTCTGCTCGCAACCTACATTATTTGCGGCTTTTGTGCAGGTGTCGGCGCGGTGCTGCTCGCAGGACGGACCGCCGCCGCCTCGCCAATCTACGGCAATCTTTTGGAACTCGACACGATTGCTGCGGTGATTATCGGTGGCGCCAGCTTCCTTGGCGGACGCGGCCATCTCGGACACGCCCTGATCGGCGCCGTGCTGATCGGCGTCATCCGCAACGCCCTTAACCTTCTCGGGGTCGACGTGTTCTTTCAAATGATCGCGATTGGGCTCGTCATCGTCATCGCCGTAGAGGCCGACGTGCTTCGTAACCATCTCGAGGCGCGCGCACGCGTGCTTCAATCGGCGAGAGTGCAATGAACCCAGCATCTACCACACCGGCACTTTCGGTTCGAAATGCCCAGAAGCGCTTTGGCGCCATCCATGCCCTGAAAAAAGTAAGCTTTGATGCGTACTCGGGTGAGGTAACCGCTCTCTTGGGTGACAACGGCGCCGGCAAGTCGACGCTCGTCAAATGCATCAGCGGGCTTCATAGTCTCGACGAAGGAGAGATCCTCGTGGATGGTGCGCCCGTATCCCTCCATTCAACGGCGGCCGCCCGCCGCGCCGGTATTGAAACCGTCTACCAGGATCTGGCGCTTTTCGACAACCTGACCCCGGTACAGAATTTCTATTGCGGACGAGAAATCTCTTTCCCCTCTTGGCTGCCGCGTCCGCTCCGCTTCCTCAACACGGGCGTGATGAAGCGGGAGGCAGCAAGTGTCATCGATCGCCTGAAGGTTAAGCTGCCGAGATTCGATGCGCCGGTCGCCCTGATGTCCGGGGGACAGCGACAGGCGATCGCGGTCGCGCGCGCCATTGTTTTTGCGCGCAAGCTGGTGATTCTTGACGAACCAACGGCCGCCCTCGGTCTTCGCGAGTCTCGCCAGGTTCTTGACCTTATCCATCAGCTCAAAGCCGACGGCAATGCCGTGATCATCATCACGCACAATATGGAACATGTCGTCGAAATCGCCGATCGGGCGGTTGTGCTGCGCCAGGGGCGCAAGGTGGGTGAACTGAAGCCAACGCAAGCGAACAAGCAGGACCTTGTTGCGATGATTGTCGGCGCCGAGGCTTAAGGGAGATCGCTGCTTCTTTGGGGCAGCGGACAACGAGATCGCTCTAGAGGAGGGCGGTCGAAACATGGGAGGTGTATCATGAAACTGCAATCCCTGCTGGGAGCTCTTGCGCTCCTGGCCGTCGCTGTAGTCCCGTCTTTGGCGCAGGAGCCGGTGAAGCTCGGCTTTATAACCAAATTCCCAGTACCGTTCTTCGCAACAATGGAGAACACAGCCAAAGATTATGCAAAGAGAAATCCCGGCGTCGAGATCATCTACGGGCAGGGTACGTCCGCAACCGACATCGAGGGCCAGATTGCACAGATCGAGTCCATGGTGACACGAGGCGTGCAGGGTATTGCCCTCACGCCTGTCGATCCCACCGTGTCCACTGCCCTGGACAAGGCGGTGGCGGCCGGTATCAAGGTCGTGCTGATGGATAACAATATTCCGGATTGGAAAGGCAGGACGGCGCTTGCCACAACCGATAACTTCGCCGCCGGCAAAATCGCGGGCGAATATCTCAAAACTGTTCTTAAAGCCGGCGACACGCTCGGGATTCTTGAGGGCGTGCCCGGGGTGCCAGCGCTTGATGACCGTGTGACGGGAATGCTTGAAGGGCTGAAGGGACTTGACGTCAAGATCGTCGGGAAAGGCGCGACAAACTGCACCGAGGAGCTCGGGATCAGTGTCGCCGAGGATCTGCTGACGAAGAACCCAGACCTCAAGGCCATTTATGCCGCTTGCGGCCCGCCCGCTGCTGGCGCGGCGCGCGCAATCAAGAACGCTGGCATTGCCAATGACAAGATTGTGCTGGTCGGTTTCGACTTCTGCTGCGGCGAAGAGGAGGCGCTGAAGAGTGGAGTCGAGGATGCGTCGGTGGCGCAGTTCCCCACCAAGATGGCCGAACTCGGTGTGGATGCGCTGGTAAAATCGATTCGCGGAGAGAAGGTTGAGTCCTTGATCGATTCCGGCGCTGCGCTCGTGACGCCAGAGAATATGGCGAAATTCAAGTGAACCGTTGCCCCTGCGGGGATCGGATCACGCAAACGGCCCGTCCTTCGTGGGCGGGTCGGACGTGTGACCTCTCGTTGTGCCCAGATTTCAATCTTCTATCAGGACGGCCGGCACGTCTTCAACAAAGCCTTGGCTGATCGTTATCGATGGTGAGGCGCGCGGCGCTTTAGAGCACGACGCCGAAAAGCGTGAGCGGTTTTCGGACGACATCATGCTCTAACTATATAATGTAGAACAGGATTCAGACTTTAGGCTGACCCGGCCTAAATCATCCAGTTCTAGCGCCGCTGGTTTGGCAGCACGCCGGCGCGTTTGTCGGCATCGATGGCCGAGATCACGTCGGCATAGGGCTCCTGCCGGGCGACGCTCCAATAGCGCAATTCGTCGAGCGGGATCTGTTTCCCCGTCATCGCGCAGACGACATAGGAGCCGGGCGAGAGAATCTGGAAATCGCCATCGAGATACCGGATCTTCGCCTCGCGGTTTCCGTGCCCTTCGAACAAATTCATGCGCTCCGTTCCCTGCCGTCTGTCATTAGAGCATGTCGCGCAAAACTGTGCCGCGGTTTTGCGGTCACGACATGCGGAACACCAAAGACCTAAAGCGTGGGCCAAGTGAATCTGAAAGATCGCGACACGCTTTAGTCTGCCATACTCCCGCAAGGGCTGCTTTTCCAGCTTTTTTAGCTTCTGCCGAAAAGCCGTTCGATATCGCTGAGCTTCAATTCGATATAGGTCGGCCGGCCGTGGTTGCATTGGCCGGAGCCGGGCGTCACTTCCATCTCCCGGAGCAGCGCGTTCATTTCCTCCGGCCGCAGCCGCCGTCCGGAGCGCACCGACCCGTGGCAGGCCATGGTCGCCGCCACATATTCGAGCTTGGCCGACAGGCCTGACGCCGTGTCCCATTCGGCGATCTCGTCGGCAAGCTGGCGGATCAGCCCGTGCGCATCGACCTCGCCGAGCATCGCCGGCGTCTCGCGCACGGCGATCGCGCCGGGGCCGAAACGCTCGATCGCCAGGCCGAGTTCGGAAAGCTCCGCGGCATGCTGCATCAACCGGTCGCAATCCTCTTCCGGAATATCGATGATCTCGGGGATGAGCAGCACCTGCGAGGCCAGCCGCTTCGAATGCAGCGCCTTGCGCATCGCTTCGAAGACCAGCCGCTCATGTGCGGCATGCTGGTCGACGATGACGAGCCCGTCCTCGGTCTGGGCGACGATGTAGTTTGCGTGGATCTGCGCCCGTGCCGCGCCGAGCGGATGCCGCGCGGCTGCTTCGGGCGCAGCCGGCTGCGGCGAAAACTGCGGCTCGGCTCGCGCCGTCGGCATCGAAAGTCCGTCGAAGGATGCCTGCGGCCGCTCGCCGAAACCCGTTGTCGGCTGATAGGGCCGGGAGGGCGAGGTCTCGGCCGACCATGCCGTTTGCGGCCACGGGTTATTCGGCTGGAAGCCGGGGCGGAAGGAACGCAGCATGTCGCTCGCCCCGGTCGTCGCCGCCCGGCTGCCGTCGCGCGCCAAGGCCTCGCGGATGGCGCCGACGATCAGGCCGCGCACCAGGCCCGGGTCGCGGAACCGCACGTCGGATTTTGCCGGATGCACGTTGACGTCGACGAGAGCGGGATCGAGCGTGATCGACAGCACCGCCACCGGATGGCGTCCGGAAGGGATCGTCTCGGCATAGGCGCCGCGGATCGCCGAGAGGATCAGCTTGTCCTGCACCGGCCGGCCGTTGACGAAGGCGTATTGATGAGCGGAGTTGCCGCGATTGAAGGTCGGCACGCCGGCAAAACCGGTCAGCGAGATCTCTTCGCGCACGGCGTCAAGCGCAATGGCGTTGTCGCGGAACTCCTTGCCGAGCACCTGCGCCATGCGCCCCAGATGATCGTCACCGGTCGCTGGAAATTCCAGCGTCGTGCGGTCCGAGCCCGACAGCACGAAACGTACCGCAGGAAAGGCGATCGCCATGCGCTTGACGATCTCGGTGATGGCGCCGGCCTCGGCCTTCTCCGTCTTCAGGAATTTGAGCCGGGCGGGTGTGGCGAAGAAAAGGTCGCGCACTTCGACGATCGTCCCGGGATTGGCGGCGGCTGGGCGCAGATGCGCAATCTTGCCGCCGGCAACGGCGATCTCGTGGCCGCCGGCGCTGTCGCGTCTGCGGCTTGCGATGCTGAGCCTGGCGACCGAGCCGATCGAGGGCAGCGCCTCGCCGCGGAAGCCGAGCGTGCGGATATCCTCGAGCGTCTCTGAGATCTTCGAGGTGCAATGGCGTCTGACCGCCAGTTCCAGATCGACCACGTCCATTCCCGAGCCGTTGTCGCTGACGCGCAGTAGCGCCTTGCCGCCGCCTGACGTGGCGATTTCGATGCGCGTCGCGCCCGCGTCGAGCGCGTTTTCGATCAGTTCCTTGGCAGCGCTCGCCGGCCGTTCGATGACTTCGCCGGCGGCGATCTGGTTGATGAGCGTTTCGGAAAGCTGTCTGATTGCCATGGCCTATTTTCGGGGATTCGCGGGCCGGAGGGAAGGGCTTTCCAAGCGTTTTCCCGAAACGTGATCCGGGGCTCCCCTCAAATTTGGGAATAGGTAATGTTAAGCCGGTTTTAACATAAAAATGGCATTTCTAATCACATACCTCCGGAAGCTGCGAAATCGAACAGATGTGGGACGCAACAGAATGAGTGCCGGCTTCGAAAAGGCGGACACATCATCAGAAATCGATGGGGCTCCCGCCGAGGCCGATCTGCAGACGGCGCTTTTCGATGTGGTGTGCGACAGCCTTTCCGCAGCTTTCATTATCTACGACAAGAACGATCATCTGATCTTTGCAAGCCGCCAGACTATCGATTTCTTTCCGCTGCCCGCCGAGATGCTGAAGCCGGGCACGCGGCTTCGCGATTTCCTCGGCGCGATGTACGACACCGGCATTCGCCAGCAGTATGATGTCAGGCAGGGTGGCTCGCTGAGCCGCGAAGACTGGCTGTCGCAGAAAATCGCCTCGCATTGGCGCGAGCGCTTCGACGCTGTCGAGCGCCACGGTGCCGATAGCTGGGTCCGCTTCGTCAAGCGCAGGCTGCCCGGCGGTTACGGCGTCACCATCATTTCCGACATTTCCGAGAACAAGAAGCGCGAAGAGCAATGGCGCTCCGATCTGGAGCGGGTGCAACTCACCGAGGATATTCTCGACAACCTGCCGTTCCCGCTCTTCGTCAAGGATCGCAACCTCACCTATGTCGCGGTCAACCTCGCCTTCTGCGAGAAATATCAGACAAGCGCCGACGAGGTGCTTGGGCGCAAGAGCGGTGATCTTTTTTCAGAAGAGATCGCCAAGCGCTTCGAAGAAAGCGACCGCCATGTGCTGGAGACCGGCGAGATGTCCGTCTCCCGCCAGCGGCAGATCTCCCGCGACGGCATCGAGCGCGATATCGTCAGCCGCAAGCACCGCATCGGCAAGCCCGGCCGCTATTTCCTGGTGTCGACTATGCAGGACCTGCCGCGCGACGGCGCCGATCTCGACGAGTTCGGCCAAGCGTCCGCGATCACCGCCTCCAGCAATCAAAGCTATCGCCGGGCCTATGTGCCGGTACCAACCGGCATCGCACGGCGCGAACCGGCGGCGATGGAAGCGATCGTTCCGGAGAATTTCTCCGGCCGCAAGGTCCTCGTCGTCACGGCCGACCTCGCCGCTGAGACCGCCGCGCTGCGGACGCTGACGAAATACGGCTTCGAATCCTGCTCGGTCCGCGGCGAGGACGAAGAGGAGCGGTTCCTGGAAATCGCCACCTCCTCCGGCATCTCGCTCGATCTTCTGATCATCGACAACCAGATGGGCATGCGCTGCCTCGAACTTGCCGAGCAATACGGCATCCCGGCGCTCGTCATGGACGGTTTCCAGATCGCCAACGAACTCACCTTCCAGATCGCCCGCCATTTCAATCGCAGCAGCCGCAGCGCCGCCGGTTCGGATGCGGATTGGGAAATCACCATTTCCGACGATCCGGTTGGCCTGCAGGTTCTCGTCGCCGAAGACAATGATATCAATCAGATCGTCTTTTCACAGATCCTCGAAGGCCTCGGCTATCGCCACATGCTTGCGGCGACCGGCGACGAGGCCGTGCGCCTCTGGGCCGAGCACCGGCCGCAGATCGTGCTGATGGATATTTCCCTGCCGGGTTTCAACGGCTTCGAGGCCGCCCGCCTCATCCGGCAGATGGAGGAAACCGGCGGCGGCACCCGCACCCCGATTATCGGCGTGCTCACCCAGGCATTCGAGCGTGACCGCGCCGAATGCGTCAAATCAGGCATGGACGACGTCATCATGAAGCCCGTCAGCCCTGACATGCTGGAGACTATATTTCAGAAATATCTAATGAATGAGGCCATGCGGGCCCAAAACTGAACGATGGCGCGCAAAAGTGTGCAGGCGCCAAAATACCCGTCAACTCCCTAGATTTTGGGGAGGTTCAGGCGGCTATGCCGCTGATTTACTATCGAATTGTTAAGACCTGCCGGTCATTCTTCTGCATGGCTCCGGAGGAAAGCTCGGGTTTGGATGATGAAATCGGCGGACATAGCTTTCTTGACCGTCGGTCAGAATGAGCTTCAGGCGATGGCCTATACCGATCCGCTGACTGGATTGGGCAACCGCAATCGCATGCGGGACAAGGTCTTGCAGATCTCCGCCGAGCGCGCCAGCGATCCGGCGCCCTTCACCATCGGCATCGTCAACCTCGACAGTTTCAAGCCGATCAACGATCTGTTCGGCTCGACAGCCGGCGATGAAATCCTCTGCCAGGTCGCCCATCGTCTCAGGGCCTGCATTCCTGACGGCGCGCTGGTCACCCGCCACGATGGCGACGAATTCGCCTTCGTGCTGCCGTTGATCTTCGAGCGGGCGAGTGCCGAGAAGTTCGGCCAGATGATCCGCGAGGTGCTGTCGGCGCCTTATGACCTCGGCGACCGCAACGTTCGTCTTTCCGCCTCCCTCGGCTTTTCCATCTATCCCTTTGCCGGAGAGGATTGCGAGGAGCTGCTGAAGAGCGCCGAAACCGCCCTCTACCGTTCCAAGCGTCGCGGCCGCGGCCAGATCACCGTCTATTCGCGCGAGATCGCCCAGGAAATGAAGCGCGCGACGCAGCTGGAGCAGGCGCTCAGAAATGCCATCATCTCCGACGCGATCGACGTGCATTTCCAGCCGATCGTCTCGCTGTCCAACAATCAGGTCGTCGGCTTCGAGGCGCTCGCCCGCTGGAACGATCCCGATCTCGGCTTCGTGTCGCCCGGCGTCTTCGTGCCGCTGGCCGAGGAGCGCGGCTTCATCGACGCGCTGTCGGAGGCGCTGCTGCGCAAAGCCGCCGAGGCAGCGCTCTCTTGGCCGCGCGAACTCTTCCTGTCGTTCAATCTTTCCTCGGCCCAACTGATGGATCCGGGCACGAGCAGCAGCGTCCTGTCGATCCTCGGCCGCGTCGGCTTCGATCCGCATCGCCTGGAGCTGGAGATCACCGAGACGGCGGTGATGAGTTCGGCCGATACCGCTCACCGCATCATCGCCGATCTGCGCGCCGCCGGTGTACGCATCTCGCTCGACGATTTCGGCACCGGCCAATCGAGCCTCGGGCGCCTGCGCGACTTCATCTTCGACAAGATCAAGATCGACCGCGCCTTCGTCTCGCGCATCAATTCCGATCGCGCCTCCGAACACATCATCAAGGCGATCCTCACCATGTGCGAGGGCTTGGAGCTGGAAGTCGTAGCGGAAGGCATCGAGGATTATGCCGAGGCGGTGAAATTGCGCGCACTCGGCTGCGGCATGGGCCAGGGCTATCACTTCGGCCGTCCGGCCGACGGTATCGCCACGCTGCGCTTCCTGCACGAAAACTATTACGATCCGACCATGGCGGAGCGTGCCAGCGCATAAAACGATGGCGCCGCATAAAAACGATGGCGCCCCTAAGAGCGCCATCGCCTACGCTATGCTACCGCGCACGGATTACTTAGGCGTGGTCGAGCCAGTCGCCGTGGTATCGGTGCCGGTCGCAGCCGGAGCCTTTTCGGCCGCCAGCATTGCCAGCGTCTTGAACTCGGGGGCGGCCTTCAGCGATTCAGCCGTTTCGCTGGTCGTCAGCTTGACGCTGCCGTCCTGGGTATTCTGCGCGACGGTGATCTTTTCCATCGGCACGGCGACGTTCTTTTCGCCGATCCCGAGGAAGCCGCCGACGCCAACGATTGCGGCAACCATGCCGCCATCCTTCTTGAGGATCAGGTCGTTGACGCTTCCGATGCTTTCATTGTTGCCGTTATAGACCGACTGGCCGATATAGGTGTTGGCGCTGATCTGGTCCGGAGCCTGCTCCGTCAGATAGGCGGCCTGAGCCGTATCTGCCGTCGGTGCCGGGGCCGGAGCCTGTGCGGCATCGCCTGCGGGCTTGGTGACATCGGGCGTCATCGGCTTAGGTGCTGCCGGATCGGCGGGAGCCGTCTGGGCCGGAGCGGCGGGATCCGCCGGCTGCGGCGCCGTCTGCGAAAATGCCGCCGGTGCGAAAGCCGTGGCAAACAACGCGCCAGCGGCAACGGTCGTCAAGAGTTTGCGTGTCATTTCGAACCTACCTTCGTTTTTCCCTGGAGTGATCGCTGACCCGGCAACGTCTGCGTGATTGCCGCGCCGGTTCGAAGGGAAAATGACTGGTGGGCCGATTGGTTCCGGTTGAAAACACGGAAAATTTCTCGATTCTCACGGAACATTTATCGAAGACCGCCGCTGAAACGAGAAAAGGCGCCCCCAAATCGGAGAGCGCCTCTGATGGCCTCGGATCCCCTGTGTTCAGATCACATAGACGGGATCGAACACGCCCTTGACGTCGATGCCGAGTTCCAGCAGCGCGCCGGCACTCGGCTGGGCCGAACGGGCATCCTCATCCAGCCCTTCCCAGGCGGTCGTCACCGCCAGGCGGTCGGCATTGACGCCGATGAAGGCGGGGCAGGAGGGCTGGACGGCGGGAACCGTGTAGCGCGAGATGCGCAGGCCATCGGGATTATAGCGGTCGACGACGCCCGCACCCCAGCGTGCATTCCAGATATAACCGTCGGCATCGACCACCGAACCGTCGATGTCGCCGGGTTCGTTCATGCTGTCGACCAGTACGATCGGCTCGCCCGAGGGCAGGCCGGTCAACGGATCGACCATGACGCGCATCAGCCGGTTGATGCGGGAGTCCGTATAATAGCCGATCGTGCCATCAGGCGAGAAGCAGATCGAATTCGGGATGCTGATGCCGTTGAAGATCTTCGTCACCTTGCCGCCCGCGACATGATAGATGGCGCCGGCCTGATTTTCTGCCCGTTTGCTCATCGTGCCGATCCAGAGCGCACCGGAAGGATGGGTGCGGCCGTCGTTCGAACGGTTTTCCGGCCTGTCGTTTTCAAGCGCGGCATAGAAGGTGAGGTTGCCGTTTGCCACATCGCGCACGAAGAGCCCTTCCTCTGTCGCGATCAGCTGACGTCCGGCGTCGATGCGGGCCAGCACACTCGCCATCACAGGCAGCGGGTGTACCTTTTTCTCGCTCGTCGAAAGATTGAGCTCGTGCAGTTCCTTGCCGAGAATGTTGAACCACCAGACGGTGTCGCTGTCCGGATCATAGGTCGGGCCTTCGCCGAGAACGGAATTCGTGTTGCAAAGGGTCTTGCCCTCGAACTCATAAATATCGGTCATACGTTCACGCTCCCAATGGCTGCATCATAGGCGTAAATGGTCGCCTTGGCGCGCTCGGCAACCTCTGATGCGGTCATTCCCGGCTTGTAGATGCTGGTGCCGAGGCCGAAGGCGAAGATGCCGGCCTTGGTGTAATCGCCGAAATTCTTGTCCGACACACCGCCGACGGCGGCAATCGTCAACTCCGGCGGCAGGATTGCCCGGATCGCCGTGATGCCGGAAGGACCGAGCACACTGGCCGGAAAGAATTTGAGACCGGTGGCGCCGGCGCGCGCAGCCGCCAGCGCCTCGGTCGGCGTAAAGACGCCCGGCATCGTCACCATGCCGTATTCGCGCGCCCGGATGATCACCTCAGGCTCGACATTCGGGGTGACCAGCAGCTTGCCGCCGGCTGCATGCAGGCTGTCGACCGCCTCGATGGTCAGCACTGTGCCGGCGCCGATCAGCACCTCGGGCGGCGCCATCTTCGCGGCGAGCTCGATGGATTTGAACGGTTCCGGCGAGTTGAGCGGGATCTCGATCGCCGTCAGGCCGTTTTCGATCAAGGCGCCGACGACGCTTTCGGTCTCGTCAGGCCGGATGCCGCGAAGGATGGCGATCAGCGGACGCTTCATGTCGGGGAAGGGGATACGGTTCATCGTGTCAGCTTTCTCAATTCGGCCAGATGGCTTCGGCGGCGGCCGAAAGCCCGCGGCGCACGGCAGCGTCGGCGTCTATGGCGGTGAAGGCAAGGGAGAGGGTTCTAAAGGCCTGTTCGTAGAGTGCCTGCAGGCGCCCGGAGGCGACGAGGGTGATGGTGGTGCCGTTTGCCGCATCCTGCAGCGCCCCGGCGATTTCGAGGCCGATCAGCGTACCGGAAAGCCGGGCTTGTGCGGCAGCGGCGGATATGCCGTGCAGGAGCTGGCCGGAACGGGCGGCAAAGAGCAGGTTGGAGGCAAGGGCCGGGCGTGTGAAAGCGGCCGAGACCGCGGCCTCGAAGGCCGCCGCATCCGCCGGCTGCTCTTCCGCACCGGCCACGGCATGCGAAAGGATCGTGTGTTTGCTGATGACGTCGAAAAGCTCGCCGGTCATGAAGGTCGAAAAGCCGGTCACCTTGCTGTCCGTCACATGCACCCATTTCGAATGCGTGCCGGGCATGCAGACCGCCTGCGCGCCTGAGCTTGCGCGGCCGAGCGCGCCGAGAAGCTGGGTTTCCTCGCCGCGCATGACGTCGGGCCTCGCCATATCCCGCTGGGCAAGGCCCGGCAGGATGCGGATGTCGCGGCTTTCGCCGGGCACGGAGACCGCCCCGGTCAGGATCGAGGCGAGCGGCGCCGGCACTTCGATGTAACCGGCCTCGACCCAGCCCTGCCTGGCGCCGGCCATGCCGCAGACGATCACCGGCAGGTTTTCCGGCGCCTCGATGGCGGCGAGATGGCCGGCAAGCACCGCGGAAAAGCCGGTCTTTGCCGCGCTCGTCATGCCTTCGCCGCTGCGGCGTTCGGCAAGCACGGTGCCGTCCCTGCCGATCAGCCAGAGCCGGAAACTGCTGGTGCCCCAGTCCACCGCGACATAAGCGGGATTTGTCATTACAGAACGCCTCCATCGACAATCAGGGACTGGGCGGTCATCGCCGCCGCACAGTCGGATGCAAGAAACAGGCAGGGACCGACGATCGCATCGGGTTTGAGCGCAACCTTCAGGCACTGATCCTCGACCGAGCGCGCAATGCTTTCCTCGGTGAGCCAGTGCTGCATCTGCCGCTCTGTGACCACCATGCCGGGCAGGATGCAGTTGACCCGGATGTTCTCCGGCCCGAGCCTGCCCGCCATACTCTTCGTCAGCCCGACGACCGCTGCCTTCGCGGCCGCATAGGCGGGAAAACCGCCCATGTTCAGCTTGAAGGCGATTGACGACATATTGATGATCGCCCCGCCGCCGGCCGTCCGCATCGACGGCACGACTGCCTGCGAGGCGAAGAACACATGCTTGAGGTTGACCGCCTGGTTGTTGTCCCAATAGGCCTCGGTCACCGCGTCGAATTCATGGCGGTCGTCCCAGGCGGCATTGTTGACCAGCACGCGGATCGGCCCTGAATCGGCAATGACGGTATCGACCGTGCGCCGGATCGCCTCGATGTCGCGCACGTCGGCATGGTGAAAGGAGACCGGATGCGCAGTCTCCCGCGACAGCCTTTCGGCAAGCTCGCGGCCCGCGATCTCGGCGATATCGATGAACGAGACCTTGGCGCCCTGGCGCGCGAAACCTTCGACGATCGCAGCACCGATGCCCGATCCGCCGCCGGTCACCAGCACGGCTCGGTCTTTGAATTCGGGAAATTGTGCTGCCATCATGGTCACCGTCGCCTCCCAACGTCTGCTGTTCCATTATTTGGAACTTAATTTGACTATATGGAATTATCGAATTACACTGCCCTTTCTGTCAAGGGCGGACAAGGTGATGAATTCAAACGGCGAAAGCGCGGCACAGACACGCGAGACCGGCACGCTCGGCAAATTGATGGTTCTGCTCGATCTCGTCACCCATGCCGATGCGCCGCTGCGTTTCACCGATATCCTGGCGCTTGCCGGCCAGCCGCGCGGCACGCTGCATCGCCAGCTCACCCATCTGGTCGAGGAGGGGCTGCTCGAGCTCGATGGCGACGGCCGTTATACGCCTGGCCTGCGCCTGCTCGATTTCGCCGCGCGCAGCTGGGCGCGCAACGAGTTCCGCCTGATTGCCGAACCGCACCTTAGAGATCTGCAGCAGGCGACCGGCGAGACGGTGCATCTCGGCGTTCTGAGAGGGCAGTCGATCATCTATCTCGATAAGGTCGAAGGTCGTCAGCCGGTACGCATGTATTCGCAGATCGGCAATGCCTCGCCCTGTTATTGCACCGGCGTCGGCAAGGCCGCCCTTTCGCTGCTGCCGGCCGAAAGCCTCGTCGATCTGCTTGCCGGCCTGAGCTTCACCAGCTTTACCACCTCGACCCATGTCTCTGCCGAAACGCTGCTTGCCGAAATCCGCGAGATTGCCGATCGGGGTTATGCCTTCGACCGCGAAGAGCATGAGGCCGGCATCCGCTGCGTTGCCGCACCCATCTGGTCGGAGGATCGGACCTTTATGGGTGGCATTTCGATTACCGGCCCGGCCTATCGCTTGTCGATGGAACTTCTGCACCAATGGTCCGTTCCGGTGCAACTGGCGGCTGCGAGTATCATGGAAGGCATGCGCGTCCGTCTCGGTCCGCGCCGTTGACAGAAGATCGCCGTCGGCCACTGCTGGACGTCATCGCAGAGCATGCTTATGATAAGCGCGATATTGAGATTTTCCGGCGAATCACCACAACTAGAACGGTCCGCGAAATCTACAACCATTCACCGGCCGAAACGCTCAACGCCGAAGCCGATTCCAACCAGCGATCGTCGTTCCCCGATGCAATCGAAACACCCATAGCGGGCAGGTTTCGCAAACGGTTTGCCGGCCGCTGTGCCGAAAATGAAGAAATGTGATGGCACCCTTGTCGCAAACATCCACGGAAGAAGACGATTATGTTCAGGAAATAGCGGGCCTGAAAACCCAGTTCGATATTTTCCGTTTCATGAAACGGGTGACGGAAGCCTATCGCAGCCGTGCCTTCATGGTTCTCAACCTGCCGCCGATCACCTCTTTCGATCTTCAGGGCAGCACTGTCATCACCAGCTGGCCGGCCGAGCTTCTGGCCCTCTACGACCAGGAGGGCCTGATGGTGAACAGCCCGGTTCTCCGGCGGCTCAGAACATCCGCGCGACCCTTCTTCTACGACATGTCACGACATAACCTGTCGCGGGACGACGGCAAGTCCAATCTCGTCGCCTCCCTGTTCGAACGTTTTAAGATGATGCGCTGCGCCTACTTCCCGACACATGACCCCTCCGGCCTGCGCGGCGCCGTCTCTTTTGCCGGCGACCGCGAACCCTTCAGCGCGGCAGAGATGCGCGAACTCTCCTACATCGCCATCCACGTCTTCGACAGGCTTGCCGAGATCCGCAACCTCGATACGCGCATGACGGACACGCTGACCGACCGCGAGATCGATTGCCTCAACTGGACGGCGGCCGGCAAGACCAGTGCTGAAATCGCCGAAATCCTCACCCTGTCCGAGCACACGGTCAATCACTATCTCAACCGCGCCACCAAGAAGCTCGACACGGTCAACCGCACCCAGGCCGTCGCCAAGGCGCTGCGCATCGGCCTGATCAAATAAGTTGCAAAAAACAACCGACTGCTTTCGAAGCCGCCCAGCGCGTAGGCAAGTCTTTCCCGCTGAGGGGCTGCCGCAAGCGCTTTTGCGCTCTTTTTTCTGATTTTCCATCTGGCACGCTTTCTGCATCTCTTCTGCGAGAGGTCCAGAGGGGACTTTGAGACCAGCGCCAGCAAATGGCGCGGCCGACACACCGCTGCCCGACGCCGATGCCGCTTTTCTCCCGGCCCTTCGGTGTCGGCGGCGGTTGTTGCGTTTTGGCACCGCTTCTTTCCCGGCTGCCTGCGATTTTCCCTTCCTCGTTCACTTTTCGCTGGTCTTTTTTTCGGCTTGCTCTAGTTCGCCCCGGATTGCGCCGGTTCTCGGGGAGACCGTTGCGGCCATCAGGGCGAAAGCCCGGCGGACTTGATGGCCGCAACGGACTGCCAATTCTCCCCGGCGCCTTTTTGCGCGCCGGCAATCGATTTCCCTCCCGATGATTTTGTTTGGCGAAGGCTTCCGTCTCCACTATTTGTGATCTGCAAGAAGAAGCAGTGAGGGTGGAATGGCCGACGTCACCAAGGAACAGGTTCTCGAAACGCTGAAGACCGTGCGTGGACCGGATCTCGAGCACGATATCGTCGAGCTCGGCATGGTCTCCGATGTCTTCATCTCTGACGGCAAAGTTTATTTCTCCATCACCGTCCCGGCCGATCGCGCCAGGGAACTGGAGCCGATGCGGCTCGCCGCCGAGCGCGTCATCAAGGAAATGCCAGGCGTCAAAGGTGCCCTCGTCACACTGACAGCGGACAAGAAGGCGGCTGCCGCCGCTCCGGCTGCCCGCCCTGCGCCGAACCCGCCTCACGGCCATGCCGGCCACGATCACCAACATGATCATGCGGGCCACGCCCACGCTCCTCAACAGCCTTCACGCGCCGGCAAGATCGGTGTGCCCGGCATCGGCGCCATCATCGCCGTCGCCTCGGGCAAGGGTGGGGTCGGCAAGTCGACCACCGCCGTCAATCTCGCACTCGGCCTGCTCGCCAACGGTCTTCGCGTCGGCATTCTCGATGCCGATATCTATGGTCCCTCGATGCCGCGGCTGCTGAAGATATCGGGCCGCCCGACGCAGATCGACGGCCGCATCATCAATCCGATGGAGAATTATGGCCTCAAGGTCATGTCGATGGGTTTCCTCGTCGACGAGGAGACTGCGATGATCTGGCGCGGGCCGATGGTCCAGTCGGCGCTGCTGCAGATGCTGCGCGAAGTCGCCTGGGGCGAACTGGACGTCCTCGTCGTCGACATGCCGCCCGGTACCGGCGACGCCCAATTGACCATGGCCCAGCAGGTGCCGCTTGCCGGCGCCGTCATCGTCTCGACGCCGCAGGATCTCGCTCTGATCGATGCCCGCAAGGGCCTCAACATGTTCCGCAAGGTCGAGGTGCCGGTGCTCGGCATTGTCGAGAACATGAGCTATTTCATCGCCCCGGATACCGGCACCCGCTACGACATCTTCGGCCATGGCGGCGCCCGCAAGGAGGCCGAGCGCCTTGGCGTGCCCTTCCTCGGCGAAGTGCCGCTGACGATGAATATTCGCGAAACCTCCGACGCCGGCACGCCGCTCGTCGCCTCCGAGCCGAACGGCATCGTTGCCGGCATCTATCGCGGTATCGCCGCCAAGGTCTGGGAGCAGGTCGCGGGCCAGTCCCAGCGCCCGGCGCCGGCGATCGTCTTCGAATAATGCATGCCGCCCGGCGTGTGAAGCGGTTCCGGGATAACGGCATGATTGGAACAAAGGGCTAAGCCCGCCGTATGAATCACGTACGCTGCCAGGCGCTAACCGGCCCGAATCACCGCAGCGGATACCCCAAATTGTGGGGGAAACGTGGTGAAAAGCCGCGCTTCACGGAAGATGTCTTGATTATTTCACGGCTTTGCTTCATATGCCGCGGCGCCATGATGGCGTTTTGCTGCAGATGCTCAGTGACGGCGGTCTTCGTTTCGAAGAGGCCGGCCCGCCTGCAAGTTCGGAGTTATCTTGTCGATCGAAGGATTGGGAACTGCGATGCGGTCGAGCACAACGCGCATGCCGGCCTTTAAGGTTGGATGCAGGCGGAGAGACGACCGGTGATTACCGCTTACTGTTCCAATTGCAGGTCGGTCGAGATTCGCGATCTGTCGCATGCCGCGTCCTTTCCCGAGGATGTCGTCTGGATCGACATGGTCGAGCCGACCCGCGATGAGGAACTCTATGTCGAGAAGATTCTCGGCATAGAGGTCCCGACCCGCGACGACCTCAAAGATATAGAGCCTTCCGCCCGTCTCTATGTCGAAAACGACGCCGTTTTCATGACCGCCTCGCTGCTCTGGAAGGCTGACACCGACGTGCCGACGCTGACCGATGTGGCCTTCATTCTGGCTGGAAACCGCCTGGTCACCATTCGCTACGCCCATCCCAAGTCCTTTGCACTGTTTATCGCCGCCCTCCACCGTTTGCCGGAAAACTGGCGCAGCGGCGCTGCCCTTCTCGCCAAGCTCTTGGAGACGATCGTCGACCGCACCGCCGAGATCCTCGAGATCTCCGTCTCGCGCATCGACATCTTGTCGACGCATGTCTTCGGCGACCGGGCAAAAAAGGTGCGCAAGCCCTCGAACTATCTTGAGGAGAAGCTCAGGGATATCGCCGGCCATCACCGGATGATCAGCAAGGTGCGTGACAGTCTCGGTTCGCTGTCCCGCCTGCTGACATTCTTTCACACCATCCCGGCGATCCAGCAGGACCGCGAGGCGAAGGAGCTCTGCCGCACCGTTTCCCGCGATATCCAGTCGTTGTCGGAGCATGCTTCCTTCGTCGCCGCCAACATCACTTTCCTGCTCGATGCTTCGCTCGGGCTGATCAACATCGAGCAGAACTCGATCATCAAGATTTTCTCGATTGCCTCGGTGGTGTTCTTGCCGCCGACGTTGGTCGCTTCCGTCTATGGTATGAACTTTCAGGTCATGCCGGAGCTGACCTGGGCCGCGGGTTATCCCTATTCGCTGGCCTTGATGGTGATCTCCGCCGTCATCCCCTTTTTCTTTTTCCGCTGGAAAGGCTGGCTCTGAGGAGCCTGTTAAACCTTCATGTCCGAAGATAGCCATCCGAACGAACGCCATATGACGCCGAAAAAGCTGTTCTATCTCGGGCTGGGTTCCGTCGGTGTCGTCTACGGCGATATCGGTACCAGCCCGCTCTACGCCTTTCGCGAAGCGCTGAAACCGGTGGCCCATGACGGCCTCACCCGTTTCGAAGTCATCAGCCTGATCTCGCTGATGATCTGGGCGCTGACGATTATCGTCACCATTAAATATGTGCTCTTCCTGCTGCGCGCCGACAACGACGGCGAGGGCGGCACGCTGTCGCTGCTTGCCCTTCTGATGAAGACCGCTAACGGCCATACCGCCATGCTGATGTTGCTTGGCCTGATGGGTGCGGCCCTCTTCCTCGGCGATGCGATGATCACGCCGGCTCTATCCGTGTTGTCGGCCGTCGAGGGCCTGAAGCTCGTCACACCCCGCCTCGCGGATTACATAGTGCCGATCTCGGTGGTGATCTTGGCGCTGCTCTTTGTGGTGCAGTCGCGCGGCACCGGCGCCGTCGCGAGGTTTTTCGGCCCGATCACCGCCGTCTGGTTCCTCGTCATGGCGGCCGCCGGCATTTCCCATATCTCCGACGATTACGGCATCCTAGCCGCATTCAATCCCTATTACGCCGTCAGTTTCCTGCTGCATGAGGGCTTTTACGGCGTCGTCGTGCTCGGCGCCGTCTTCCTGACGGTGACGGGCGCTGAGGCGCTCTATGCCGATCTCGGCCATTTCGGCCGCCGCCCGATCCAGTGGGCCTGGTTCCTGTTGGTTTTCCCGGCGCTGACGCTGAACTATCTCGGGCAGGGCGCTCTCGTTCTCGGCAATCCGGCGACGATGTCCGATCCCTTCTATCTGATGTATCCGAAATGGGCGCTGCTGCCGGTCGTCATCCTGGCGACCGCAGCGACGATCATCGCCAGCCAGGCGGTCATCACCGGCGCCTTCTCGATGGTGCGCCAGGGCATCAACCTCGGCTTCCTGCCGCGCATGGAAATCCTTTTCACCTCGGAAACCAATACCGGGCAGATCTTCGTGCCTTCGGTCAATGCCGTGCTGTTCATCGGCGTCATCTTCCTGGTTCTGAGTTTCAAGACATCGGACGCACTGGCGACCGCCTACGGCATCTCCGTCACCGGCGCCATGGTCGTCACCTCGATCATGGCCTTCGAATTCGTCCGCGCCCGCTGGAACTGGTCGCTGCCGGTTGCGGTGATCGCGCTCGTGCCGCTGGTCGTGCTCGAATTGATCTTCCTCGGCGCCAACCTTTTGAAGATCCACGACGGCGGCTATATCCCGATTCTGATCGCTACGGCCTTTACCGTCGTTATGTGGACCTGGCGTCGCGGCACCGCGATCCTGATGGAAAAGACCCGCCATACCGATATTCCGCTCGCCTCCTTCGTCAGCTCGATCGAGCGCAAGAGCGAACATTCGCCGGCCCAGGTTCCGGGCACCGCGATCTTCCTGACCAGCGATCCGGAATCCGCCCCCGCCGCCTTGCTGCACAATCTCAAGCATAACCACGTGCTTCACGACCGCAACGTCATCCTGACGATCCGCACGGTCAACAAACCGCGCGTTCCAAGCCATGACCGTTACAGGGTCGAGCAGATTTCCGAGCGTTTCTCCCGCGTCGAACTGCTGTTCGGCTTCATGGAATCGCAAAACGTCTCGCAGGCCCTGGCGACGCTGCGCAAGACCGGACTGAAGTTCGACATCATGTCGACCTCCTTCTATCTCGGCCGACGCAAGCTGGTGCCGGACGCCAAGTCGGGCATGCCCTACTGGCAGGACCGGCTTTACATCGCTCTCGCCAACGCCGCCGCCAACCCCTCGGATTACTTCCGCTTGCCGGCAAACCGTGTGGTTGAACTGGGCTCGCACGTTATTATTTGAGCTCCCTCTTCTCCCCCAGCGGGGAGAAGGTGGCCCGCAGGGTCGGATGAGGGGCCACACGGTACACCATTCATTGCCCTTCGCTTGCGCTCAGCGCATTCGCGGCTTTGCCGCTCACCCCCTCATCGCCTCGCTATCGCTCCGGCACTTCTCCCCGCTGGGGAGAAGAGGACGGTCGTGGCGCCTTGGTCCCCTTTCTCCGTAGCCGGAGCAAGAGAGATTGGACCAAGTTGCTGTTGCTTCATCATTGACATCCCTTGGGATCGAGGCCGGAGGTGCTGCACCGCTGTTCCCAAACACACGAGATTACCCCTCACATTAGAACATCCAAAACTTCTCACGGTCACATTTCGGCACGGCCTGTTAACCGGACATCAAGGTTAATGCGAGACTTTCAACGGAATGTTCCCGCGTTCCATGCCCGGAGTCCGTGTTGCGTCGAAAGAGCCCTTCCCGTAGCAAGCTGCGTCTCATTCCCGAGAATTGGGTGTCGCCCGTAATCTTCGGTCTCGCCGGCTGGCTGATTTTCCCGAGCGCCGCATCTCATGCCGATCTCGCCGCCATGCTCGCCGGCCTCGATCATGAGGGGGAGAACTGGCGCATGGTGCTGACCAATTCGCCAGCCGGCTCCATCCACCAGGCCGAACTCGCCTTCGCCGAGCCGATGGTGACCGGTTCGATCTCCGCCGGTGCCGGCATGGTGCTGCCCGATGGCCGCAAGGTCGCCTTCAATACCAAGGACAAGGGCACTGCCAAGGATAGGGGCCACGAGGACACGCCGGACGAGGATCGCGTCAACCGTGGCAGCAAGAAAGGCCGCGTCGTCGCCGTGGAGAAGATGCAGCCGCCGAAGGATTTTTCCGCCGGCTCGATCCTCGAGCGCACCAAGATGCTCTTCACCCCGAGCTTCGATCTCAAGGACCGGTCGGCTTTCGTCAAGCCGAAGATCCAGGGCAAGGAAATCGAGATCGCCACATCTTTCTATAAGACACAGCCTGCGGTGACCGATAATGGCGTGCCGGCAATGCTCGCAGGCCTCGTCACCAGCAACAAGGCCGATGTTCTGGCCACCGCCTATGCACCGGCCACACCCGACTATGCCCGCCAATCGCCCTTCGATTCCATCCTGACCGAACAGGACAGCGGCCGCTTCGTTCCGGAGATCGGCCCGCGCGATCACGCCTGGGCCGCAAGCGTGCTGGCGCCGAGCGTCTTTTCCGCCCGAGAACAGCAGTGCCTTGCCTCCGGCATCTATTTCGAGGCGCGTGGAGAATCGGTGAAGGGACAGGCGGCCGTCGCCCAGGTCATCCTCAACCGCGTCCGCAACCCTTCCTATCCGAAGACCATCTGCGGCGTCGTCTATCAGAACGAGGATTGGCGCAACCGCTGCCAGTTTTCCTTCGCCTGCGACAGCATCAAGGACAGGGTGAACTCGGAATATCACTGGCGAGTCGCCCGCGACGTAGCGATGGCTGTGACATCAGGCAAGATCTGGCTGCCGCAGGTGGGTTCGGCGACGCATTACCATGCCGTCTATGTCAGACCAAAATGGGCAAGGACCATGGAAAAGGTCGGCCGCATCGGTCTTCACGTCTTCTATCGCACCTATGGCGGCGGCTGGAGCTGAGATAAATCGCTGGGGCAAGCCGATTTCCGGCCCGCAAAAGCGGATTCTTTCCGTCGAATTTGCGCGATCGACCCGGAGTCGATTTATCTCTTTGATTTGATGGAATTATTTTCTCGCTGGACAGAAGCTGTCTACGCCTTGACTATGCTAATCCCTAAAACTATGTTGCGCGCGACTTCAGAACGGGCCGGAAGGGTCTCAACCTTCGCGTCCGGGGTCCGAATGACCGGGGTAGCGGGAGTGCGGGCGACGGACAGGTGAGGAGAGATCCATGGCGGATGACCGCGAGGAAAGTCTTGAAAAGCGCCGTGCGCAATTGGGAGCGAAACTCGCGACCAAGCGTGTCGAGACGGGACAGGACGAGGCTAGGGAAGCCCGCGCCGAGGTAAGCCGCAAAGGTTATGCCCAGGCGATGAAGCTTTCCAGCGAGTTCATTTCCGCAATCGTCGTCGGTGCTCTCCTTGGCTATCTCCTCGACCGTTTTGTTGGCACGGCGCCTTGGGGTTTGATTGTTCTTCTGCTTCTCGGATTTTGTGCTGGCGTTCTGAACGTGCTGCGTTCTGCGGGGGTGGTGGCCCATCCCCTGGACGACAAGGACGACAAGAAATAAGGACCGGTTCCGGTCCAGTGCAATGACCCCGCGTCCTGCGGGCCAAAGAGAGAGAACAAGCGGTGTCTAACGATCCGACTCATCAGTTCCTGATCCAGAAGATTGTGCCGATCGAAATCGGCGGAGTTGATTTTTCGTTTACCAATGCATCGCTCTTCATGGCCGTTTCGGCTGCCGCTGCCGCAGGCTTCCTCTATTTCTCGACCTCGAACCGCGCCATCGTGCCGGGCCGTTCGCAGTCGGTCGCCGAAATGTCCTATGAGTTCATCGCCAACATGCTGAAGGAAGGCGCCGGCAAGCAGGGAATGAAGTTCTTCCCGCTGGTCTTTTCGCTCTTCATGTTCGTCCTGACGGCCAACCTGCTTGGCATGTTCCCGTATTTCTTCACGGTGACGAGCCAGATCATCGTCACCTTCGCGCTCGCGATTCTGGTTATCGGTACGGTTCTCGTCTACGGTTTCTATAAGCACGGCTTCCACTTCCTGAATGTCTTCGTGCCTTCGGGCGTGCCGGGCATTCTGCTGCCGCTGGTCGTCACGATCGAAATCATCTCCTTCCTGTCGCGACCGATTTCGCTCTCGGTTCGTCTTTTCGCCAACATGCTCGCCGGTCACATCACGCTCAAAGTGTTCGCAGGCTTCGTCGCCTCGCTCGGAACCATGGGTGCTCTGGGTATCGGCGGCGCCGTTCTTCCCCTCATCATGACCGTCGCCCTGACCGGTCTCGAGTTCCTCGTCGCCTTCCTTCAGGCTTACGTCTTTGCGGTGCTGACTTGCATGTACCTCAACGATGCAATCCATCCGGGCGGGCACTAAGGATAACGACATCGACGTCAAAGGGCGTCAGTCATTCGCCGCAACAACCATTTCAAAGGAGTTCAACATGGAAGCGGAAGCAGCAAAGTACATCGGTGCAGGCCTGGCTTGCTTTGGTATGGCCGGTACGGCTCTCGGCCTCGGCAATATTTTCGGCAGCTACCTCTCCGGCGCACTGCGCAATCCGTCTGCCGCTGACAGCCAGTTCGGCCGTCTGGTATTCGGCTTCGCCGTTACGGAAGCTCTGGGCATCTTCTCGCTGCTCGTCGCTCTCCTCCTCCTCTTCGCCGTCTGATATCGGCGAATAGATGGATCACGGCCTGCGACCGCAAGCCGTGATCCTTTGCATTTGCAGTCCACCTGGAGGTGAGCATGTTTTTTGTGACCCCGGCTTACGCTGAGGAAGCACCGGCGGCAGCGACGGGTACGGATGCGCATGCCGCTCCGGCCGCAGGCGAGGTCCATACCGAGACTGGTGTTGCCGAAGGCGAACACGCCCGCGGCCCTTTCCCGCCTTTCGATTCGACGACCTACGCGTCCCAGCTGCTTTGGCTGGTGATCACGTTCGGCGTCTTCTATTTGCTCATGCAAAAGGTCATCGCGCCGCGCATCGGGGCCATCCTCGATCAGCGTCACACGCGCATTTCCCAGGATCTGGAAGAGGCCGGCCGCCTGAAGGCCGAAGCCGACGCCGCCGTCCAGACCTATGAAGGTGAACTGGCCGCCGCCCGCGCCAAATCCAACGCGATCGGCTCCGCCGCACGCGACGCCGCCAAGGCCAAGGCCGAAGAGGAACGCCGCGCTGTCGAGGCGAGCCTTTCGGAAAAGATCAAGGCTGCCGAGCTCCGTATCGGCGAGATCAAGGCCAAGGCCTTCGCCGACGTCGGCACCATTGCCGAGGAAACGGCGGCTGCCGTGGTCGATCAGCTGATCGGCGGTACCGTCGCCAAGGCCGATGTCGCTGCCGCCGTCGCGGCTGCCAAGAAGGAGGCTTGATCGATGGAATTTGCCTTTGACGCGACTTTCTTCGCCTTTGTCGGCCTCGTCCTGTTCCTGGCGCTGGTCGTTTACCTGAAGGTTCCGGGCATGATGGCACGGTCGCTCGACGACCGCGCCGACCAGATCCGCAACGAGTTGGCTGAAGCCAAGCGTCTGCGCGAGGAGGCCCAACACCTGCTCGCCGAATACCAGCGCAAGCGCAAGGAAGCAGAAGCCGAAGCGGCCCACATCGTTGCCGCTGCTGAGCGCGAAGCCGAAATGCTGACCGCCGAAGCGAAGAAGAAGACGGAAGAATTCGTCGCCAACCGCACGGCGCTATCCGAGCAGAAGATCAAGCAGGCCGAGGTTGAGGCGATGAAGGCGGTGCGTTCCGCTGCTGTCGATCTCGCAATCGCGGCCGCTGAAACCGTGCTTGCCAAGCGGGCCGACACCAAAATCCAGTCCGAGCTCTTCGGCAATGCCGTCGGCCAGGTCAAGACGCGGCTGAACTGAGCAGCTTCGAAAAAGAGAAAAGGCCGGGCATGTCCCGGCCTTTTCTTTTGGAAGTCTTCTTTGCCCGGCTTTTCTGTTGAATGACCTACTCGGAAAGCAGCTCGTCCGTCTCGGGGCCGCCCTCGGTCTTGCGCAGCGGCCTGAAGCTCATCCGGTGCAGCGAACAGGGGCCGTGCCTCTCGATGCCGGCGCGGTGTTGCGCCGTGCCGTAGCCCACATGCGCGGCAAAACCGTAATCCGGAAACACATGATGTGCCCGCGCCATCATCCGGTCGCGCGTCACCTTCGCGACGATCGAGGCGGCGGCGATCGAGACCGAGCGGGCATCGCCCTTGACCACAGCCTGTCCGGGGCAGTCGAGGCCGGGCGGCACGTCGAGCCCGTCGGTCAGCACGTAGCTGGCCGGAATGGCGAGGCTGCAGATGGCCCGGCGCATGGCGTCGAGGCTTGCCTTGCGGATATCCGTCTCGTCGATGCGCGTCGAACTGGAGGAGGCGATGGAGACGGTCGCAGTCGCCAGAATCTGCACGAACAGTTCCTCGCGCCGTTGCGCCGAAAGCTGCTTGGAATCGTTCAGCCCCTCAGGGATGCGCTTCGGATCGAGAATGACGGCGGCCGCCACGACGGGTCCCGCCAGCGGCCCGCGGCCTGCCTCATCGGCGCCGGCGACCGGCCAGTGGCCGGCCTTGCGGGCTTTGAGTTCCAGTCGGAAATCCGGCACGAGCGGAGCCGTGTCGAAAAGCAGGGGAGAATCGGGTGGCGTGCGAGGTTTCATGCGGCTGAACCTCGCACGCCAACCCGATTTCCCGCAAGTCCCCGGATCAGGGCGGCGGCCGGGGACCGGTCCGGCGGATGGTGGCGGTCAGGGCCATCCGCGGGAATTGCGCTCGGTGCTCGAAAACAGGGCGGTTTTGTCGAGATGCCGAAACGCAAGCTTAAAAATCAAAGAAGCGACAATTGCACGCCGCTGCCATCAGGCGGTACGAACAGGTCATCGCGCAGCGGCACACTACGTCGCGTCAGCTCGAAACGTCTGGCGGCCATTTCAAAGCGCCGGGCGATCTGCCAGGCATAGGGACCGGCGCCCTTCATGCGCTTGCCGAATTCGGCATCGTAATCCTTGCCGCCGCGCATCGAGCGTACCAGCGACATCACATGCCGGTAGCGATCGGGATAATGCTGCAGCAGCCAGTCGCGAAACAGCGGGCTGACCTCGAGCGGCAGTCTGAGGATGACATAACTCGCCTCGGCAGCGCCCGCAGCCTTTGCCGATTCGAGGATGCGCTCCAGCTCGTGGTCGTTCAGCGCCGGGATGAGCGGGGCGGCCATCACAGCCGTCTGGATGCCTGCTTCGGCAAGGGTGCGGATCGTCTCCAGCCGCCGCGGCGGTGTGGCGGCACGCGGCTCCATCGTCCGGGCAAGCTTGCGATCCAGCGTGGTCACCGAGATGCCGACGCGCACCAGGTTCTTAGCTGCCATCTCCTGCAGAATGTCGAGATCACGCAGGATCATCGCCGACTTGGTGACGATCGATACCGGATGGTTCGCCTTGTTCAACACCTCCAGAATGCCGCGCATGATGCGCCATTCCTTCTCGATCGGCTGATAGGGATCGGTATTGGTGCCGATCGCGATCACCCGTACCTTGTAACCGGGCTTGGCGAGTTCCCGCTCCAGCAGTTTTGCCGCATCGGGTTTGGCAAAGAGCTTCGTCTCGAAATCGAGCCCTGCGGAAAGCCCCATATAGGCGTGTGTCGGCCGGGCGAAACAATAGATGCATCCGTGTTCGCAGCCGCGATAGGGATTGATCGAGCGGTCGAAGGAAAGGTCCGGCGATTCGTTGCGGGTGATGGCCGTGCGCGGCTTCTCGACCTGCACTTCGGTCTTGAAAGGCGGCAGCTCTTCCCAGGTCTGCCAGCCATCGTCGACGGTCTCCCGCTGCAGTGGCTCGAACCGACCTGTCGGGTTCAGTCCCGCCCCACGTCCACGCCGCCGGTCGACCTCGACTCTCAGGCCGGAGGACACGATCATCGCATCGGCAATATCTGCCGTATTGGCAGGCGCGAATGCGGCCTGCCCTGCCAGGGACTGCTCTCTCATCGGATTCTCCCGCGGCGGAAAGCCATCGCCTCCGCCCGTTTTGCTGATTAAATTCCTATCCGCAAAATGAGAACAATGCAAGAACAAAATGAGGAAAACGATGCTGGCAAAATTTTGTGCGGCGCATTATAAATAGTCAATGTTGACGGTTGTTCTCGAATGTCAGGATCAGGAATCTGAGCTGGCACAGACTTTATCGGTATTGGTGGCAGGCGCGGTGGAAGGGCTGGTGAGCGATGTGGTCGTGCTCGATCACTGCTCGCGCGACGGCACCTCGCGGGTGGCCGACGCTGCCGGCTGCCGCTTCCATTCGCAATGGGATATCAAGGACATCGTCCGTTCGGCGCGCGGCGAATGGCTGCTCTTCGTCGAGCCGGGCGCCAGACCCCAGGCCGGCTGGATCGATGAGATCGCCGAATATGTGGCGCTGAACAAGCTGCCGGCGCGCTTCACCGCGTCGCGCGGCTACAGGCGCCCGTTCTTCCAGCGTGTTGGCCGTGCCGTGCCGCCGCTGGAACTCGGCTTCCTCCTGCCGAAGAAGCAGGCGCTCGCCATTGCCAAAAGCGGCATGCGGCTGACCGAATTCGTCAAGGGCCAGAAGCCGCGCAAGCTCGCGAGCGAACTGATTCCGTCCTGGGTCGCCCGCGCTGCGCGATAGGGCCGCAACCCTCTCCATGAGCAAAAGATGGCGCCCAATAGGATTTCGCGCTATAATTCAAACATGGCGCCGTCGAAGCGCCTCGCTTCGCAACGGAATGGCCATGGAATGCCGGTGAACGGCAGAACAGGTCAGCGAAAATCTCCTCTTCTGCCGGGTTCCCGGCGAAAGGAGGTGCGTCATGGTACGCGGTATGATCTACGGCCTCATGGCCGTCATATTGCCGACATTGGTGATCGCGCATCCGCATTCGGCAGCATCGCAGATGATGCGCAGTTGCGCAGGCCGATCCGAAATCGTCAATTTCCTCGACAAGAATTTCGCCGAAAAGCTCACGGCAGTCGGACTGATCAACCAGAACGCCGTTCTCGAGGTCTATGCCGCCGAAAGCGGCACCTGGACACTCATCGTCACGGATGTTCACGGCATAAGCTGCGTCCTGCTGTCGGGTGACAGCTGGGACACGATGCCCGTCCTGCCAGGCCTTGCGACATAGCGCAAGGCACATCGGTCTATTTGGTCGCGCCGCGTTTCAGGTGCTCGTCCAGACGCGGCATGATCTCGACGAAATTGCACGGCACGCTGCGATAGTCGAGCTGTCCTTTCAGAATGCCGTCCCAGGCATCCCGGCAGGCGCCGGGCGAACCCGGCAGCACGAAGATGAAGGTGGCGTTGGCAACACCTGCCGTGGCGCGCGACTGGATCGTCGCCGTGCCGATCTTCTCGTAGGAGATCCGGTGGAAGATGGCGGAAAAGCCGTCCATCCGCTTTTCGAACAAAGGTTCCAGCGCTTCCGGCGTCACATCGCGGCCGGTAAAGCCGGTGCCGCCCGTGGTGATGACGACGTCTATGTCTTCTCTCTCAGTCCAGGCCTTCACCCGTGCGGCAATCTTTTGGCGATCATCGGGCACGATCCCCCGGTCGACCAGCCTGTGACCTGCCTCGGTGATCCGCGCCGCCAGCGTGTCGCCTGACTTGTCCGTCTCCGGCGTACGGGTATCCGAGATCGTGAGAACCGCAATGCCGACCGCGATGAAGGGCCGCTTTTCGTCCAGACCTGCCATCATGCTCCTCCCGAAACCGTTTCCGTCGCCTGGAAATACCAGCCAGGGCGCTCGTCGTGAAGAGCTGCCGCCGCATCTTCGGCAACAGTCATGCTCGCAAAGATGCCGAAACAGGTGGCGCCGGAACCGGACATGCGGGTCAGAAGCGCGCCGTGAGCCTGCAGCATCGACGAGATCTGCGAAATCTCGGGCACGAGTTCGCGCGCCGGTGGCTCCAGGTCGTTGCGGGCCGCAGCAATCGCCGCGAGCCAGTCGGCAGTCTGAGGCCGGCTCGGTGCCAGGTTCAGAGCCGGATTGTTCTTTGTCGCCAGCCGGCGGAAAACCTCAGGCGTCGAGACGCCCTTCAGCGGATTGGCGAGCACCATGGTAAAGGCCGGCAGATCAGGCACAGCTTCGATCTTTTCGCCGATGCCGCGGGCAATCAGCGGCCGGCTCTCCAGGCACATCGGCACGTCGGCGCCGAGCTTCAGCGCCAGCGCGGCAAGCGTCTCCGCCGATAATGTCGTGCCCCAGAGCCGCATCAGCCCGCGCAGCGTCGCGGCTGCATCGGCCGAGCCGCCGCCGATGCCGGAGGCAACCGGCAGGTTCTTTTCGAGATGAATGCGGACGGGAAAGGCGAGGGGACCGATCGCCTCGCGCAGGAGGTCGCGGGCCTTCAGCACCAGGTTGGTGCCGCTGTCGCCGGCAAGTATCTCGCCGAAACGGCCCGACAGGGTGAATGCATCGGCCGGCGACCGCATGAAGTCCAGCCGGTCGCCATGATCTGCGAAGGTCACCAGCATATCGAGCAGATGATAGCCGTCCGGCCGCTGGCCCGTCACATGCAGGGCCAGGTTGATTTTAGCGCGAGCTTCCTCGGTGATGCTGGAGCATGATGCCGAAAAGTGTGAGCGGTCTTCGGACGACATCATGCTCTATTTCTTTGATCTGAATCCAGCCAAGCCCCATCCGGCATGGTTTCGAGCACGGCCCGTCAGGATTTCTTGTCGACCGGCGGCGGGGTGACGGGCGCCGGATCCGGCTGCTTCTTGTCGGCTGCCTTGGCATCGTCACTGACGGGGGGCAGGCCGTTGGCGACCTTGTCCTTGATCTTCGGGATCTCGGCAGCTTCGGGCTCGGAGGCGAGCGCCCGGTTCCACTGGTAGACGGCCTCGAGCTTACGCCCGACGCGCCAATAGGCATCGCCGAGATGGTCGTTGATCGTTGCGTCGCCGGCCTTGATCTGTGCGGCCCGCTCCAGCTCGTCGACGGCATCGTCGAAGCGGTTGAGGCGGAAATAGGCCCAGCCGAGCGAATCGATGATGTAGCCGTCGTCAGGCCGAAGGTCGACGGCCTTCTTGATCATGCCGAGACCTTCGTCGAGGTTCCGATTCATGTCGATCCAGGAATAGCCGAGATAGTTCAGCACCTGCGGCTGGTCGGGATTGAGCTCCAGCGCCTTGCGGAAATTCGGTTCCGCCTGGTCCCACTTCTTCAGCCGCTCATAGGCAATGCCTCGCTGGAAGAAGACGCTCCAGTTGACCCGGCCGGGGATGGGGCCGATCACTTCGACGGCCTTGTCGTAATTCGTGGCCATCGCCTGGTAGTCCTTGGCGTCGGAGAGCACGCTGCCATAGGCGAGGTAACTGCGGATGTCCTTCGGGTCGGAGGCGATCAGCGCCTGCAGGTGCTTGCGCGCTTCGTCCACCTTGCCGCCCTGGGCAAGGGCAAGGCCGAGCTGCAGCTCGGAGATGCGCCGCATCGGTGAATTCTCCGGCACCTTCTTGTAGAGCGCGATGGCGCGGTCCATCTGGTTCTGCTTCTCGGCAATGCCGCCGAGCAGCACCAGCGTATCGGCGCTGTTCGGATCGAGCGCATTGGCCGTCTGCAGGTAGAGCGAGACGATGTCCTCGGCGCCGTCGCGGTTCAGCGCGCCGCCGACCGAGAAGAGCACGCCGGCGGCACCTTCTTCGGCCGTCTTGACCTGCTGCTCCTGCTTTTCGTTCTTTCCGATACTGTCGCGCAGCGCGTTCAGCGGCGCATAGTTCGGCAATAGGTTGTCGCCGACGGAAACGGCGTCGAGCGCCTTTTGCTTATTGCCTTGTGTTGCTTCGAGGCGGGCAAGCGCCATCACGGCGCGCACGAAGGTGTCGGGCGCCGTTGCGCCCCCCTCCTTGTCGAGCACGGCATCGTTCAGATGCTTTCGGGCGGATTTCACGTCGCCGATGGCGATGGCGATCGCTCCGGCATTGTAATTCTGGAAGATGCGGAACCAGTCCGGCCCCTTCATCTTCTCGACCATCGTCAGCGCTTCCTTGCCGCGGCCGGCGCCGACGCGGGCCCAGGCGAGCAGCAGGTCGTTCATCATCCGGTCGAGATCGTTTGGCCCCTTATATTTCAGGATGGCCTCGGCCGACTTGTAGTCGTCACGGCGCACGGCATCCATGCCGCGCACGATCGTGGTGATACGCTCGACGGAAGGATCGCCCTTCAGGTCATTGGCATATTTGACGCCGTCCTTGATATCGCCATTGAGCAGCAGCGAGATCATCAGCCGCTGGCGAATCTCGGGATTGCCAGGCTCGATCTGCAGCGCCTTCTTGTAGAGTTCGATCGCCGTTTCATAGTCATGATCGACATCGGCGGTGCGCGCGGCGAGAAAGGCGCCGGAGAAAGTGGTGACGCTGTCTGCATCGAAGTGAACGGCCGTGCCGGCATCGTCTGTCTTGGCCGCATCCTCGGCGTTCGCGCCGCCGACACCGCTGAGCGAAAGGACAGCGGCCAGCGCTGCGCTCGTAAGAAGACGGATGGCAATTCTCTGCCGCATTAGGAAACCTTTCTTCGACAGCGTCCCGACAAATGGTGCCGGCCGCAAAACCAGTTGCGATCACTGATTCATAACAGGATGGCTTTTTTGAAGCGGCGCTGCAAGAAAATCAGCCTGCGATCAAGGACGTTTGATCAATTGACGCGCTCGATGCAGAAGTCGATCACTTCCATCAGAGCGGATTTCCAGACCGTATCGGGAAGGGGCGCAAGCGCATCGCGCGCGATCGTGCCGTAATGGATCGCGCGGCCGATCGTGTCGCCGAGCGTGCCGTATTTGGTGATCAGTCCCAGCGCTTTTTCGAGGTTGGCGTCGGTGCTGTTGCCGGCCTCGATCGCATCGCGCCAGAAGGCGCGCTCATCCTCAGTGCCGCGGCGATAGGCGAGAATGACCGGCAGGGTGATCTTGCCCTCGCGGAAATCGTCGCCGACATTCTTGCCGAGATCGGCGGCCTTGCCGCCATAGTCGAGCGCATCGTCGACCAGCTGGAAGGCGAGCCCGAGATTCATGCCGTAGGATTTCAGCGCATTGCGGCCGGACCGGCCGGCCTCGGCGACGATCGGCCCGACTTCGGCGGCGGCGGCAAAGAGAGCGGCCGTCTTGGCGCGGATGACCGAGAGATAATCGTCCTCCGTCGTCTCCATGTTCTTGGCGACGGAAAGCTGCAGCACCTCGCCTTCGGCGATCACGCAGGCGGCGGCAGACAAGACGTCCAGCGCATCGAGCGAGCCGACATCGACCATCATGCGGAAGGCCTGGCCGAGCAGGAAATCGCCGACCAGCACGCTTGCCTGGTTGCCCCAGATCATTCGCGCCGTCGATTTGCCGCGGCGCAGATCGCTTTCGTCGACGACGTCGTCATGCAGCAGCGTTGCCGTATGCATGAACTCGACCGATGTGGCGAGCTTGACGTGGTTTTCGCCCCTGTAGTCGAACAGCGATGCGGAAGCCAGCGTCAGCATCGGCCGCAGCCGCTTGCCGCCGGACGAGATCAGATGGTTCGCCACTTCGGGGATCATCTGCACGTCGGAGCCGGCCTTGGAGAGAATGAGCTGGTTTACTCGCTCCATATCCGCCCTGGTGAGATCGACCAGCGGCTTTATGGATGCCAGTTTGTTTTTGCTTTCTTCAAGCGGTATGACCACGCCCAACGACCCGGACTCCTATTCATTCATTGCACCTGACAATAGAAAGGGGCGATGGACGCGGCAAGGGGTGAATTGTCGCGCTGAGCGAAATTGGAAGGAAAACGACGGCAATGCATGAGCTTATCCGCGCCAACGACCCCGTTCTTCTCTCCTATGCCGAGAGTTTGATGAAGGATGCCGGGATTCACTGCTTCATCGCCGATCAGGGCATGAGCGTGCTGGAAGGCTCGCTCGGCATGCTGTCGCGCCGCCTGCTGGTGGATGAGGAGATGGCCGATCAGGCGCGCCGCATCCTCACCGATGCCGGTCTCGGCGGCGAGCTGCGCGAGCGGAAGTGAGCTCCGATGACCGCCACTGACACTGTCGATGCCTTTCATCGCGGCGGCTTCCATGTGGTGCAGCCGAAGGGCAGGGGCCATCGCTCCGGCATGGATGCGATGCTGCTTGCGGCTCTGGTCGCCGACGATCGTCCGGTCAGGGTTGCCGATCTCGGCGCCGGCGCCGGCGCTGCCGGCCTTGCCGTCGCCTCGCGCCTTGCCGATGCAGAAGTGGTGCTGTTCGAACGCTCGGCCGAGATGGCCGATTATGCCCGCCGCAGCATCCTCTTGCCCGACAATGCCCATATCGCCGGCCGCGTCAGCGTCATCGAGGCCGATGTGACGCTGACCGCCAAGGCACGCAACGATGCGGGGCTCACCGATGAGAGTTTCCACCACGTCATCATGAACCCGCCCTTCAACGACGCCGGTGACCGGCGCACGCCGGATGCGCTGAAGGCCGAAGCCCGTGCGATGACCGACGGCCTGTTCGAAAGCTGGATCCGCACCGCCGGTGCCATCATGATCCCAGGCGGGCAATTGTCGCTGATCGCCAGGCCGCAATCGATCGCCGAGATCATCGACGCCTGCGGCCGGCGCTTCGGCGGCATCGAGATCACCGCCATTCATCCGCGTCCGGGTGAAAATGCCGTGCGGATCCTGGTGACAGCGATCAAGGGATCGCGGGCGCGGCTGTCGCTGCGGGCGGCCCTCATCATGCACGAAGAGGGGAGCCACAAGTTCTCCTCTCTCGTCGATGATTTCAACAATGGCCGGGCGGCCTATGCCAGGCTTTAGACCGGCTTCAGACTTTTCCTGAAAGTGCTTCAGCCGGTGACGAAGTCGAGGAGCAGCTTGACGTTCAGTCCGGCGATCACGACCGCGATCAGATAGGCAACCCCACTCAGCCAGCGCGGCGCCACGAGTTCGCCCATCTTGGCCTTGTTGGCGGTAAACATGACAAGCGGGAAGACGGCGAAGGACAGCTGCAGGCTGAGCACCACCTGGGTCAGGATCAACAGCTCCGCCGTGCCCTGGTCGCCATACCAGATGGTGACGATCGCTGCCGGCACGATGGCGATGGCACGGGTAATCAGCCGGCGCACCCATGGCTTCAGCCGGATCTTGAGGAAGCCTTCCATAACGATCTGGCCGGCAAGCGTTGCCGTTACCGTCGAGTTGAGACCGCAGCAGAGAAGCGCGATGCCGAACAGCGTCGGCGCGATGGCGAGGCCGAGCAGCGGCGACAGCAGCGAATAGGCATCGCCGAGTTCGACGACGTCGGTCCTGCCGTGCGCATTGAAGGCGGCGGCCGCCAGGATCAGGATCGAGGCATTGATCAGCAGCGCGAAACAGAGGGCGACCGTCGAGTCGATCGTTGCAAAGGTCAGCGCCTCCCTCTTTTCGGGAACCGTATGGCCGTAGGCCCGCGTCTGCACGATGCCGGAGTGGAGGTAGAGATTGTGCGGCATGACGGTCGCACCGAGAATGCCGAGCGCCAGATAGAGCATCTCCGGATTGGTGACGATCTCGGTCGTCGGGAAGAAGCCGGTGAGGACCGCGCCCCATTGCGGGTCGGCCAGCAGGATCTGCACGCCGAAGCAGACCGCGATGACGCCGAGCAGCGCGATGATGAAGGCTTCCACCCAGCGGAAGCCGAGCTTCTGCAGGAAGAGGATGACGAAGACGTCGAGCGCGGTAATCAGCACGCCGAGCTCGAGCGGGATGCCCATCAACAGGTTGAGGCCGATCGCCGTGCCGATCACCTCGGCGATATCGGTGGCGATGATGGCGATTTCCGCAAAGGCCCAGAGCGGCAGCGAGACATATTTCGGAAAGGCGTCGCGGCAGGCCTGCGCGAGGTCGCGGCCGGAGGCGATCGCCAGGCGCGCGCAGAGCGATTGCAGCACGATCGCCATCAGGTTGGAAAGCAGCGCGACGGTGAGTAGCGCATAGCCGAATTTCGAGCCGCCGGCGAGCGAGGTCGCCCAGTTGCCGGGGTCCATGTAGCCGACGGCGACCATGTAGCCCGGCCCGGCGAAGGCTGCCGCCCTTCGCCACATCGAGCTGTGACGCCCGGTTCCGACGGTGCGGTAGACATCAGATAGCGAGGCCTCGCCGCGTTCGTGCCGCCAGCCGCTCTTTGCTTTCGGATTGAGGACGTCCATGCGATTTCCATTGTTTTATCGTGCGCGCACTATGACGATTTAGAATGATAATGCAAGTCATTCGCAACAACAAATTCAAACCCGATGTTTTCAGGCCCAATGTTTTCAAGAACGCAGCCATTGCGTTTGTCGTTCCAGCGCATACATGGGTGACGATCGTGCGACCCGAAGCGAAGGATGGGAAATGGCCGGATTCTTGAGAAAACTGATGCCGAAACGGTTCCGCAAGGACGGCATCACCATTCCGGTCGTTCGCCTGCAGGGGGCGATCATCAGTGGCGGGGGCCAGTTCCGGCCGATCCTCAACCTCGCCAATGTCTCTCCGGTTCTGGAAAAAGCCTTCGCCATGAAGGACGCACCGGCAGTCGCCATCTCCATCAATTCGCCGGGCGGCTCGCCCGTGCAGTCGCGCCTGATCTTCACCCGCATTCGCGAGCTCGCCCGCGAGAAGCAGAAGAAGGTTCTGGTCTTCGTCGAGGATGTCGCCGCCTCGGGCGGTTACATGATCGCGCTCGCCGGCGACGAGATCATCGCCGACGCCACCTCTATCGTCGGCTCGATCGGCGTCGTCTCCGGCGGTTTCGGCTTTCCCGAGCTCTTGAAGAAGATCGGCGTCGAACGCCGGGTCTATACGGCGGGCGAAAACAAGGTGATCCTCGATCCTTTTCAGCCGGAAAAGGAAAAGGACATCGAGTACCTGAAGAGCCTGCAGCTCGAAATCCACCAGGTCTTCATATCCATGGTGCGCGAGCGGCGCGCCGGCAAGCTGAGGGACGATGCGGCGGTGTTTTCCGGCCTGTTCTGGAGTGGCACGCGTGGCCTCGAACTCGGCCTGATCGACGGCCTCGGCGACATGCGCCAGGAACTGAAGCGGCGCTACGGTCAGAAGACCAAGCTGGAGCTCGTCACCGCCGGCCGTGGTCTGTTCGGCCGCAGGATCCCCGGTGTATCGCCGGTCTCGCTCGAAGGTGCTGCATCCGGTCTCGCCACGGGGCTTGTCGAAGCGGCGGAAGAGAGAGCATTGTGGAGCCGGTTCGGGCTTTGAGAGGAGCAAGAGAGGGGCATGGCACAGCTTATTACGATCCTGGTCCTGGTTTTCTCAGCCTGGTGGCTCTACCGCCGCTTTGTCTCCGATGCCCGCAAGCTCGCCGAAAAGTCGCGCCGCGCTGAAAAGGAGCGCCAGACCGGCGCGATCGGCACGCTGGTCAAGGACCCGGAGACGGGGGAATACCGGCTCAAGCGCGAGGGAGAATAAGAGGCCTCGTAACTCATCTGCCTCTCATCAGGCTGCCGCTCCGCAGTGCGCAGCGTAGGGCGGGCTTGGAACCCTCCTCTGTCCTGCCGGACATCTCCCCCACTCGGGGGGAGATCGGTAGGGCAGAGGGGTATTCCGGAATTATGGGGCAGATGCCACCAACCGATAACGATGCGGTGTTGGCAGCTTTGCGCCCCAGAAGCGGACGGTTGAAGATTTCCGATCAGCGGCTGGAATGACCCAAAGCAGTCGCTCGAGGAGGCTACGATCCATGTTCTGTGGCCCGCATCGAAACCTGCCTCCCGAGAGATGGCCAGTCCCCAAATTTCCGAAAGTAGGCGCGGGAGAATGCTGCGGCACTGCCGAAGCCGACTTGCCGTGCCACCGTCTTCACCGTCGCCCCTTTGGACAGCTTCCGTCGGCCAATGACCAAGCGCCATCCCGTCAGGTAAGCCTGGGGCGTTGTGCCAACCACGTCGCGAAAAAGAGCCATAAAATGGCTTCGTGACATCCCGGCCTCCGCAGCAAGGTCTTCGATGTTCCAAGCGCGAGTCGGAGCATCATGCATAGCGACCAATGTCCGGTGTAATGAGGGGTGGGACAGGCCTGCCAGTAAGCCAGGTCCGGTTGCACCGCGGTCGATCGCTGTCCGCAGAATAAGCAAAACCATCACTTCGCAGAGGCGGTTGAGGGCCGCGCTGCGCCCGCAACGGGATTCCAAGGCCTCCGCCAGGAAAGCGGCTGTCGTGTCCCGAAGGGTTGGAATGTCGTTGATTTCGACCAGAACTTGATCCGGCAGCGCGTTCAAGAGCGGGTTGTGTACCCCCTCGAAATCGACCGTTGCTGTTACCGAAGCTGGCGGTTCAGGGATCGTGTCGCCGCGCAGGCAAAGGATGATCTTTTCCGCACGCCCCCCCGGTTCGCCGATTACAAATAGCCTCGCTTGTCTGTCGTTGGCCCGCGTCGGTTCTAGCGAGGCTTTCAGCTCGAACGTGTCGAAGAAGGCTGAGAGGCGATCCACTTTCGGAAGGGTTTTCGGATTCTTGATCATACTTTCAGGACCATTGACGGCCCTGACTATGGAATATTGAAACACCAACGTCAACTTGGGCGTCGGAAGCGTCATACAAGCGGAGTTGATCGATGTTAGTCCCGAGAACACTGGCCCCTCATTTGACCGTCAAAACCCTCCAGCACGGAGAGTTCGATCTCACCCGCGAAAAGCCATCGCTTATGACGCTCGTGTGCTTTTACCGTGGTCTCCACTGCCCGGTCTGCGGAATCTATCTCAAGGAGCTGGAGCGGATGACGCTATCCTTCGACGAGCGCGGAGTCAGTACAATCGCCATAAGCTCTGACGGGGAAGACCGCGCCCGGCAAATGGCCGATAAGATTGGTGCTGAGCACTTGCGTATCGGCTTCGGTCTGCCTTTAAGCGTGGCACGGCAATGGGGCCTCTACATTTCATCCTCGCGCGGAAAAACCTCAATCGGCATCGAGGAGCCCGAACTGTTTTCCGAGCCGGGGGTCTTCCTGATCAAGCCGGATCAAACGGTCTATTGGCTCTCGGTGCAATCCATGCCAACCGCACGACCAAATTTCGTCGAGATGGTGCAAGCTTTGGATTTCGTCATCAAAAACGACTACCCGGCACGAGGTGAATATACCGGCGAGGTTTAAGTCCGGTTGGCGGCCCTGGAACGCTGGAATGCAGCTCTAGAGCATGATGCCGAAAAGTGTGAGCGGTTTTCGGACGACATCATGCTCTAACCATTTAATTTAGAACAGGATTCAGATTTCAGGCCGACCCGGCCTGAAATCATCCTGTTCTAGCCGCCTCGGCCCTGTCTCGGAATACGCAGCCTTCGGCGTGATCATTGATCAGTCCCATTGCCTGCATGAAAGCATAGACTGTGGTGGGGCCGACAAATGACCAGCCGCGCTTCTTCAGGTCTTTCGACATGGCGATGGACGCGGCTGAGGTGGATGCAGTCTGCGGAGCAGCAAGCTCTGTCGCCTTCGGTTCGAAGCGCCAGACATAGGCGGCGAGCGACCCCTCCTGCTTCACTAGTTCCTGGGCACGCTGCGCGTTGTTTATGACCGCCGCGATCTTACCGCGATGGCGCACGATGCCATCGTCCCGGAGCAGGCGCATAATGTCGGCCTCCGTGAATTGCGCGATGCGGTCAAAGTCGAAACCGAGAAAGGCAGCCCGAAAATTCTCGCGCTTGGACAGGATAGTGCGCCAGCTCAAACCGGACTGGAAGCCTTCGAGGCAGAGCTTCTCAAATAAACGGTGATCATCATCTACCGGGAAGCCCCACTCGGTGTCGTGATAGGGCATGAACTCCGGAGCGGCTGCGCACCAGCGGCAACGCGGCTGCCCATCCGGGCCGAAGATCGTCGCGCTCACTTTCTCACGCCCTAAGAAAGGCCAAGCGGTCGTCGGTGTGGCCCGGTGCAATTTCAAGAATGTCTGCGCTTACGACACCCCCCACAACGAAAGGATCTTGCTGGAGCCGCATTTCGAGATCGGCGCGGGATGTGTTGTGGGCGAGAACCGCTCCGCCCGCACTTTGCTGAAGGCTTCCGGTAAGGAGGAAGATACCATCGTCAAAGCCCTGTTTGATCCAGGCATTATGCCCTTCCATAAGGGCGGAGGCTCGGGCCTTGTTGGCGGAGAATTTAAGTGTAACGACGAACATACAGGGCCTCCTTCAGTAATTCTGGATGGAAACGGATTCGGGATGATCGGATAGATTGGGTCGCTGCACTGCCAACCATAGGCACATATCGTCGACTTCACGGCGGACGAAGGCTTCGTCGCGGAAGGCGGTCGCGAGTGCGGCGACGCCCTGGCTTCGCATCAGGATGTGCATGGCAAGCGCGTCGGCATCGGTCTCACGGCCAAGTGCGGCAAACTGGCGCGAAAGCCAATTGCGAAACAGAGTGAAAAGCTTGGTCGCCTCGTCCTTGGCAGTGTGGTCGAGTTTGGCGAGTTCGTTGCAAAGCGTGCCGACTGGGCAGCCAAAGGCCATGATCTTTGTCTGGTTCATGATGAGCATGTGGATGAAGCTTCTGATCCGTTCGCCGGGGGCTTCAGCCCCAGCCTCCCACGCATCTAGCATCGCCTTGGTCTTTGACAGACGCTGGGCGATCACCCCATCGAGAATCTCGTCTTTCGTCTTGAAGTGATAGTAGAAATTGCCTCGCGAAAGTCCGACGACTGCCGCAATGTCGGCGAAGGACGTCGCCTCGAATCCCCGCTCATAAAAAAGCCTGTCTGCAGCCTCAACAATCTGCAGTCGTGTGGTCGCTGCCCCCAAGTGCCCGGTTCTCCATCGCCATCGCTCACCGCGTAGGGCAATTGCCCTACAAAGCTCTTTAGGACGATTGTCCTAAAGACGTCAAGGGTGGACGTGAAGGTGACGGGATTCAGCAAGTGACTGCTATCCCCAATGTAGACGCTCGACTATCGAGAGAAGCGACCGCTAGGGGCCAGGCAGAAAGCGGTCGTTGGTGGCATTTGCTGCATAATTCCGGGGTATTCCCCGCTGCACGCCGCCACAAGGGTTAGGGGAGGGGCGGCTAAGTCCTCTTCCATATCGGCTTTCGCCGGCTGTCCGCCGCAAACGTCTTGACCCCCGCCGCCCTCCATGGCACCTGTCGCGCCGATAAATCCCAAGCAATCGGTGCCGTTCGATGTCAGCTATCCCAGACCATATGAACCCGAAGCGCTCCTTCCAGGCGCTGATCCTGACCCTGCATAACTACTGGGCGGACAAGGGTTGCGCGGTGCTGCAGCCCTATGACATGGAAGTCGGCGCTGGCACCTTCCACCCGGCCACCACGCTGCGCGCCCTCGGCCCGAAACCGTGGAAGGCGGCCTATGTCCAGCCGTCGCGGCGCCCGTCCGACGGCCGCTATGGCGAAAACCCTAACCGGCTGCAGCATTATTACCAGTACCAGGTCATCCTGAAGCCGAACCCGCCCAACCTGCAGGAGCTTTATCTCGGCTCGCTGGCGGCGATCGGTCTCGATCCGCTGCTGCACGACATCCGCTTCGTCGAGGACGACTGGGAAAGCCCGACGCTCGGCGCCTGGGGCCTCGGCTGGGAGTGCTGGTGCGACGGCATGGAAGTCTCGCAGTTCACCTATTTCCAGCAGGTCTGCGGCATCGAATGCTCGCCGGTATCAGGCGAACTGACCTATGGACTCGAACGCCTCGCCATGTATGTCCAGGGCGTCGACAATGTCTATGATCTGAACTTCAACGGCCGCGACGGCGACGAGAAGATCAGCTATGGCGATGTCTTCCTGCAGGCCGAACAGGAATATTCGCGCCATAATTTCGAATTCGCCAACACCGAGATGCTGCATCGCCATTTCGTCGATGCCGAGAAGGAATGCCGGGCGCTGCTCGACGCCGGCGCCCCCGGCGACAACGCCAATCAGCGCCTGCACAAATGCGTCTTCCCGGCCTATGACCAGTGCATCAAGGCCAGCCACGTCTTCAACCTGCTGGACGCCCGCGGCGTCATCTCGGTCACCGAGCGCCAGAGCTACATCCTGCGCGTGCGCACCCTCGCCAAGGCCTGTGGCGAAGCCTTCCTGCTGACCGACGCCGGCGGCGTCAACCTGGGCAAAGAAGCGGCATAACGCAACAGCTCGCCAGCCGTATCGTCCATATAAACGGCTGGTCGGGCACCCCGAATCCTCACGGATATCGGCGTTTGACGGCAGCCGGCAAAACCGCTTAGTCTCCGCCTCAACTTTACTTCGCTGCGGGGGGTTCGCGATGTATATTGCGCTTGGCGTCATCGTTCTGGTCGCGCTTTATCTCGTCTTCATCTACAACGGCCTGGTTCGCGCGCGGCAGATGGCGGAAGAGGCCTGGTCGGGCATCGATGTGCAGTTGAAGCGCCGCGCCGATCTGATCCCGAACCTGATCGAGACGGTCAAGGGCTATGCCGCCCATGAAAAGTCGACGCTCGAGGAGGTGGTTGAGCTCCGCAACAAGGCGCAGGCCGTGCCATCAGGCGATGTTGCGGGCAGGGCACAGGCGGAAGGGCTGCTCGGCCAGGCGCTTGGCCGCGTCATCGCGCTTGCCGAAGCCTATCCCGATCTCAAGGCCAACGAGAACTTTGCCGAGCTGCAGGCCTCGCTGGAAACCATGGAAGGCGAGCTGCAGATGGCACGGCGTTATTACAACGGTGCTGCCCGCGACCTGAACGTCAAGGTCGAAAGCTTCCCGTCCAATCTCGTTGCCGGTCAGTTCGGTTTTGCCAAGCGGGAATATTTCGAAATCACCAACGAGGCCGATCGCGCCGTCCCCACCGTGAAATTCTGACGATCCGGCATTTTGCCTTTGCGAAAAAGCGATTAAGAGCAGGGGCAGACTGCGGCCGATAAGGCTCGCCCCACGGACGGACGAACAGCATGACATGCACAGCCAAACTGACGATCACCCCGCCGGGCAGGCCGCTTTCGGGCCGCGCCATGCCGCCGGGCTCCAAGTCGATCACCAATCGCGCGCTTTTGCTCGCCGGCCTTGCGAAGGGCACGAGCCGGCTGACCGGGGCGCTGAAGAGCGACGATACGCGTTATATGGCCGAAGCGCTGCGCGCCATGGGTGTTGCGATCGACGAGCCCGACGACACGACCTTCGTCGTCACCGGCAGCGGCAGGCTGCTGCCGCCGAAAACGCCGCTCTTCCTCGGCAATGCCGGCACGGCGACACGCTTCCTGACAGCGGCTGCGGCTTTGGTCGACGGCACCGTCATCGTCGATGGCGACGAGCATATGCGCAAGCGTCCGATCGGCCCGCTGGTCGAGGCGATGCGCGCGCTCGGCATCGACGTCACCGCCGAAACCGGCTGCCCGCCGGTCACCGTCAAGGGCACCGGCCGCTTCCAGGCCGACCGCATCCGCATCGATGGCGGCCTGTCCAGCCAGTATGTCTCGGCGCTGCTGATGATGGCGGCCGGCGGCGACCGGCCGGTTGATATCGAACTCGTCGGCGAGGATATCGGCGCGCTCGGCTATATCGATCTGACCACGGCGGCGATGAAGGCCTTCGGCGCCAAGGTCGAGAAGACCAGCCCGGTCACCTGGCGCGTCGAGCCGACCGGCTACCGCGCTGCCGACTTTATCGTCGAGCCGGATGCCTCGGCCGCGACCTATCTCTGGGCCGCCGAAGTCCTCACAGGCGGCGCGATCGATCTCGGTGTTCCCTCCGATACCTTCTCGCAGCCCGATGCGCGCGCCTATGACATCATCGCCAAATTCCCGCATCTGCCGGCGGAGATCGACGGCTCGCAGATGCAGGATGCCGTTCCGACCCTTGCCGTGCTTGCCGCCTTCAACGAGACGCCGGTTCGCTTCGTCGGCATCGCCAACCTGCGCGTCAAGGAATGCGACCGCATCCGAGCGCTCTCGACCGGCCTCAACCGCATTGTGTCAGGTCTTGCCCGCGAAGAGGGCGATGATTTGATCGTCGAGTCCGATCCCGCACTTGCGGGCAGGCATCTGCCGGCGGAGATCGATAGCTTCGCCGACCATCGCATCGCCATGAGTTTCGCTCTCGCCGGGCTGAAGATCGACGGCATCACCATTCTCGATCCCGATTGCGTCGGCAAGACCTTCCCCGCCTACTGGCGGACGCTGGCCGCACTCGGCGTGACCTATCAGGACAAAGATTGACGAAACAGGCAGCCGAGGCTGCCGGCGGGGAGACAGGGATGGGGCGTCGGTTTTTCGGTCTTTGCTTGGCGCTGCTGTTGATGCTGACCGCCCCAGTGGCGTTTGCCGCCGAGGTGATCGACAGTTTCGCCTCCGATATCGCGCTCGACAAGAGCGGCGCGATGTCGGTGACGGAGACGATCACCGTCAATGCCGAGGGCGACCAGATCAACCACGGCATCTTCCGTGACTTCCCGCTCTATTTCACCGACGCCGACGGCCGTCGCCGCAGCGTCGATTTCGATATGGTCTCGGTCAAGCGCGATGGCGAGGAAGAACCCTGGCACACCGAATCGATATCACGCGGCATCCGCATCTATGCCGGTTCTGCCGATGTGACGGTGACGCCGGGCCGTCATCGATATGTCTTCACTTACAGGACCAATCGCCAGATCCGCTATTTCGACGATCGCGACGAACTCTATTGGAATGTCACCGGCAATGGCTGGATCTTCCCGATCCGGTCGATCACGGCGACGGTGAAGCTGCCGCCCGGCGTCGGTGCGACGGAGACGACCTTCTTCACCGGCCCTGAGGGCGCGACGGGAAAGAATGCCCGCGTCAGCGAAACCGGCGCCGGCCTGGTCTTTTCCACCATCGCGCCGCTTGATGCCCACGAAGGCCTGACCTTTGCGATCCGCATGCCGAAGGGTTCGATCGATCCGCCGAGCGCGGATATGGAAAGCACATGGTGGCTGAAGGACAACCGCAATTATTTCATCGGCTTCGGCGGCCTGATCCTCGTTTTCGCTTACTACACCCGCTCCTGGCTGAAGGTCGGCCGTGATCCCGCCCGTGGCGTCGTCGTGCCGCGCTGGGACGCGCCTGATGGTATCTCGCCGGCGCTGGTCAACTACATCGACAATAAGGGCTTCTCCGGTCAGGGCTGGACGGCGCTGTCCGCCACCGCCCTCAACCTTGCCGTCCGCGGTTACGTCAAGCTCGAAGACCTGAAGAATTCGATCGTTATCCAAGGCACCGGCAAACCGCTCGGCAAGGAGAAATTCCAGGCCGGCGAAATCGAACTGCTGAAGGTTGCCGGCGGTGCCGGCTCGTCCCTGACGATCGACAAGGCCAATGGCGAGCGGGTGAAATCCGTCGGCCAGGCCTTCCGCTCGGCGATCGAGAAGGAGCATCGCGGCAAATATTACAATTCCAACCTGGCCTATACCGCAGGCGGCATCGCGCTCAGCGCCGCGGCCCTGGTGGCGTTGTTCGTCTTCGGATCGTTGGAGCCCGACACGATCGCGCTGTTGCTGATCCCGATTGCCATCTCGGTCTTCATTGCCGTTTTCATCGCCGGCTTCGTCCGGTCGCTTCATCGCGGCAGATCGCTGTTCGGCAAGATCGTCGCCCTTGTGGCCACCGCGATCGGCGTTTTCGTCGGCGTCAGCATGCTTGCGATCGTGGTCCTGACGTTTGCCTCGTCGCTGGTGGAACTGCACGAAACGCCGATGCTCTTTGCCATCGGCGGCATCGTGTTGCTCAACGTCCTCTATGTCTTCATCATGGGTGCGCCGACCCCGCTCGGCGCCAAGATGATGGACGGCATAGACGGCCTGCGCCAGTATCTGACGCTTGCCGAGAAAGACCGGATGAACACGGCTGGCGCCCCTGATATGTCGCCGCGGCATTTCGAGACGCTGTTGCCCTATGCGGTGGCGCTCGGCGTCGAAAAGCCCTGGTCGCGCACCTTCGAAACCTGGCTTGCGGCAGCTGCTGCCGGCGCGGCTGCCGCCTATGCGCCCGCCTGGTATTCCGGCAACTTCAACAGTGGCAGCTTCTCCGATCGCATAGGCGGCTTTTCCTCTTCGATGGCCTCGACCATCGCGTCGACGATACCTTCGCCGCCGCCGTCGAGCTCATCCTCCGGTTTTTCCGGCGGCGGCTCGTCCGGCGGCGGTGGCGGAGGTGGGGGAGGCGGGGGCTGGTAAGCTTTCCCGCTTGACCTTTCGGCCCCCGGCCCTTAACCGCCAGACAGAAAAGGAAAGGGTGGCGCATGAAGGTTCTGTTGATCGGATCGGGCGGACGCGAGCATGCGCTCGCCTGGAAGCTGGCGCAATCGCCGTTGATGAGCGAATTCTATGCCGCGCCCGGCAATCCCGGCATTGCCGAACATGCCATCCTCGTGCCCTTGAATATCGAGGATCAGGAAGCGGTCGCGGCCTTCTGCAAGGACAAGGCGATCGATTTCGTCGTCGTCGGCCCGGAGGCGCCGCTGGTTGCCGGCCTCGCCGACCGGCTGCGCGCCGATGGCCTGGCGGTTTTCGGTCCTTCCGCTGCCGCCGCCCAGCTCGAGGGTTCCAAGGGCTTCACCAAGGATATCTGCGCCCGCTACGATATTCCGACAGGCGCCTACCAGCGCTTCAACAATGGACCGAAGGCGAAAGCCTATATCCGCGCCGAGGGCGTGCCGATCGTCGTCAAGGCCGACGGTCTTGCCGCCGGCAAGGGCGTGACGGTTGCGATGACGCTCGATGAAGCTTTGGCCGCCGTCGACGACTGCTTCCAAGGCGCCTTTGGCGCTGCCGGCGCTGAAGTCGTCGTCGAAGCCTATCTCGATGGCGAGGAGGCGAGCTTCTTCTGTCTCTGCGATGGCAAACATGCGCTGCCGCTCGCAACCGCGCAGGATCACAAGCGGGTGGGCGAGGGTGATACCGGCGTCAATACCGGCGGCATGGGCGCCTATTCGCCGGCGCCTGTGATGACCGCCGAAATGGTCGAGCGCACCATGAAAGAGATCATCGAACCGACGATGCGCGGCATGGCCGAGAGCGGCCATCCCTTCTCCGGTGTCTTTTTCGCCGGGCTGATGATCACCAGGAAGGGGCCGGAGCTGATCGAATACAATGTCCGCTTCGGCGATCCCGAATGCCAGGTGCTGATGATGCGGTTGAAGAGCGATCTCCTGCCGCTGCTGCTCGCCACCGCCAACGGCACGCTCGATCAGGTCAAGGCCGAATGGAGCGACGATCCGGCACTGACGGTGGTCATGGCCTCGAAGGGTTATCCCGGCGCCTACGAGAAGAATACACCGATCCTCTCCCTGCCCGACGCAGGCGAGGGTGAGAAGGTGTTTCATGCCGGTACGGCTCTGAAGGACGGGGCATTGGTTGCGACCGGCGGCCGTGTGCTGAATGTTACCGCGTCAGGCGGCACGGTCGCCGAGGCCAAGGACCGCGCCTATACGCTGCTCGATAGGGTGAGATGGGAAAACGGCTTCTGCCGGCGCGACATCGGCTGGCGGGCGATCGACCGCGAAACCGGCTCGGAATGAGCATAAACCGGCTCGTTCTTTAAATTTTTACCCTTTCCCCTGACGGGATGGAAACAAAGCTGCGCTAATTTGCTCCCAAGATGAGACGGAGTAACTTTGATGCGTCAGATTTTCCTCGGTGCGGCAGTCCTGCTGATGGCAGGCTCAGCAATGGCGTCCTCGATAGAGGTGGTCGGCAAGACTGCGCCGTCCGCTGAAGGCAGCATCGTCACCGAAAGCTGCGCCCATTGCCCGCCGCTCCAAGCGGAGCTCACCAAGAAGGACTATACGGTGCCGGAGTTGAAGCCCGGCGTCCTCCAGGCGAGTGAAATCCGCGATGTCGGCGGCGAAAAGAAGATCTATCGCACCGAAGGCTGGATGGGCGGCTCGCCCGTCGTCTTCGTCAGCAAGGCGACCCCGGAAGCGATGCTTGCCGCGGCGCCTTCCGCCCCGCCTGCAGACGGAATCGACATGAATGCGACGACGGCGGCTGTCATCGGCGGCGACGCCAAGCCCGTTGCCGCCGGCATGGCGGAACTACCGGCAGCCCTTAACGTTTCCGAATTCAAGCTGCGTTTCTAAAGCATGTCGCGCAAAAGTACGCGGCGCTTTAAAACCAAAATTCCCTGCCCCTGCCTGATCAAGGTTTCGATCGATTGGGGTTCCACCACCGGTGGACCGAATGCACCCTCGATGAGCAGCGAGGGTGCATTCTTGTTTTGATATGCTGAGATCCGGCGGTTTTGCTTTGTAAATTACCCCTCGATTTTTAGGAAAACTCGCGCCGCGAACAATAAAGTTAAAGCTTTTTTATAGGGTGAGCATCAATTGTTCCTTACCCGGTCGCAGCATGTTTGTTTTAGCAGCGGTAGACGCGTCCTCTTTTTGGCGCGCTCGCACAGGCGGTAGAAAACCGCACCGGAATGCAGCCATCCATTCCCGTTGCGAGGCGTCATGAAAAATTTGAAGATATCGAAGCAGCTCATATTGCTGGTCGTCGGCCTGATGATCGCCTTTGCGATCGCCACCTCCCTGCAGATCCGCTCCTCGGTCGATGCGATCTACAAGGAGCGTTACGACATGCTGCGCGCCGAGGTGCAGTCGGCGGTCTCCGTTCTCAAACTTTACCAGGCCAAGGTCACATCAGGCGAAATGACGCTGGAGGATGCCCAGAAGCAGGCCTACACCACCGTCAACGGGATGAAATACGATCCGGACGGCTATTTCTTCGGCTATAGCTACGACGTCCAGATGATGTTCCACTACGATGCTGCGAAAGTCGGGCAGAACCTGAAGGCTCAGCCGGACAGCAAGGGCAAGCTCTATCGCGAAGAGCTGGTTAAGCTCGGGCAGCAGGGCGGTGGTCTCGTTGAATATTATTCCACCAGCAAGCCGGGCCAGCCGGCCGGCGATTACCGCAAGACGGCCTATGGGCAGGCCTTCGAACCCTGGAAGGTCGTCGTCGTCACCGGCGTCTATATGGACGATCTCGATGCGCAGATAAACAGCACGATCCTGACTGCACTGTCCGGCAGCATCGTCCTGTTCTTCCTTGCCATGGCCGCCGCCTACTTCGTCATCCGCGGCATATCGGGACCTCTCAACAACGTCCATGCCGCTCTGAAGGCTGTCGCCGAAGAGGATGTTTCGATCGCCATCCCGCATATCGGCATGAACAATGAAGTGGGCATGATGGCCAAGGCGACGCAGTCGCTGCAGGAAAAGATCAGGGAACGCCATGCGATGTCCGATCGCGAGGCGGCCCAACAGCTGGCGCTGGAAAGCGAGCGCGAAAACAATCTGCGCCAGCAGCAGGACGAAGCAACGCTGCAGGCGCGGGTGGTGACGACGATCGGCCAGGCGCTGGAGATGATCGCCCGCGGCGATCTCACCGTCCGCTGCGCCGATCTCGGCCAGAAATACGCCGCCCTTCGCGATAACTTCAACGATGCGCTGTCGCATCTCGAAGCCGCCATGGCCAAGGTCAGCGCCAAGGGCACCGATATCGGCACCAGCAAGGAAGAGATCCGCCGCGCTTCGAACGAACTGTCGCAGCGCACCGAGCGCCAGGCCGCCAGCCTGGAAGAAACCTCAGCCGCACTCGACGAACTCACCGTCGCCGTCCGCCAGACCGCCGATGGCGCCCATGAAGCCAGCAAGCGTGTTCACTCGGTCAGCACCGAGGCGACCCACAGCGATGCGATCGTCACCCAGGCGATCGAGGCGATGAGCGGCATCGAGAAGTCGTCGTCGGAGATCACCAAGATCATCGGCGTCATCGACGAGATCGCCTTCCAGACCAATCTGCTGGCGCTGAATGCCGGCGTCGAGGCAGCGCGCGCCGGTGAAAGCGGCAAGGGTTTTGCGGTTGTCGCCCAGGAAGTCCGTGAGCTTGCCCAGCGCTCCGCCGCTGCGGCCAAGGAGATCAAGGATCAGATCGCCCGCTCCTCCAGCCAGGTCGACCACGGCGTCCGTCTGGTCGGCGAGGCAGGCGAGGCGCTGAAGCGGATCTCCGACCAGATCAAGGCCGCCAACGAGATCGTCGCCAAGATTGCCCACAGCGCCTCCGAACAGGATACGACGCTGCGCTCGATCTCCTCGTCGATGAACCAGCTCGATGCCGCCACCCAGCAGAATGCCGCCATGGCCGAAGAGACCACGGCATCGGCAGAGACGCTCGCCACCGATACCGACGAGCTGATCGACCTTATCCGCGGCTTCCGCGTCAGTGGCGAAAGCGCTGCCCCGGCCATGCATCGGGGTCGCCGCGCCGCATAAACGGCGCGGGACAAAAGCGTTTTTTATCACCAAATTCTTAGCGGCCGTCGGTTCTCCGGCGGCCGTGCAATTTGGACCCCTATTCCGCGATACGGTCGATCAATTGCTCGATTTCGTGATCGGAAAACACTTCGACGCCGGCTGCCTTCAGCGCCGCCGCCGTCACGCCGTTGCCGGTCTGCTTACGGCCGGAAAACGTGCCGTCATAAATGAAACCGGACCCGCAGGACGGGCTGCCGTCGATGAGCAGCGCATAATGGCAGCCGGCTTGCAGTGCGAGCGTCACGGCATTCTTGGCAGCCTGCAGGAATTCTTCTGTCACATCGGCGCCCGTCAGCTCGACAACCCGCGCCTTGCCGGCCAGCACCTCTTCGCCGGTTGCCGCCTCTGCGATCTCCGCGGGCGGCCGCGGCACCGTCATGCCTGCCGACATCTCGGGACAGATCGTCACCAGCCGGCCCTCGGCCCGCCAACGCTCGATCGCCGGGTGAAGCAACGGCTTCGCCCGCCCGTCATACCGAACGGCGTGGCCCATGAGACAGGCGCTGACGAGAATCTTGCTCTGCATGTCTGCATGAATAACGCCACGGCGGCGGCAATGCCAGACCGCCGATGGCGGACGAACATCACCCCGAAATCTTCGAGAAATCCGCAACCGTTCCCGTCGCTTCGCGGATCAGCCGCAGCAGGGCGAGGCGGTTGGCGCGGATGGCGGCGTCCTCGTCGTTGACGAGTACCTCTTCGAAGAAGCGGTCGACCGAGCCGCGCAGCTTGGAGAGCGCTTCCATCGCCGAGCGGAAATCCTCACCGGCAACGGCGTCCGAGGCATCCTTCGAGGCGCTGGAGATTGCGGTGAAGAGCTCCTTCTCGGCATCGAGCTTCAGAAGCGCTGGCGAAACGCCGTCGGCGATCACGGTGCCCTTCTTTTCCTCGGCGGCGAGCAGCTGCGTCGCGCGTTTGGTGCCGGCAAGCAGGTTCTTGCCGTCTTCCGAGGTGATGAAGGCCGTCAGCGCTTCGACGCGGCGCGCCACTATCAACAGGTCGTCGGCATCAGGCGTCAGCACGGCGTCGATCAGATCGTGGCGGGCGCCCTGGTCGCGCAGATAGACCTTGAGACGGTCGTGGAAGAAGGAGAGCAGGTCGCCATCCCTGGTCGTTGCCATCAGCGGCAGGCGGATCCTTCGCTCGAGCAGGATCCTGACGACACCGAGTGCAGCGCGGCGCAGCGCAAACGGATCCTTCGACCCGGTCGGCTTTTCGTCGATCCCCCAGAAGCCGATCAGCGTATCGAGCTTGTCGGCAAGGGCGATGGTGATCGCCACTCTGTCCTCCGGCACGCGGTCCGACGGACCCTGGGGCTTGTAGTGGTCCTCGATCGCTGCGGCAACGGAGGCATTCTCGCCCTGCAGCACTGCATATTTGCGGCCCATCAAGCCCTGCAGCTCCGGGAATTCGCCGACGGCTTCGGTGCGCAGATCGGCCTTGGCGAGCACGGCGGCGCGATCGATGAGAGCCGCGTCGGCGCCGGTGATATCAGCCAATTCCTTGGCCAGCGTGCGGATGCGGGCGACGCGTGCGCCCTGCGTGCCGAGCTTGGCATGGAAGGTCACATTGAGCGCATCGAGCTTGGCCATGCGCTGGTCGAGCGGCTTGTTGATGTCGAGGCCGAACTTTGCCGCCGAAGCCGTGAGCGTATCGAGATCCGGCAGATTGCCCTGGTCGCGCTTCCAGAAATGCAGCGCATCGGAAAGCCTTGCCCGCACCACCTTGCCGTTGCCGTGGACGATTTCCTTGCCGCCGTCGCTTGCCTGGATGTTGGAGACGAGGATGAACTTGTTCGACAGCGTCTCGCTGCCGCTCGCGCGCGTCACGAAACATTTCTGGTTGGTCTTGATCGTCAGCCGGATGATTTCGGAGGGGATCGAGAGATAATCCTCCTCGAAACTGCCCATCAGCACCTGCGGCAATTCGACGAGGCCGGAGACTTCTTCCAGCAGACCTTCGTCTTCCACCAGCTCCAGCCCGTTGGCAAAGGCGATGTCGCGGGCATCGTGCAGGATGATGTCCTTGCGTCGCTCGGCGTCGAGGATGACCTTCGCCTTTTCCAGGTTCGCCGCATAATCGTCGAAGCGCCGCACGGTGATCGCCTCGGGCGCATGGAAGCGATGGCCGTAGGTGATGTTGGAAGCGGTGATGCCGTCGATCTCGAAGGGGATGACGGTAGTCTCTTCATGCTCCGGGCCGAAGGTACAGACGATCGACTGCAGCGGCCGCACCCAGCGCAGGGCGCCGGGCTTCGACGAGGCCTTGCCCCAGCGCATCGATTTCGGCCAGGGAAAATCGCGGATGATGCCGGGCATAATATCGCTGACAATCTCTTCCGTCGCGCGGCCGGGCTTGGAGATGACCGCGACGTAGAAATCGCCCTTCTTCGGATCGCTCACCACCTGCGCCTCGGAAACCGAGGAAAGCCCGGCGCCGCGCAAAAAGCCTTCAATCGCCTTCTCGTTGGCGTCGGTGCGCGGTCCCTTGCGTTCCTCGCGCACATCGGCGGAGCGTGCCGTCAGGCCATGGATGTCGAGCGCAAGCCGCCGCGGCGTCCAGTATTCGCGTGCGCCCTCGTAGGACAGACCCGCTTCGACAAGCGCATCGGTGACGAGCTTCTTCAGGTCGCCGGCAGCCTTGCGCTGCATGCGGGCCGGAATCTCTTCGGAGCGGAGTTCGAGAAGAAGGTTTGGCATGTCGAATTTCCTTGCCTCCCGCGACAGGGGAGGGATGGCATAGGCGCCGGGTCAAAACGTTGCTTCTGCTAGCAAAGAATGGCGCATCTGCACAACCGCAAAATCGCCGTCTTTCCGGCCTGCTTATCCTGTGGATCGGCGTTCGGCCGTAAACTCCAACATTGCCTTGCCGCTTTTCGCCGCTATGGTCCCGCCACCTCTGACGAAACAGGAAATCTCATGGCCGCAGACCTCCGTTTTCTCGCAGTCCGCATCTCCGCCGAAATCAACGCCCGGCCCGAACAGGCCAAAGCCGCCATCGAGCTGCTCGACGAGGGCGCAACCGTGCCCTTCATCGCCCGTTACCGCAAGGAAGTGACGGGTGGGCTGGATGATACGCAGCTGCGCAATCTCGCCGAGCGGCTGGTGTATCTGCGCGAACTCGAAGCCCGGCGCGACGCGATCGTCGAATCGATTACCGGCCAGGGCAAGATGACCGACGAGCTGATGGTGAAGGTCGCAGGCGCCGAAACCAAGGCCGAGCTGGAAGATCTCTACCTGCCCTACAAGCCGAAGCGCCGCACGCGGGCCGAAATCGCCCGCGAACGCGGCCTCGGCCCGCTCGCCGAGACGATCCTTGCCGACCGCGCCAGGGAACCGGCGGCGTTGGCCGAAGGCTTCATCACAGCTGATGTGCCCGATGTGAAGACGGCGCTGGAAGGCGCGCGCGACATCATCGCCGAAGGCATTGCCGAAAATGCCGACCTGCTCGGCAAGCTGCGCGCCCATATGCGCCAGGCCTCGCTGCTGAAGGCGAAAGTCGTCGACGGCAAGCAGGCGACGGGCGAGAAGTTTTCCGACTATTTCGACCATTCCGAACGCTGGGCGACCGCCCCCGGCCACCGCGCGCTCGCCATGCTGCGCGGCTGGAACGAGGAGGTGCTGACGCTGACGATCGAGGCCGACGCCGAGACGACTTCTCCGAACAAGCCGGTCGAACGCATGATCGTGGCGGCCTACGAGATCGGTACGAGCCGTCCCGGCGACCGCTGGCTGATGGAGGTCGCAAGCTGGACCTGGCGCGTCAAGCTTTCCATGTCGCTCTCGCTCGACCTGATGCGGGAACTGCGCGAAAGGGCCGAAGAGGAGGCGATCCATGTCTTCGCCCGCAATCTCAAGGACCTGCTTTTGGCAGCGCCCGCCGGCTCGCGCGCGACGATGGGTCTCGATCCCGGCATCCGCACCGGCGTCAAGGTCGCCGTCGTCGACGGCACCGGCAAGGTGGTGGCGACATCGACCGTCTATCCCTTCCAGCCGAGGAACGACGTGCGTGGCGCCCAGGTCGAACTCGCATCGCTGATCCGCAAGCATAATGTCGAGCTGATCTCGATCGGCAACGGCACCGGCAGCCGCGAAACCGAAAAGCTGGTGGCCGACATGCTGGCCGAGTTGCCGGCGCCGAAGCCGACCAAGGTCATCGTCTCGGAAGCCGGCGCCTCGGTCTATTCCGCCTCGGCGACGGCAGCGGCTGAGTTTCCCGATCTCGACGTGTCGCTGCGCGGCGCCGTCTCCATCGCGCGGCGCCTGCAGGACCCGCTGGCCGAACTGGTCAAGATCGAGCCGAAGTCGATCGGCGTCGGCCAGTATCAGCATGACGTCGACCAGCAGAAGCTGTCGCGTTCGCTCGATGCCGTGGTGGAAGATGCGGTGAATGCCGTCGGTGTCGATCTCAACACGGCGTCAGCGCCGCTGCTCTCGCGCGTCTCCGGCCTCGGCCCGTCGATCGCCGATGCCATCGTCCGCCATCGCGACAGCGAGGGCCGTTTCGAGACGCGAAAGGATCTGCTGAAGGTCGCACGCCTCGGCGGCCGCACCTTCGAGCAATGCGCCGGCTTCCTGCGCATCCCCAACGGCAAGGAGCCGCTCGACTCCTCCTCGGTCCACCCGGAGGCCTATGGCGTCGCCAAGAAGATCGTTGCCGCCTGCGGCCGTGATCTGCGCGCGCTGATGGGCGATAGCGCCGTGTTGAAATCGGTCGATCCGCGCCAGTTTATCGACGAGAAATTCGGTCTGCCGACGGTCAGGGACATTATCGCAGAGCTGGAAAAGCCCGGCCGCGACCCGCGTCCGAGCTTCAAGACCGCGACCTTTGCCGAGGGAGTCAACGAAATTTCCGACCTGAAGCCCGGCATGGTGCTCGAAGGCACGGTGACCAACGTCGCCGCCTTCGGCGCCTTCGTCGATATCGGCGTGCACCAGGATGGTCTGGTGCACGTGTCCCAGCTTGCCGATCGTTTCGTCAAGGACCCTCACGAGGTCGTCAAGGCCGGCGATGTCGTCAAGGTGCGTGTTGTTGAAGTCGATGCCAAGCGCAAGCGCATCGCTCTCTCGATGAAACGTGATGACGGCTCTTCAGCGCCGCCGCCGCGTGGTGATTCTCGCGGAAGTCAGGGTTCCCGGCCGCAGAACGAGCGCCGGCCGGCGGCGCAGAAAGCCGAAAGCCAGGGTGCATTCGGTGCAGCACTTGCCGAAGCCATGAAGCGAAAATAAGGGTTTAGCCGGAATTTCGGCAAAAATGCAACAGTTTGGCAGCGTTCTGAGCGGAGTGCTAAATCCGGCGCTTGTAAGGCGAAAGAGAGCGATTAAGTTGATGTGACCATCCTGTCACATTTGCGAGGCGTCCATGGCGTCGGCATTCTTATCGATCGTCCAGCAAATCGTCCGCAAGGGTTCGTTGAAACTTACCCTTGCCAATGGCGAAACCCATATTATCGGCGACGGCACCGGTGAAACCGTTGTCGCCCGCCTTGCCGATCAGGAGGCCGAGGACGCCATCCGGCGCGACCCGACCATGAAGCTCGGCGAAATGTACATGCAAGGCCGGTTCATTCTCGAACAGGGCAACATCTATGATTTCCTGTCGCTGGTGAAGCAGAACACCACCAACGAGATCTTCGATTTCAAGATGGCGGCACTGCTCCTCGGCCGCATTGCCCGGCAGCAGCTGAAGAGCCGCGTGCCGGTCAATCGCAACAAGCACAATGTCGCCCATCATTACGACCTGTCGGCCAAGCTCTTCGATCTTTTCCTCGACGAGGACTGGCAATATTCCTGCGCCTATTTCGAGCCGCCGGGCATTGGTCTCGACGAGGCGCAGCTCGCCAAGAAGCGCCATATCGCCGCCAAGCTTCTGCTCGAGCCGAACCAGCGCATCCTGGAGATCGGCTCCGGCTGGGGCGGCATGGGCATGTACCTGACGGAGGCGACGGAAGGTGCCGAGTTCACCGGCATCACGCTGAGCGAGGAACAGCTCAAGGTCTCGCGTAAGCGCGCCGAAAAGCGCGGCCTTGCCGATCGGGTGCGTTTCGAACTGCAGGACTACCGCACCATGACGGGCAGGAAGTTCGACCGTATCGTCTCGGTCGGCATGTTCGAACATGTCGGCATCGGCCACTACGGCAATTTCTTCCGCAAGGTATCGGATCTGCTCGACGACAACGGCGTCATGGTGCTGCATTCGATCGGCCGCCCCAAGCCGAGCTTCGGCACCAATGCCTTCATCGAGAAATACATTTTCCCGGGCGGCTACATCCCTTCCGTCGGCGAGGTCGTGCCGCCGCTTGAAAAGGCCGGGCTGCTGGTCAAGGATATCGAAATCCTGCCGCTGCATTATGCCTATACGCTGCGTCATTGGCGCGAGCGTTTCGTGGCGCGCAAGGCCGAAGCGGTAGCACTTTACGATGAGCAGTTCTTCCGCATGTGGGAATTCTATCTGGCGGGTTCCGAAATGGGCTTCCGCTGGGACGAGCTTTTCATCCTGCAGATCCAGATCGCCAAGAACCAGTTCGCCGTTCCCGACAATCGCAGTTACATTGCGCGGAATGAAGCGAAGTTGAAGGAATTCGAGGCGAGGCGCGCCCCGCTCGAAAAGGTGACATTCTGATCCCCCGGAAATGCCGCTTCCGCTGGCGATTTTGCCGAGGAGCCAATTCTCATGAAAGGTTGTGCCGATGAGCAGTGCGTTTCCCGAGATCTACCTGGTCCGCCACGGTGAAACCGAATGGAGCCTGTCGGGGCGGCATACCGGACGCAGCGATATTCCCTTGACGGCGAACGGCGAGGCCGCCGCCCGCAAACTCGCCGACCGGCTGGCGGGCCTTAGCTTCTCCGCCGTCTGGTCGAGCCCGTCCGAGCGGGCCCGCAAGACCTGCGCGCTCGCCGGGTTCGGATCGGGCGCGGTGATCAAGGACGATCTCGCCGAATGGGACTACGGCTCTTATGAAGGCATCACCACCAAGGCGATCCTTGCCAACCGCCCCGGCTGGCAGCTCTTTCGCGACGGCTGCCCGAAGGGCGAATTCGCCGCCGATGTCGGCGATCGCGCCGACGCCGTGATTAGCGGACTTCGTCAAACGGCCGGCACCATCCTGGTCTTTTCGAGCTCGCATTTCCTGCGCGTCCTCGCCGCCCGCTGGCTCGGCCTGCCGCCGGAAGACGGCTCCCGTTTCGTACTCGATACGGCCAGCATCAGCGTGCTCGGCTACGAGCACGATCTGACCGAGCCGGTCATCCGCCGCTGGAACCAGCGGTAAAAACCAGACGCAGTCGTCTGCCTGCTCAATCTCGCCGCCGTGGTTAACATTGGGGTAACGACATCGGGATAGATGTAGCGAGCGCCGCCCTCCGCGGCTTTGTTTTTGCGTTTTCTGGAGTGTGGACGTGTCTCATCGATCAGTCGTATCGATCTCTTTGGCTATTGCCCTTTTATCTGCTGGCTCAGTGGCCGCCCAGGAAAGCGGCCAGCACTTCTGGTCCGGCGACTGGTATCTGAGCGTCGGCGTCGCCGGCTTCTCCGCCCCGAAATTCGAGGGCTCGTCGCACAATGAATTCAAGTTCAGCCCGCTGATCTCGGTCGGCCGCCAAGGCGCCGGCGCGCGTTTTTCCTCGCGCAACGACAATCCTTCCTTCGCCCTTATCGACAAGGGCGCGGTGCGCGCCGGCATCGTCGGCAGGTTCGTGCCGTCGCGCGATGATGGCGACGGCAACGAGCTGAAGGGTTTGAAGAAGGTCAAATGGGGGGCGGAAGCCGGCGGTTTCGTCGAGGTTTACCCGACCGACTTCCTTCGCGCCCGCGCCGAAGTCCGCCAGGGCATCCGCGCCCATGACGGCATCGTCGCCGATCTCGCGGTCGATGCCTTCACCGATATCGCCCCCGACCTGCAACTATCTGGCGGTCCGCGCGCGACCTTCGCTACCAGCGGCTATTACGATGCCTATTACGGCGTCAACGCCAAGCAAGCGGCGGCAAGCGGCCTTGATCCCTACAAGCCGTCGTCGGGCATCCAGTCCTATGGCGCAGGCGCGGCGCTCACCTGGAAGGCGACGGAAAACCTGTCGGCAAGTTCTTTCCTGGAATATAAGCGGCTGGCAGGCCCTGCCGCCGACAGCAGCCTCGTGCGCGAGCGCGGCTCGAAGAACCAGCTGCTGATCGGCGTCTCGGCGACCTACAAATTCAATTTCTCACTGCAGTGATCGACAGCGCCGCGCGTCTTTTCAAGACGCGCAAAGGACGTTTCAACGCTCTGAATTGCTTACAATTCGCCTTCAGCCGATTCCGATTGAAGGAATTATGCGAGTGGCAGTGCAGTGATCGCTTCTTGACCCCATCGACGGCTCGCCGCTAGATGGCGGCATGCACGATACCGGCGACTTCAACGATCGCGTTTCCGACGCACCTTCCGATAACTGGGTCTACCGGATCCTGCCGCGATGGCTGTGGCCTTATGCGCAGCTGGCGCGCTGGGATCGTCCGATCGGCTGGCAACTCCTGATGTGGCCCTGCTTCTGGTCGGCGACACTTGCTTCCAATGCGGCGATCGGCGAGGGGATCTATTCCGGCAGCTTGCTGGTGTCTCATTTGTTCCTTTATTTCATCGGCGCGGTCGCCATGCGCGGCGCCGGCTGCACCTATAATGATCTCGTCGACCACGAGATCGACATGGAAGTGGCGCGCACGCGGTCGCGTCCGCTGCCCTCCGGCCGCGTCACGCGCGCCCACGCGAAAATCTTCATCGGCCTGCAGGCGCTGGTCGGCCTCATCGTGTTGCTGCAGTTCAACTGGCTCAACGTCTTCCTCGGCGTGCTCTCGCTCGGGATCGTGGCGTTCTATCCCTTTGCCAAACGGTTCACCGACTGGCCGCAATTCTACCTCGGACTTGCCTTCTCCTGGGGCGCGCTGATGGGCTGGGCCGGGATTATGGGCGGCCTCTCCTTCGCCGCTATCCTGCTCTACGCCGCCTCCGTCGCCTGGACGATCGGTTATGACACGATCTATGCGCATCAGGACAAGGAGGATGACGAGCTGATCGGCGTCCGCTCCACCGCGCGCCTGTTCGGCGACAGGACACGGTTATGGCTGATCGGCCTTTATGGGCTGACGCTGCTGCTGATGTTTATCGCTTTCACTCTCGCCGGCGCCAATCTCATCGCTTTCCTGGCCCTGCTCGGCGCCGCCGGCATGTTCGCCTGGCAGATCGTCCGGCTCGATATCAACGATCCCGACCAGTGCCTGGCGCTCTTCAAATCGAACAACCGCGTCGGCCTGATCATCTTCTTCGGCCTCTTCGTCTCGCTGCTGTTTGCCATTCCCTGATTGGGACGGTGGATGAAACGATAAACCCGGCGCGGGCGCCGGGTTTCAATGGCATTGCCACATTGGGACTTTCGCGATCTCGCTTAAGTCCGGGCGATAATTTCCTTGCCCTCAATCTTCATGGCGACGCCCAGCCGGCCGGTGGTGCGGCGCACGAGGAAGCGCGGGCGGCGGTTGGCGAAGTAGGAATGACGGCGGCGCGGCTTGAGGTCGCTGGTGCGCAAGGCGCCGATGTGATCTTCGAGCGGCCGGGCGACGCCGTCGGCCTCGACCATCAGCATCGGAATGCGGAAGGCTTCGGACCAACTGCGCCAGTCGGCGGCGATGTCGCTGAGATCATGGGCGACGAGCAGCGGAATGCAGAGCTCCGGATCGGTGTGATGGAGTTCGAGAGTGACAGTGACATCGCCGTCGCCATGGTCGATGGCGCGGGCGGCGACGCCCTTGAAAACGCGCTTCGGCAGCGCAATCGAGAGCGGCAGGCCGCTGGAGGGGAGGACCTTGCGCAGGACCGCACCGCGTTCGTCTATCGTGATATTGACGTCATCCGAACAATCGTGGATGGCGTAGCTGACCTGCTGGGGAAAGCGGGACGGATCGAGGCGTAACGTCGTGCCAGCCCAGGCGGGCTTCATAACGGGATTGTTCATTTCATTCTACCCTTGTCTTACCTGAGAGCCGATTTCCGGTCTTCTCCTTGGGACTTTTCGTCCTCTATGGCCGACAATAGGCAGCCGCCGTTCCGTACAGCTTAAAAATTGCGGTTAAGAAAACTTTGCCTCCTCTGATGGTTATCAAAACCGAATCCGGCAGGGTTTCCGGAAGGTGAACGATGTGGTGTCCTGGAATGACGCATCCGGAGGTAAGCCTCAGGTAAGCTTTCCATGGCAAAATGTGCTCACCAGCATTTCGTCGTTCTTTTAGAGATTTTGCCGAAAAGGGCGCTTTCCATGATCACGGCTTCCCTCGCTTACACGATCCTGTCGCGGGACATGACGTCGAGCCTCAACAGGGTCGCGTCGCAGACGACGGTCAAGAAGGATGCCCAATATTACGCCGACCATATCAACAAGGTCACCAATGTCGACGACTTCCTCGGCGACTACAAGCTCTACAGCTATGCGATGAAGGCCTATGGCCTCGAGGACATGACCTACGCCAAGGCCTTCATGAAGAAGGTGCTGGAAAGCGATCTCACCGATCCCGACAGCTACGCCAACAAGCTCTCCGATACGCGCTACCGCGAATTCGCCGCCGCCTTCAATTTCAACGCGCCGGAGAAGGACGTGCAGACGGATGCGCAGGAGGACGAGCTCATCGGCCTTTACAAGCAATCCTTCGCCGACGCCGAAAAGGCCGCGAACGCCGAGAGCACCTATTACAGCAACAATATCGATAGCGTGCAGAGCGTCGACGATCTGGTCAACAACACCCGGTTGCGCACCTATGTGCTGAAGACCTTCAAGATCGATCCCACCTATGCGTCGAAGGATTTTCTGCGGCAGGTGCTGACCAGCGATCTCAGCGACCCCACGAGCGTCGTCAATACGCAGGGCGGCGACAAGTATAAAGCGCTTGTCGCCCAGTTCAGCTTCAACGCCGACGGCACCGTCACCGGCACGGCCCAGACCGCCGCGCAAAAGGCCTCGGTCATCGAGTCCTACACACTGAATTCCCAATCGGTCATCATCGACAATTCGGTCGGCTCCGACGTCTATTACGTCGGCAAGACGGCGGCCGAATACAACAAGGCCTATTACACCGCCAAGATCGGCACGATCACCAATGTCGATGACCTGGTCGCCGACAACCGGCTGACCTCGTATATCAAGACAGCCTACAGCATGGGTGCCGACTTTACCGCCGCAGCGCTGCGTACCGTGCTGACCGACCCCGGCTATGCCCAGCTGATGGGCTTTACGAATGTCTACAATGCTTTCAATTTCAAGGCGGACGGTTCGACGTCGAGCACGGCGCGCGCCCAGTCTATCGCCCAGGCGAACAACCTGCAGTCGGCTGCGTCGAACACCGGCAGTTATTATACCTTGACCTCGCAATCGAGCAGCATCACCAATGTCGACGACCTGCTCGCCGATGACGTGCTGGCGCGCTATATCAAGGATGCCTATGGTCTCGGCACGAATTTCAGCAATGCCGACCTCAAGAGCATTCTGACGGATCCGGCCTATGCCGCGGCTCAGGGCCATGCCGACATCAATGCCGACTTCAATTTCCAGGCGGACGGTTCGATCAACGGTTCGGTAATTCAGACGGAAGCGCAACGAAAGTCGACCACCGATAAGTCGGCGGCGAACGCCGCGCATTTCAACGGCATGATCGGCAATGTCACCAATGTCGATGACATCATGTCCGATGCCGTTGCCGTCAGCTACATCAGAAACAGCATGCAGATCGCAGACAGCGTCTCAGATGCGACCTTGAGGACCTTCCTGGTCGATCCCACGGCTGCCAGCGCCCAGGGCTATAGCGACGTCCACGATCTTTTCAATTTCAAGACGGATGGTTCTGTCGCCACCCTTTACGCCTCGCAAAGTGCCTCGCAGAGCGCGAGCACCACCAGCAAGGCCAATGATGCGGCCGTCTACTATCAGGCGACCATCGCCGGCATCTCGGACGTCGATCAGTTGCTGGCGGACCAGAAACTGAACAATTTCGTCCGCAACGCCTTCGGCATCCCGTCGACGGTCAGTGATCTCGATCTCAGGAATATCCTGACCGACCAGAGCGGCACCGGCACTTATGCCGACGTTGCTGCTGCCTTCAACTTCAAGGCGGACGGCACGCTTGAAGATGGTATGCAGGCGCAGACGGCCGCCCAGATCAGCAATACGAAAATTAGTGCGACAGCGCGGACCAACGACTATTCCGCACGGATGGGGGCGATCGCCAATGTCGATGATCTCATCGCCGATGACGCCATCACCAATTTCCTGAAGAGCACTTACAATCTGCCGTTCGATATCTCGGATGCCGACCTGAAGAGCATCCTGACCGATGCGACGGCGGCTGCCGCAGCCGGTCACGCCGATCTCAATGCCGACTTCAACTTCGCCGCCGATGGATCGCTTCCTGTCGTCAGCTCGGTCCAGACTGCCGATCAGGCACAGACCACCAACGACAATTACGCGGCGCGCTATGACGACGAGCGCGACGAGGCGATCGACGAGGTCGCATCCAACTACCAGAAGCTTATGGCCGACAGCAGTAGCCTGCTGAATTTCTCCGACGTCAACAGCGTCAATGATTTCCTGCGCAGCAATTCGGCGGCCGATTTCAGCAAGAGCAACGACAATCTACCGGATCTCTTCCATGTGGCGCTGCAGGCTTTCGGCCTGACCGACCAGGACGTATCGCGTTCGATGATGCGCAAGATCCTGACCAGCGATGCCTATGATCCGAACGGCTATGTCGCTTCGCTCAAGGATGAACGCATCACCAACCTTGCGCGCGCCTTCAACTTCGGCCCCGACGGCAAGGCGGCATCACCCTTCCAGGCGCTGCCAGACGCGACCATGGCCAAATACGCCACCGATTATAGATCGCATATCACCATGCTGATGAAGGACGGTCCGGTAAAGGACAAGGCGGCGAAGGACGCGACGGCCGAAGTCGATTATTTCGCCAAGGGCATGGCAAAGGTAAAGTCGCTCGACGATTTCCTCGACGACAGTCGGCTGACCGACCTGGTGCTGAAGGCGAATAACCTTGACCCCGAGGATTACGACAAGGCAACGCTGAAGAAGATCTTCACCTCCGATCCCGACGACAAGAAGAGCTATCTCAACGCCACCGCCGACGCGCGATTCAAGGACATCGTCGCCGCCTTCAATTTCGACAAGGACGGCAACCTGACCCGTGCCAAGATCGGCACCATCCAGAACAAGGCGGCCGAGGAACACACCCAGGAGCTCTACGTTCAGCAAACGATGGAGAACCAGGAGGGCGAAAGCAACGACGGCGTCCGCCTGGCGCTCTATTTCAGCCGCAAGGCCTCGAGCATCACCTCGATCTATGGGATCCTCGGCGACAGGGCGCTTTATCAGGTCATCACCACAGCCTACAGCCTGCCGTCGCAGATCTCCGGCATGGATGTCGCCAAGCAGGCCGATCTCATCAACCGCTTCGTCAAGCTCGAGGATCTCCAGGATCCGAAGAAGGTCGATAAGCTGCTGCGGCGGTTCACCGCGATGTACGACGTCCAGAACGCCACCCAGCAGTCGCCGGCGCTGATGATCCTGACCAACGGCGGCACGCAGTAGGCCTAAGGCGATTCCCGGCAAAGTACGCAGCGGGTTTCCCCCGCGCTTCGTCGTCCCAGGCTTGAGCTACAGCTGTCCGGTTGGCGTCAATGACTGCCCCTCACCCTAACCCTCTCCCCGTAAAAACGGGGCGAGGGGACGTGCCCTGCGAGAGGTGAGCGGGGGACGGAGAGGTTGCGGCATATCCCCTTCGCCCCGTTTACGGGGAGAAGGTGGCGGCAGCCGGATGAGGGGCCGGCATCGGCGATCTCTTGGGCCGAGTAGCAGGAGATGACATTGAACTCGCGCTCTCAACCATGGGGAAATGCCCTGATCGTTAACCTCGCGGATCGAGGCTGACAACCTTTCCCGGGTTCATGATATCGGCTGGGTCGAAGGCGCGCTTGATGCGGCGCATCAGCTCGATTTCGATCGCTGGCCGGATCGCCGCCAGTTCGTCGCGCTTCAGCTGACCGATGCCGTGCTCGGCCGAAATCGAGCCGCCATGCGCAAGCACCAGTCCATGCACGATTTGGTTCATCTCATGCCAGCGGGCAATGAAGGCGTCCTTGTCGGCGCCGAGCGGCTGGGAAATATTGTAATGGATGTTGCCGTCGCCCATATGGCCGAAGGCGCAGATGCGGGCGCCGGGCATCGCCGCCATCACCGCTTCTTCGGCCTCGGCCATGAAATGCGGGATCTTCGACACGGGCACGGAAACATCGTGCTTGATCGATCCGCCTTCCGGCTTCTGCGCGTCCGACATGCTCTCGCGCATGTGCCAGAGCGCCTTCTGCTGGGCTACCGATGAGGCGATTGCGGCGTCGAGCACCAGCCCGGCCTCGAAGCCCTGTTCCAGCACGCCACTCATCATCCGTTCCGCCGTCTCGGCCGAATCCGACGTCGAAATGTCGATCAGCACATACCAGGGATAGGCGGCCTCGAGCGGATCGCGCACGCCGTCGATATGGCGCGTGGTGATCTCGACGCCGAAACGCGGCATCAGCTCGAAACCGGTGAGCGAGGCGCCGCAGAGGCTGGAGGCGAGGTTGAAGAGGGCAAGGGCGTCCGTCACCGAATTCAGGCCGGCGAAGGCCACTTGGTGGCCGAGCGGCTGGGGAAAGAGCTTCAGCACCGCGCCGGTGATGATGCCGAGCGTGCCTTCGGCGCCGATGAAGAGATCGCGCAGGTCGTAGCCGGTATTGTCCTTCTTCAGGCGGCGTAAACCGTCCCAGATCTCCCCGGTCGGCAGCACCACTTCAAGGCCGAGGCAGAGCTGACGTATATTGCCATAGGCAAGCACGGCCGTGCCGCCGGCATTGGTGGAAAGGTTGCCGCCGATGCGGCAGGAGCCCTCCGAGCCGAGAGACAGCGGAAACAGCCGCCCATGCGCCTCAGCTGCCTTCTGCACCTCGGCCAGGATAGCGCCGCCATCGGCCACCAGCACATTCGCCACCGGATCAACATCGCGAATTCTGTTCATGCGTTCGAGCGACAGGATGATATCGGACTTGCCCTGACGCGGTGTCTGGCCGCCGACGAGGCCGGTATTGCCGGTCTGCGGCACGATCGCCGTTCCGGTCTCCGTTGCAAGCTTCATGATATCCGAGACTTCCTCAACCGAGCCGGGTTTCAAGAGGAGAGGGGAGGAGCCGTGATAGAGCCCGCGGTTTTCGATCAGATGCGGCGCAAGATCGGCCTCGCTGCGAAGCGCGTATTTTTCGCCGACGATCGCCACGAAGCGGTCGAGATCCTCGTTGGAAATGCTGCTCATCGGGCTCGATTCTCCATCCTGTTTCCGGTCCTTCAGTCGCGGGGCGCGGCTGCCCGCTGCAGGCGGTCGTTGATCGCCTCGCCGAGCCCCTCCTTGGGAATCGGCGAAAAGGCGATGCTCTGAGCGCCGCTGGCATCGGCCCGCTTCATATAGTCGAAAAGATTGGCGGCAGCCTCTGCCAGGTCGCCTCGCGGGCTGAGATCGAGGACGATCCGCGCACTGTCCGCGCCGGAGACCGCAGCGCTGCCGAAGGCGATCAGCGCTTCGCCGGGTTCGACTGCCGTTGCATTGAGGCGCACGGAAGCACCCGGCGCGTAATGCGAGGCAAGCATGCCCGGTGCCTCGATGGCCGCCGATGCCGTCTTCGCCCGCAGCAGCGGTTGGCCTGCAACACGCTCGATCTCGCGCGCCGCCAGTCCACCCGGCCGAAGCAGCCTGAGTTGGCCGCCCTCTGCCTTGACGATCGTCGATTCGACGCCGACAGCACTTGAACCGGCATCGAGGATCAACGGGATTTTCGCTCCGAGATCGGCTTCGACATGGGCAGCACTCGTGGCGCTGACCCCGCCTGAGGTATTGGCACTGGGGGCCGCGAGCGGCCGTCCGAAGGCGCCGATCAAAGCGCCAGCGAACCCCTTCGGCACGCGGATGCCGACGCTGTCGAGCCCCGCGGTCGCCAGCGAATGGATCGAGCTCTGAGGCTTTAGCGGCAGCACGAGGGTGAGCGGGCCGGGCCAGAAGGCTTCAGCGAGCGCTCGCGAGACCGGGTCGAACTCGGCATGTTCTTGAGCCATTGCGAGGTCGGCCATATGACAGATCAGCGGGTTGAAGCGCGGCCGTCCCTTTGTCTCGTAGATGCGGGCAATGGCCAAAGGATTGGTGGCGTCGGCGGCAAGGCCGTAGACGGTCTCCGTCGGGATGGCGATGGCAAAGCCGTCGGCAAGAGCGGCTGAGGCCGCCTCCAGCGCTGCCTGCCTGTCTGCCGTGATATCGATCGTGCGTGCCATGTCCTGCCCGTGTTCCTCCCGGCAGTCATTAGGCTTTCCGCCGCCCGCGATCAATCGCTTAAAGCTGCCGGATGATTTCGCGCAGCTGTTCGTTGCGGGCGCCGAGCAGCAGGATGTTGCGGATCGCCGCCTGCGGATCGTGGGTGCGGAAAAGCAGGCCGTTGCCGCGCACCGACCGGTCGATGGTCATCTTTTCCGCGGACTCTTCGCCTGGCTTTATGGCGACGGCGAAATACATGCGGGAATAACCGACGTCGATGCGCTCGAAGAAATTGTCGTTGTCGCCGATGTCGGAGTAGAAATTGGCGATATAGAAAGCCCAGCTCACCTCCTCGTAGCGGGCGAACTTCGTCCGTGCGGCGGTGACGTGGCAATAGCCGAGATGCGGGCTATCCTGCAGCGTCCGGTGGAAGATCATCTTCGGAAACTGGATCGAATGGTGGAAACCGTTGATGTTCTGATGCGTTTTTTCGCCGGCCACCTGCAGCTTGCGGCCGGTCTTTGCGGCGACCTCGTCATGGGTGAAATACCGCTTTTCCTCTGCCAGCCAATGCCGCCGCTCGCGGGGAATGCGGCCGGTGCGCAAGAATTCGGAATGAGCGGCAATCAGCTGCGGCTCTTGCGATCTGCTCGCATCTTTCGCGTCGAAATAACGGAGTTTGGCCATGGTTCGCGTTCTTCGGTCGGTCGGTGATCACCAGGAGGATAGGACCGTATGCTTAAGGCGATGTTAAAAAAATAGTCTCGCAGCCGGCCGGCGGAAGGGCAAATTCCGGCAGATGTCGCAAACGAGACGGCGGTCGATCTCGGCAGCAGACCTCTTTGCGGAGCGGGTCTTTACGCCATGTCGCAATTGACGATAATTGCCCGGAGAGTCGGGCGATGTCATCGACTGGGATCGGCAGCTTGCGGCTTGCCGCATCCTGTCGTCAATTTCGAAGCCGATGTCGCATTACAACCAAGCGGCAGGCAAGCTCGGTGATTAAATGCATGAACAACTCTCCCGAAGGAGAAGGAAGCGGGCGCGCTTTCGCCGGCCTTCTTGCCGGAAGGCGGCAGCCGGGTGCACGAGGACATGAAGATGGATATTCGCAGCAACGTTTTGCGTCAGCTCAAGAGCCGCCGTGAGGGCTTCAGCCTCGAGCAGCCGTTCTATATCGACGAGGATTATTTCCAGCTCGACATGGAGATGATCTATTATCGCGACTGGCTGTTCATCGGCCATGATTGCGAACTGCCGAAGCCGGGGGCCTATTTCACAGTTCAGATCGGCAGCTATCCCGTCGTCATCGTCCGCGGCCGCGACAATGTCATCCGCGCCTTCCACAATAGCTGTCGTCATCGCGGCTCGCGCGTCTGCACCAAGGAGCATGGCTCCTCCGTGCGTCTCGTCTGCCCCTACCATCAGTGGACCTATGATCTCGAAGGCAAGCTCGCCTTCGCCCGCCACATGGGCGATGATTTCGACAAGACCGGGTTCAATCTGAAGCCCGTCCATTGCGAAATCGTCGCAGGCTATGTGTTCATTTGCCTTGCCAACACTGCCCCCGATTTCCAGCCGGTGCGCGACAAGATCGAACCCTATGTCGCGCCGCACCGGATCAGCGAGAGCAAGGTCGCCTTCCAGAGCACGATCATCGAGAAGGGCAACTGGAAGCTTGTCTGGGAAAACAACCGCGAGTGCTATCACTGCGCCGCCAATCACCCCGAGCTCTGCCGCACCTATCCCGAAGCCCCGAGTGTCACCGGCACGGATGGCGGTGCCGACGATCCGGAGATCGCCGGCCATTGGGCGCGTTGCGAGGCCGCTGGCCTGCCGAGCAAGTTCCAGATTTCGCCGGACGGTCAGTTCCGCACCGCCCGCATGCCGCTGATCGAAGATGCCGAGAGCTACACCATGTCGGGCAAGAGTGCCGTCAAGCGCCCGCTCTCCGACGATATCTCGATCAGCCACATCGGCACCATGCTGCTCTTCCATTACCCGACGACGTGGAACCATCTGCTCGGCGACCACGCCATCTCCTTCCGGGTGCTGCCGCTCAGTGCCAATGAGACGGCGGTGACGACCAAGTGGCTTGTCCACAAGGATGCCGTCGAAGGCGTGGATTATAATCTCGAGGAACTGACCCACGTCTGGACCGAGACCAACGATCAGGATCGCCGCATCGTCGAGGAAAACGCCTTCGGCATCCGCTCGCCCGCCTATGAGCCAGGCCCCTATTCTTCCCTGCATGAGGGCGGCGTCATGCAGTTCCTCGAATGGTATTCGAACTTCATGGTGAACCGTCTGCAGGGCGACCAGGCGAAAATTTCCGCCGTGGCCTAATGCATTTAGCCCGGAACTGTTACGGTTCCGGGATAACGGCATGCATGAACAAAGGACTGAAGTGCGTTCCGGGCGACATCATCGGCCTCCCGGTTAATGCCCGGTTCAGATCGATTTCTGTACACATACGAAAGCAGCTGGCCCCGGCCGCTTTCGGAACCATTCCGGCACGAAAGCGTTGCTGAGCAGGCGGTTATCGCTGTTGAATGGGAGAGAAGAATGTTCGGTTTGAGTAACAAGATCGCGACCGCAATTCTGGCGGCCGCCGTGGTGCTGACGGGCTTTGCGCCGTCGCAGGCAATCCAGATGCCCACCGCCCCGCACGTGGAAAAATCCTCCGCCGTCGAGAACGTGCAGTACCGCCGCTATTATCGCCCCGGTTACCGGCCTGGCTATCGTCCCGGCGCCTACTACCGGCCCGGCTATTACGGTGGCTATCGCGGATATTCCTATTACCGCCCGGGATACCGCCGCTATAACGGCTACTGGTATCCGCTCGCCGCCTTCGGCGCCGGCGCGGTCATCGGCGGCGCGATTGCCGCACAGCCGCGTTACGTCGCACCTGCGCCCCGCATGGGTTCGAGCCACGTCGCCTGGTGCGCCAACCGCTACCGGTCCTACCGCGCCTACGACAACACGTTCCAACCCTATAACGGCCCGCGCCAACAGTGCTATTCGCCGTATTGAGGTCGGGTCTAGGAGACGCGCTACCCATCCGCTGCTTCGCGTGCTCCTTCAGCCAGGCGCTTACCTCCCTCATTCCTGTGCTTGTCACAGGAATCCAGCGCACCCAAGTCCTTGGGTGCAAAAGACTCTTTTCGTTTGAGGTATCGGTTCATTCACCGCGCAGACGCGCGGTGGCTGGATTCCTGTGACGAGCACAGGAATGAGGGAGGGATAGGGGGTGCCTCGCGGCAGCGGTGGCCTGCGAATGTGTCCCTCCGCCCAACTATCCTCCGTCGTGCCCGGGTTACGTCTCGATTCCCCACTTCTCCTCAGCGGGAGAAGTGGTGGAAGGCGCGGTGGGTCCGCCGGACGCACAGATTCACGGGCGTTCTGATCCCAGACCGCCCTGCGGTTTTGGCATGCCCGGCCGCCCTGCCTCAAAGAATATCCACCCGCCTCAGCAGCCACCAGGCAAGGGCGACGGAGCCGACGATGAGGACGACGGCGTATTCGGTGCCGTAGTCGCCGACGGCGAAGGGCAGGTTTGCCGTGTTCATGCCGAAAAAGCCCGTGACCAGGGTCGGCGGCAGCAGGAAGGCCGTCATGATCGACAGCAGATAGAGGTGACGGTTGGTTTCGGAGGATTGTTTCGAATCGATTTCTTCGTGCAGCAGGCGTGCCCGGTCCTGCAGCGCATAGATATCGTGGTCGACCGTTTCCAGCCGGCCGGTCAGCCGCCGCGCCACGTCGTCGAAGCCGAAGGGCATTTCGTCGTCGTCGGCCGCCGCCGCCCGGCGCATCAGCGCCAGCACTGTGCGCAGATGCCGATGCAGCCTGACCACGGTGCGCCGCACCGGCGCCAGGCGCCGGCGTTCATCGCGTTGTGCGCTGTCGTAGACGATATCCTCGATCTGGTTCAGCTCTTCGGTGAGCTCGATGACGATCGCGATCAACGTCCGCTGGAATTCGGTCACCAGCAGTTCGAACAGATCGACCGGCCGCGAGAATTTGCCCGGATTCTTCTCGATCAGGGCGCGTGCCCGTTCGACGCTGCGCAGCGGCTGCAGCCTTGTTGTGATGAGGAAGCGGTCAGACATGGCGAAATGCAGCCAGCCGAGATTGTTGGTATCTTCGGCGAAATCGCGCTGACAGTCGACAAGCGTGCCATAAAGCATCTGCTCATCGACGGTGATGGCCGCATGCGTATCCCGCGTCGTCAGCGCCGACTTCGCGTCCTCCGTCAGCCCCTCCAGCGTCTCGAGCAAGGCCGGCACGCGGGCGTCGACAAGGTTGAGGTGCAACCAGTAGAAACAGTTGTCGGCGGTCAGTTCCGCCACCGTCGCACCATTGTTCAGCCGCACCGCGGTCTTTTCATCCGGCGAGAAGCGATAGGCCCAGACAAAACCGGGTATGTTGACAGGCAATGTGTCCACTGTTCGCCGGTCCTTTGCGAAGGCGATGTCTTTCCTTAGAGTTTGTTCATGACGTCCATTTGGCCGACGGTGCAAGAGCAAAGCGTCATTTCCGCCAAACTATCGCATGACCACTGAAGAAATCGAAATTGACGCTTACGTAAAAATCAACTAGCCCTTGCCTCGGAGGGGCTTTGCCGCGCGCGAAGCCGGTCTGCGGAGGAAAAATCATGTACAAGGCGCCCGTCGAGGAAATTGCATTCACGCTGAAGCATGTCGCCGGCATGGGCGAGGCAATTTCAAAGGGGCTTCTCGGCGATCTCGGCGAGGATCTCGTCGACGCCATCCTCGCCGAGGCGGGGCGTTTTGCCACAGAGGAAGTGGCCCCGCTTGCCGAAATCGGCGATCGCCAGGGCGCTCGTCTGGAGGGTGGCGAGGTCCGGCTGCCGGATGGCTGGCGCGATCTCTACCGCCATTGGATTGCCGGCGGCTGGAACGGACTGACGGCGCCCGAGACTTTCGGTGGCCAGGCCTTGCCGCATATGCTGAATGTCGCAGCACTTGAAATGTGGAATTCCGGTTCCATGGCCTTCGCGCTCGCTCCGACGCTGACGATGGGCGCCATCGAGGCGGTCAGCACCCATGGCAGTGCTGCGCTGAAAGACAAATATCTGAAAAAGATGGTCTCCGGCGAATGGACCGGCACCATGAACCTGACTGAGCCGCATGCCGGCTCCGATCTCGGCGTGCTGAAAGCCCGCGCCGAGCGCCGCGACGACGGCAGCTACCGCCTCTTCGGCCAGAAGATCTTCATCACCTGGGGCGAACATGACGCGGCCGACAACATCATTCATCTGGTGCTGGCCCGTCTGCCGGATGCGCCGGCCGGCACACGCGGCATCTCGCTCTTCCTGGTGCCGAAATTTCTGGTGAACGACGATGGCTCGCTTGGCGCCCGCAACGATCTGTTCTGTCACTCGCTGGAGCACAAGCTCGGCATCCATGGTTCGCCGACCTGCACGATGATCTACGGCGACGGCAAATTCGGCGATGAAAAGGGCGCTGTGGGCTGGCTGCTCGGCGAGGAGAACAAGGGGCTCGCCTGCATGTTCACGATGATGAACAATGCCCGCCTTGCCGTCGGCATGCAGGGCGTGGCGATCGCCGAGGCCGCCACCCAGAAGGCGCTCGCCTATGCCCGGGAGCGCACCCAGGGCAGGGCGCCGGGCTGGACCGGCGTCGGCATGAGCCCGATCGTCGACCATCCCGACGTCGCCCGCATGCTGCTCACCATGAAGGCTCTGACCCAAGGCGCGCGCGCCATCTCCTATGCCTGCGCCCATGCGATCGACATGTCACACCGGGCAGGTGACACCAGTCGCCACTGGCAGGAGCGCGCCGCCCTTTTGACGCCGATCGCCAAATCCTTCTCGACCGATGCCGGCGTTGACGTCGCCTCGCTCGGCATTCAGGTGCATGGCGGCATGGGCTTCATCGAAGAGACGGGTGCCGCGCGTTATCTCCGCGATGCCCGCATCGCCCCGATCTACGAGGGCACCAACGGCATCCAGGCGATCGACCTCGTCGCCCGCAAGCTGCCGCTTTCCGGCGGCAATCAGGTGAAGGGTTTCATCGCCGAGCTTAGAGAGATCGCCGACGACGTCCGCCGCTCCAATCTCAATGGTTTCGGCGAGACCGCTGTGAGGCTCGACGCGGCGATCGCCGACCTCGAGCAGGCGACCGCCTGGCTGATAAAGACGCTTGCCGATGACCAGACCGCCGCGGCGCTCTCCGGCGCTACGCCTTACCAGCGCCTGTTCGGCCTCGTGCTCACCGGCTGTTATCTCGCCAAGGGCGGTCTCGCCGAGAGCGCCGATGGCGCGGCCGAAAACCGCATCGCGCTATGCCGCTTCGCCACCGAAAACCTGCTTGCCGAGACCGCAGCCCTGCGCGACCGCGTCGTCAATGGCGCGGCAAGCCTTGCCGCCGCCCGCATCCTGCTTGCCTGAGGAAACCAAATGACCGATCACATCATCGTCGAGCAGCCTTCCGCCCATCCCGGCGTCCAGTTGATCCGCTTCAACCGGCCGGAGAAGAAAAACGCCATCACCCGCGCCATGTACCGAACCATGGCCGATGCGCTGAATGCGGCGAATGCCGATCCCGCCATCCGCGTAACCGCCTTCCTCGGCACCGAAGGCTGTTTCTCGGCCGGCAACGACCTCAACGATTTTCTCGCTGCTGCAATCGGCAGAGGCGGCCTCGGCCAGGAAATCCTCGATTTCCTCTATGCGCTTGTGAAGGCCGAAAAACCCGTCGTCTCCGGCGTCGACGGCCTGGCGATCGGCATCGGCACGACGATTCATCTCCATTGCGACCTGACCATCGCCTCCAGCCGCAGCCAGTTCCGCACCCCCTTCGTCGATCTGGCGCTGGTGCCGGAGGCAGCTTCGAGCCTCGTCGCGCCGCGCCTGATGGGTCTCCAGCGCGCCTTCGCCATGCTTGCGGCCGGCGAAGCTTTCTCGGCAGAGGAAGCGAGGGAAGCCGGCCTGGTCTGGAAGGTCGTCGAGCCAGGCGAGGTCGATTCACTGACGCTTGGCCTGGCGGCAAAGCTCGCGGCCAAGCCGCCGGAGGCGCTGCGCATCGCCCGCGATCTCATTCGCGGCGACCGCGGCGAGATCATCGCCCGCATCGACGAGGAGGCCCGCCATTTCTCCGCGCGGCTGAAAAGCGCCGAGGCCCGGGCGGCTTTCGAAGCCTTCATGCGCCGCTAAGCGCCGCCTGGCATCGCTTCGCGGCAATCTCGGTCGTTTCCGAAGAATCTATGGCAGTGTGGCAGCAAACGCATGCCGATCAGACTGCGGGCACGTCGAATACTTCGCCGGCCCTGAGCGGCCGGAACCGTTCCGGGGGAATATCATGCTCGCGCATTGCGTCTTGCAACGCTCTTGCCGGCGCATCGACCGCTTCATTCGTCAGTTGGAACGTGGCGAAGTGATGCCCGGCCACATAGGCCGCATTGGCCAACTTCATCCCGATCACCGCCTCCTGCGGATTCTGGTGCTGCCCTTTCATGAACCATCGCGGCTCGTAGGCGCCGAAGGGTAAGATGGCCAGACGAAAGCCGCCATGCTTCTGCTGTGCCGCTGTGTAATTGATGCCGTGGTGAAAGCCGGTATCTCCGACGTGATAAATTTTTCCGGCTGGAGTCGACAAAACGAACGACGCCCAGAGTGCCATCCGGCGATCGGCGGTTCCGCGGGCGGACCAATGGTGTGCAGGCTCCGCATCAATGCTTATTCCGGCGTGCGAAATGCGCTCGCCCCAGTCCATCGATGTCGTCTCTATATCAGGCACGGCACGGCGTATGATCGTGTCATTGCCGAGTGGCGTCACGACACGCGGCCGATGCTTCGCACCCAACCGCCTGAGCGTTGCGATATCGAGATGATCATAATGATTGTGCGATACCAGCACGAGATCGATTGGCGGCAAATCATCGAACGCGATGCCCGGTGGGACGACGCGCTTGGGTCCGGCAAAAGCCAAGGGACTCGCGCGCTCCGACCACACCGGGTCGGTGAGGATATTCAGTCCGGCGACCTGCACGAGCATTGTTGCATGGCCGACCATGGTCACCCTTAGGTCCTCGCCGTCGACGTATGGATCCGGCTTGGCCGCCGCGTACGGACTTGGGACCGACCTCGGCCAAGGCTCACGGCCACCGCCGAATTGCCACCGCATCAGATCACGGAAACCAAGGGGCTCAATACCTTCGGGATTGAAGAAATGCGTGCCGTCGAAATGATCGGACACGGGGCCGTTATAGTATGGGTTGCGTCTTTTGGTCTTTTCGACAGACACGCCTATTTCTCCAGCGTCGCCACCACCTCGACATGCGAGGTCCAGAGGAACTGGTCGATCGGCGTCACGCCGGTAATGCGGTAGCCGCCCTCGACGAGGATCGCGAGATCCCGCGCCAGCGTCAGCGGATTGCAGCTGACGGCCACGATCCTCTTCACGCCTGAGCGGGCGAGTTCCTGGCACTGGAACTCGGCTCCGGCGCGCGGCGGATCGAAGACGACGGCGTCAAAGGGCTTGAATTCCTGCGTCATCAAAGGACGGCGAAAGAGATCGCGCTTTTCGACGGTGATCGGTTTCAGCCCTTGCGTGTTGCGGGCCGCATGATCGAGTGCGGCGAGCGCCTTTGCCTCGGCTTCGACGGCGTGCACACGGCCGATCCGCGCCAGGCGCAGCGAAAACGTGCCGGAGCCGGCAAAGAGATCGGCGATCCGCTTCGACTTGCCGACATGAGCAAGCACTAGTTCGGCCATCGCCTCTTCCGCGGGCTTGGTTGCCTGGGTGAAGCCGCCCGGCGGCGGTGAAACCTGGACGCCGCCGAATTCTACCATCGGCTTCGACGGCTCGACCAGGATTTCGCCGTTCAGCGAAACACGGGCGATGCCGCGCAGGCTGAGCGCGGTCTCGATCGCCTTGCGCCGCTGCGGGTCGGAGAGCTTCTTCACGTCGTCGACTGAGATGTCGAGGCCGGAAAGCGTTTCGAGTACGGCGACGCGGAAGGGTTCGGCACTGGTCGCGAGCGATGCAGCCATCGCCCTGATCGCCGGCAGCCGGGCGATGATCCCTGCCGACGAGATCGGACATTCCTCGATGGCGACGATATGGTGGCTTTCGGCCTGGTTGAAGCCGATTAGCATGTCCTTCTCGGTCTTGCGCGCCGCAAACACCACGCGCCGCCGTTCGCCCGGCCGAGCCGGAACGATCTCCCCGACCTCTGATGTCAGCCCCTTCGATTTCAACGCATCGATGACCAACTGTCGCTTGAAGGCGCGGTAGGGCGCATCTGCCATATGCTGCAGCGTGCATCCGCCGCAGGTGCCGTTGACGCCATCCGGGCCGAAATGCCGGCAGGGCGGCTCCTGCCGGTCGGGCGAGGGCGTCGTGATCGACATGATCGTGCCCTGGCTCTTGACCCGGGCAATCGCCACCGTTTCGCCGGGCAGGGAAAAGGGCACATAGACAGGTCCGCCGGCGCTGCTGGCGATACCGTCGCCCTGGGCGCCGAGCTTCTCGATCTTGACGGTTTCGGTGCTCACGGTTTCAATCCTGCCAGAAGAAATTCCTGATTGCCATCGCCGCCGGAAATCGGGGAGGGGATGAGGCCGAGGCTTTTCCAGCCCATATCCTCGATGAACCAGCGCTCCAGTTCCGCAGCAACGGTGGGAGCGGACGAGGGGTCCTTCAGCATCCCGCCCTTGCCGATCGCCTCGCGCCCGGCCTCGAACTGCGGCTTGACCAGCAGCACGGCGACAGCGCCGGGTTCGGCGATCTCAAGAGCCGGCGCGAGCGCCAGTCTCAGCGTGATGAAGGAGACGTCGGAAACAATGAAAGTGGCGGGATGGCCGATATCGTCTGCCGTCAGGTTGCGGGCGTTGAGGCCCTCCCTGTTCGTCACCCGCGGATCGCCTGATATGCGCGGATGCATCTGGCCATGGCCGACATCGATCGCGGTGACATGCGCGGCACCGCGCTGCAGCAGCACCTCGGTGAAGCCGCCGGTGGAAGCACCGACATCGAGACAGTGATGGCCGACGGGATCGAGCCGGAAATGGTCAAGTGCGGCGGCAAGCTTCAGTGCGGCGCGCGAGACATAGTCCTGCGCCGGATCGTCGATCTCGATTGCCGCGTCTGCGCTAAACAGCGCGCCGGCCTTCGTGACCACCTGGCCACCGATCCTGACGGTGCCGCGCTGCACGGCGTCGCGGGCGCGTGAACGGCTGGCAAAGAGGCCGAGGGAGACGAGAAGCTGGTCGAGGCGTTGGGTGTTTTGATCTGACATCGGCTGTGCATGACCGGCAAAGCCGCCGGTTGCAAGCATTTTGTTCCCCAGACTGTCATTGACCCTCGAAAGCTTTCGGCGATAATCCTGCCGCGGTGATCGCGGAGCGAGCCGCATGGGGGTGCTCTATGCTGAAGCTCTTCACTCTTCTTGTCGCCGCTGGGATCGCATCGCCCGCGCTGGCGAACGATACCCTGGCCGAGATCAAGACCGGCGGGCTGATCTTTGCCCAATCCGACGATGTCAGCATGGCAGAGGAGGATCTCTTCATCTCCGCTTCGGAAGTGCGCGTCGACTACGTCTTCGAAAACAGCTCCGATAAGGATGTCGAGAGCCTGGTCGCCTTCCCGATGCCCGACATATCAGGTCAGGTGGACAATAATTCCGCCATTTCCGATTATGACAGCGACAATTTCCTGCATTTTTCCACCCAGCAGGATGGCAGGCCGATCACCGCCAAGCTGCAGCAGCGCGTCGTCTCGCTCGGCATCGACGTCACTGACGAGTTCGCCGAACAGGGCATTCCCGTTCTGCCCTATAGCCAGAAGACGACCGAGGCGCTGGCCAAACTTCCCGAAACCGTCCGCAAGGACTGGATCGCCCGCGGCCTCGTCTATCCCATGGGCGCCGGCGATGCCGAGATTGATCTCGTGCCGCTCTGGACGCTGCGCTCGACCTATTGGTGGCGCACCACCTTTCCGGCAAAGAAGAAGGTCAGCGTAGCGCACCGTTACAAGCCGGCCGTCGGCGGCACCGTCGCCATCAGCTTTCTCGAAGGTGGCGAGCCGAAGGGGGAGCGCTTCGAGGAATATTCCCGCAAATACTGCCTCGACGGCGACTTCGTCAGGGTTGCCCAGCAGCGTGCCCGGGAAGCCGAGACCGGCGGCGCCAACTACACCGAAAGCTGGATCTCCTATGTGCTGTCGACCGGCGCCAACTGGGCGGGGCCGATCAAGCGCTTCCAGCTGACGATCGACAAGGGCAAGCCCGGCAGCCTCATCAGCTTTTGCGGCAGCAATGTTCAGAAGATCGGCCCGACGACCTTTCGGATGACGGCCGAGGATTTCGATCCATCAAAGGATTTAGACATCCTGATCCTCAATCCTCCGGAAACGGCACAATAATCCGCAGGTTTGGCCGCTGCTGCGCTGCACAAATTTAAACAAATTTAAAGCCTGCGCGGGTAGGGTCGGCGTGATTGCAGCGGTTCATTCGAGCCGCTCGGCGCCATGACGGCGCACGCGTTTCCACGCCGATCATGTTCTCAGTTTCAAACATCCCGGCGGTTGCGTCTCGCGCAACCTGCCTCTCGCCGCGTCGACTGTCGTCAGGAGAAATCACCGATGTCCGCCAAAAACATATCCTTGAACGGTAAGCTTGCGGCCACGTTCGCAGCCCTCATTCTCATTTTCGTCGCCGTTTCCGCTTTCGTCTATTCCAAGGCGACGGCGTCCGCGGCAGCGTCTGCCGAGCAGGAAAAATCCGAGCTGCTCGTCAACCAGATCGACGATGCGCTGCAGGCGATGCTCGAGCAGGCCGTCAACCTGCGCGGCTTCATCCTATTCCGCAGCGACAGCACCTATGGCGATGTCTTCGCCAACCGCGAGCGCATGCTGAAGGCGATTGCCGCCGCCAAACAGACGGCCGCCGGCGAGCCGCAGCTTGTCGAGATGATCGACGGCATGCAGAAGGCCGCCGATCTCTATTTCCATGAACTTGCCGAGCCGCAGACCAAGGCGCGCAAGGAAACCGACATGCCGATCGCAGAGGTCGTCAAGATCGGCGTCAACGCCACCAAGGGCCAGCTCGACGGCTTCCGCCAGGCCTCGGCCAAGATCAAGGCCACCGCGCGTGAAAAGTCGAATGCGCTCGCCGCAATCCGCGCCGATGCCAACAGCCATCTGAAGACGACGCTCATTGCCGGCGGCATCGTCGCCTCGCTCGCCGCGGCTATGCTCGCCTGGCTGATGTCGCGCATCATCGTCCGGCCGGTCGTCGGCATGACGAGCGCTATGGATCGCCTCGCCGGTGGTCAGAACGACATCGAGGTTCCGGCTGTCGAGCGCGGTGACGAAATCGGCCGCATGGCCCAGTCGGTCCTGGTCTTCAAGCAGGCGGCGATCGAGAAGCTGCGCCTTGCCGGCGAGACCGACCGCATGCGCGATGACGCCGAGCGCCAGCGCCGGGCAGGCGACGAGCAGAAGGCGCGCGAGGAAGGCGAGATCCGCTATGCCATCGACGCCTTGGCGGGCGGCCTTGCCGAGCTTGCCAATGGCGATATGGCCGGTCGTATCCAGACGCCGTTTGCCTCGCAATATGACAGCCTGCGCAATGACTTCAACCATGCCGTCGAAAAGCTGCAGGCGGCGCTGCAATCGGTCGGCCGGAACGCTTCGGCGATCAATGCCGGCGCTAGCGAAATCCGCTCGGCCGCTGACGATCTTGCCCACCGCACCGAGCAGCAGGCTGCCGCCGTCGAACAGACGGCCGCAGCGCTCGAGGAAGTGACGACGACCGTCCGCGACAGCGCCAAGCGCGCCGAGGATGTCGGCAATCTCGTCGAGCGCGCCCGCCTCGGCGCCGAAAAATCCGGCGAGGTCGTCCGCAAGGCCGTCTCCGCCATGCAGCAGATCGAGAAGTCCTCGGGCGAAATCTCCAACATCATCGGCGTCATCGACGACATCGCCTTCCAGACCAACCTTTTGGCTCTGAACGCCGGCGTTGAAGCCGCCCGCGCCGGCGATGCCGGCAAGGGCTTTGCGGTCGTCGCCCAGGAAGTGCGCGAGCTCGCCCAACGCTCGGCGAAGGCCGCCAAGGAGATCAAGGCGCTGATCACCACCTCGGGCGAACAAGTCGTTGCCGGCGTCGGCCTCGTCGGCGAGACCGGCAAGGCGCTGGAGGTCATCGTCTCCGAGGTGCAGGAGATCAACCACCACGTCAGCGCCATCGTCACCGCCACGCGCGAACAGTCGATCGGCCTGCAGGAGATCAACACCGCCGTCAACAACATGGACCAGGGCACGCAGCAGAACGCCGCCATGGTCGAGGAGCAGACCGCGGCAAGCCATGCGCTCGCCCAGGAGGCAAACGCTCTCGAAGAATTGCTGCGTCAGTTCAAGCTCGGCCAGGTGGCGCCGACGCCGCGCGCCAGCGTTGCCGGCACGAGTTCCCGCCCGGTCGCCTCGCCGGCCCACGCTTTGACCCGCACCGTCGCCAAGGCCTTCGGCGGAAGACAGGCGAGTGCTGCGGCGACCGTTCAGGAGGAATGGACGGAGTTCTGAGAGGCGCCGTTCTCAGGGATATTAAATGAAGAGGGCGGTGCAGCGATGCGCCGCCTTTTTTCGTTGGATGGACTGCCGGGCAGCCCCCTCATCCGCCTGCCGGCACCTTCTCCCCGAGGGGAGAAGAGATTTGCGGCGACGTCTCGATTCCCTCTTCTCCCCTCGGGGAGAAGGTGCCCGTAGGGCGGATGAGGGGGCTACACGGCACACCCTCGCATATTCACCTATCCTGCAACCCCAACCCCAACCCCAACCGCAACACCGCGCCCCAGCGCCCTGAACACCGTCGAGACGATGCCGGCGCGGTCGAGGCCGGCGTGGGCGTTCATGGCTTCGGGCTTGGCCTGTTCCATCCAGATGTCGGGCATGACGAGCGAGCGGATCTTTAGCCCGTTATCAAGCAGGCCTTCGCTCGAAAGGTACTGCATCACATGGCTGCCGAAGCCGCCGATCGAGCCTTCCTCGACGGTGATCACCATCTCGTGGTGGCGGGCAAGCTGGCGGATCAGGTCGCGGTCGAGCGGCTTGGCGAAACGCGCATCGGCGACCGTCGTCGAAAGCCCCGCGGCATCGAGATCCTCGGCGGCCAGCAGACAGTCGGCAAGCCGCGTGCCGAAGGAGAGCAGCGCCACCTTGGTGCCTTCCTTGACGATGCGGCCCTTGCCGATCTGCAGGATTTCGCCGCGCGCCGGCATGTCGACGCCGACACCTTCGCCGCGCGGATAGCGGAACGAGATCGGCCCGCCGTCATAGGCGACGGCGGTGCGCACCATGTGCTTGAGTTCGGCCTCGTCGGCCGCTGCCATCACCACGAAGCCGGGCAGGGTGGTGAGGAAGGTGGTGTCGAAGGAGCCGGCATGGGTCGGCCCGTCGGCGCCGACGAAGCCGGCACGGTCGATCGGGAAACGCACCGGCAATCCCTGGATCGCCACGTCATGCACGACCTGGTCGTAGGCGCGCTGCAGGAAGGTGGAATAGAGCGCGGCAAACGGCTTGTAGCCTTCCGCTGCCAGTCCGGCAGCGAAGGTTACGGCGTGCTGTTCGGCAATACCGACGTCGAAGCAGCGCGACGGAAAAGCCTCGGCGAGCTTGTCGAGGCCGGTACCATTCGGCATGGCGGCGGTGATGCCGACGATCTTGTCGTCGAGGGTGGCTTCCTGCACCAGCGCTTCGGCAAAGACGCTGGTATAGCTCGGCGCATTCGGCTTGACCCTTGCCTGGGCGCCGGTGATGACGTCGAACTTGTTGACGCCGTGATACTTGTCGGCCGCGGCTTCCGCCGGCGGATAGCCCTTGCCCTTCTGGGTGACGACGTGGATCAGCACCGGTCCGCGCCCATTGTCGCGCACATTGCGCAACACGGGCAGCAGGTGGTCGAAGGAATGCCCGTCGATCGGCCCGATATGATAGAAGCCCATCTCCTCGAACATCGTGCCGCCGGTGACATAGCCGCGGGCATGCTCCACGGCGCGGGTGATCGCCCGGTCGATGTTCTTGCCGAGATAGGCCGTCAGCTTCTTGCCGAAGTCACGGAAGCCCATATAGGTGCGCCCCGAGGCAAGGCGCGCGAGATAGGCGCTCATGGCGCCTGTCGGCGGCGCGATCGACATGTCGTTGTCGTTGAGGATGACGATGAGGCGCGCATCGAGCGCGCCGGCATTGTTCAGCGCCTCATAGGCCATGCCGGCCGACATCGCCCCGTCGCCGATGACGGCGATGACGCGGCGGTCTGATTTGTCGAGGTCGGCGGCAATCGCCATGCCGAGGCCGGCCGAGATCGAAGTCGAGGAATGCGCCGCCCCGAAGGGATCATATTCGCTTTCGGCCCGGCGGGTGAAGCCGGACAGCCCGTCTTCCTGGCGCAGCGTCCGGATGCGGTCGCGCCGGCCGGTAAGAATCTTGTGCGGATAACATTGATGGCCGACATCGAAGATCAGCCGATCATCAGGCGTGTCGAAGACGCTGTGAATGGCGATCGTCAATTCGACGACGCCGAGACCGGCGCCGAGATGGCCGCCGGTGCGCGACACCGCATCGATCATTTCGTCCCGGACTTCGCGGGCGAGTTGCGGCAGGTCGCGATCCTCGAGCTTGCGCAGGTCGGCGGGATAGTTGACCTGGTCGAGCAGGGGGGTCTTCGGCAGTTGTGTCACGGGCGGGCGCTCTTTCTTGCTTTTCCTTGTTCCGCTTTATTCGATTAGATTGCGGCAAAACAAGTGCATTTCAGGAACCGAAGCTTTTCACCTTAGAGCATGGTGTCGAAAAGTGTGAACGGTTTTCGGAGTATACCCTGGTCTATTTCTCTCATTTCGTGGCGCTCAGCCCTCCGGCAACGGCACGAATTCCTCTTCGTCACCGGGCACGATATCGAAGCGGCCGCTGCGCCATTCTTCCTTGGCCTGTTCGATCCGCTCCTTCGAGGAGGAGACGAAATTCCACCAGATATAACGTTTCGAATTGAGCGCCGCACCGCCGAAGAGCATCAGATGACAGCCATCGCGACCGGCTTCCAGCGTGATCGCATCGCCCGGCCGAAAGACCAGCAACTGGTCGGCGGCAAAACGGTCGCCTGATATGACGACCTCGCCCGAGAGCACATAGACGGCGCGCTCTTCATGAGCCGAGCCGAAGGGAAATTTGGCGCCCGCCTGCAGGTCGAGATCGACATAGAGCGTGTCGGAGAAAACACCGACCGGCGATGTCATGCCTTCGAATGAGCCGATCACCACACGCCCGCGTACGCCCGCCATCTCGATCAGCGGCATGGCGGATTTTTCCGTATGGGCGAAGGCAGGATCGATCTCTTCCTTGTCGTCGGGCAGCGCCAGCCAGGTCTGCAGCCCCGACATCAGCAGCGGATGGCCGCGCAGATTGTCGGGCGTGCGCTCGGAATGGACGATGCCGCGGCCGGCCGTCATCAGGTTGATATCGCCGGGACGGATGACCTTTTCGGTGCCGAGGCTGTCGCGATGGCGGATCTCGCCGTCGAACAGATAGGTGACCGTCGACAGCCCGATATGCGGATGCGGCTTGACGTCGAGCGCCTCATCCGGCTTCAGGATCGCCGGCCCCATGCGGTCGAAGAAGATGAACGGCCCGACGAGCCGCCGCTGCCGGCTGGGCAGCGCGCGGCGCACCTGAAAACCGCCGATATCGCTGGTGCGCGGGATGATCAGGCTCTCGATCGCGTCGCAGGCGAAGGCATCGCCGGGCAGGGGATCTTTACCGGGAAAGAAGGACATTGGAATCTCCGATCGCTACAGTGCCGAGCGTCATCGCCCACAGATAGCGCCTGGAGCGCCGCGCGTCCAATCGGACGCGCTTAGACGCTCCAACACTTGAAAGCGTGCCGCGCGTCCAATCAGGCGTGCGTCGGGCTCAGATCGCGGTAAAACCATTGTCGACGAAGAGATGGGCGCCATTGACGAAGCTCGATTCGTCGCTGGCAAGATAAAGCGCGGCCCGCGCCACGTCTTCGGGCTCGCCGATCCGCCCCTGCTGGGCGGCAATGGCGGCATCCGAAACATCGACACCGAGAGCCTGCAGGTCGGCCACCTCGCGCAGGCCGTGCGGCGTGCGGATGAAGCCGGGGCAGACGGCATTGCAACGGATATTGCGGTCACGGAACTCCACCGCGATGGCGCGGGCAAACATATGCACCGCCCCTTTGGTCGTGTCGTAAAGCACTTCCATCGGCGTGGCGGCGACCGCCGAGATCGACGAGGTGCAGACGATCGATCCACCGCCGCTTGCAATCATCTTCGGCAGCACGGCCTTGGTCATCAGAAACATCGAGCGCACATTGACGGCGTGCAGCCAGTCCCATTCCTCGACGGTCGTTTCGAGAAAAGGTTTGATGACGATCGTGCCGGCATGGTTGAAGAGCACGGTCACCGGGCCGTAGCGTTTCTCGACGCCGGCGACGGCGGCATTGACGGCTGCTTCCTCCGAGACATCGGCCGTCCAGCAATCGGCCTCGCCGCCGGCATCACGGATTTGCTTCACGGTCTCTGCGGCTGCATCGCCATTGCGGTCGATGATCGCAACACGCGCGCCTTCCGCCGCAAAAAGCTTCGAGGCGGCGCCGCCCATGCCGGTCGCGCCGCCCGAGATAATGGCGACCTTGCCCTTCAACCTGTCCGTCATGTCCTTGTCCCCTCATCGTTTTGGATGGGGATCATAGATCGGTCCGAAGCCGATAGCCAAGCATCTTCAAAAGGGAGTTTGCTGCCTCAGGCGCCGTCGAGCGGCTCGACGCCCTGCGGCTTGCCGGCGCGGTCGAGCCTGATTTTTTCGATGCGGTTTTCGGCGGCCGAAAGCAGCGTTTCGCAATGTTTCTTCAGCGCTTCGCCGCGCTCGTAGATTTCGATCGATTCATCCAGCGCCACATCGCCGCGTTCCAGCCGGGCGACGATGCTTTCGAGTTCGGCGACCGCCTTTTCGAAGGAAAGGCCGGATACCTCCGGCTTGGCGCTGTCAGTCATTCTCAACCCTTCATCATTCTCAGAATATGCATGCCCGCCGATTCGGCGAGTCCCTCGAGATCATAACCGCCTTCGAGCAGGCTGACGACCCGGTTCTTCGCGTGCCGGTCCGCGAGTTCCAGCACGCGCCCGGTCGCCCAGTCGAAATCCTCGCCGGTCAGATTGATCTGCGCTAAGGGATCGCGGTGATGCGCGTCGAAGCCGGCGGAGATGATGATGAGATCCGGTCGGAAATCGTCAAGGGCGGGCAGCACGCGCGATTTGAACGCCTCGCGAAAGTGGTCGCTGCCGACATTCGGCGACAGCGGCGCATTGACGATGGTGTTGTGCTTGCCCTTCTCGTCCTTGGCGCCGGTGCCGGGATAGAGCGGCATCTGATGCGTCGAGCAGAACAGCACCGAAGGATCGTCCCAGAAGATATCCTGCGTGCCGTTGCCGTGGTGCACGTCCCAGTCGACGATGGCGATGCGCTCGGCGCCATGCGTCTTTTGCGCATGCCGGGCGGCGATCGCCGCATTGTTGAAGAAGCAGAAGCCCATCGCCGTCATCTTTTCGGCATGGTGCCCCGGCGGGCGGGCGGCGACGAAGACATTGTCGGCCCGGCCGGTAAAGACATCGTCCACCGCCGCCATCGCCCCGCCAATGCCGGTCAGCGCCGCCTGCAGGCTCTTGCTGCTGGCATAGGTATCGGCTTCGATCTGGTTGATTTCACCCTCTTCCTCGGGAATCTCCCGCATGACGGCGGTCAGATGCTCCTCCGGATGCGCAAGCAGCACCGCATCCTCATTCGCCTGCGGCGCCTGCCGGCGCTCCAGCCGCTCGAAATTCGGATGTTCCAGCGCAACATTGATGGCGCGGATCCTGTCCGATCGCTCCGGATGGCCGGCGGGCGTGACATGTTCCAGGAAGATCGGGTGTTCATAAAGACGGGTGCTCATGAAGACACTCTATCGGTCGCTTATGTCATGTGCCACAGCAGATGGGGCGTTGCCTGGGGATTTCAACAAGCGCTCTTGCCGCGCCTTCCGACCGTTCGCCTATCACACTGTCTCGTTTGCGCCGTTCCCGTCGATCAGGTCCAATTGCAACGGCCCGCACCTTTCCGGTACGTGGAGGACACTGTAACACTTTGAACTATTGCGTAATTTTATCCTTAAGCCGGTTCCGGTATAAGCAATTATGAAGTAGTGTTGCCATGGGAACTCTGTAGGGCAGATTTGTTGATGAGTCAGTCGAAACGTCCTGATGTGGCGGAAATACGCGTGCCGTTTCGCGATGTCGATATGACCGGCCGGATGTTTCTGGCATCCTATATTTCCTATGCCGAGTCCGTGCTTGCGAGCTTCTGGTCCTCACGGCCCGATGTCGACGACGAACCCGTCTATAGCCCCAGCAAGGTTTCCTGCTTTCTCCACCGCCCGCTCCACTACGACGAGCCGGCAACCTTCACCGCCACCGTCGACAAGATCGGCGTGCGCTCTATCGGCTTCCTCATCTCGATCGAGACGGGCGAGGAGCGCGCCGCCGAGGTGGAAATCATCTGGCAGGCCCACGCCCCCGAAGACGAATCGCCGGCTCCGTTGCCGGAGGAGACGCGCGATTGGCTTTATCGGTTTTTGAATTAGGACCACGGCGCGTGATCGGCCTGAGCTCAAGCCCGGCTATGCGCTGACCGGCTCCGAAACGCTCTTTCGCGAACGCCACTCCTCCTTGGTCTGCGTCTTGATGTCGAACTGGTCGCGCGTCCTTGCGTAGGTATGGCCGCCCATTCGTCCGACGGCGTCCATCAGTTGCTGGTCGATATGCAGGTTCGTCGGATTGACCGCATCACTTCTGACATAGACGCCGAGGACTTCGCCAAGGATGATTTCGCGGGCCGGGCCAACCTGCAGGGTCGTGTGGCGGCGGCATTCGAGTGCTGCGGGTGCTGCCAGGATGCGCGGGCTTCTGACCATCTGTCCCGGCGCCGTTGCCAGTCCGGCTTCGGAGAGTTCGTCGACCTCGGGTCCGAACTTGATGGCGCAGACCTCCATCTGGTCGACGAGGGCGTCATCGCAGATATGGACCGTGAACTCGCCGGTTTCGCGGATGTTGCGGGCGGTATCCTTGAAGCGCATGTCGGCATAATTCTCGACGCCGATGGCGACGATCGCCGGGTCGTGGGTGAGGACGTTGAAGAAGCTGAACGGGCCGGCATTCGGCAGGCCCTCCTTGCTCAGGGTGGTGACCAGCGCAATCGGGCGCGGGATGACCGTGCCGATGAGGATCTTGTAACGCTCGCGCTCGGTCAGCTTGGCGAAATCGAAATGCGTGTGTTGTTTATTGTTGGTCATGTCAGGCCTCGGCAGCGACGCGGTGGGTTTCAAGCGGGGTATGGCGGCTGAGGTTCTCGAAACCGTCCTTAGTCACGACATACATGTCGCCGATATTGCAGCCGGCCGACAGCGGCTCCAGCCACTGCGTGTGCAGCACGAAGACCATGCCCTCCTCCATCCTGTCGTAATTATGCGAGGAGATGTTGAAGCTGTTCTGGCCACCAGCCATGCCGACCGAATGGCCGAGGTTCGGATTGTGCGGTCCGTGCGTTGCCGGATAGACATGCATGAGCTTGCGGCCCTGCGCCTCCCAGTCGATGTTCTTGACATACTGATGGGGGATCAGGCGTGCGCCGCCGTCTTCCATTGGCGACCAGTTGTAGGGCATGGTGCGCGCCTCGGGTGAGGTCAGCATGCCGCGCTCGATCATAGGTTCGAAGGCGGCATTGTTGACGTCGCGCATCAATGCGCCGGGCTTGATCAGCTTTTCGGCCCGCTTGACGCCTTCGGTGCAGGCGGCAAGCACCTCCTCCTGACGGCTGGTGATATCGCCGACAGCGATCATGCGGGCGGTCTGGGCCGTGTAGCCGCGACAGGTGACGTTGGAAATATAGAGGTTGATGAGGTCGCCGGGCCGGACGATGTGGCCATAGGGTTTGCCGCAATGGGTGCCGAATTCGTTGATGCCGATCTGGTAACCGTCGCCCGTCTCGCCGCCGAGCGCCATCTGCGCATAGGTGAAGGCAGCCAGGATTTCATGGTCGGTGACGCCTGACTTCGCCACATGATAGGCGGCCTGCGTGCCGATGCTGATCAGTTGGGCGGCGGCGCGAAACATCTCGATCTCGGGCAGTGAGCGGACCTTCTGCATGCGGTCGAGAATGGCGTTGTCAGCCACGAACTTGCTCTTCGGCAGCAGTTCGTCGAGCGCTGACCAGAAGGTCAGCGACGTGCGGTCGCCGATCCTGCCGATCTGGGCCTTGGCGAGGCCTAGGCTGGCGAGAACCTCGGCGCATTTCTCGGCGGTCTTGATAACGGAATCGCCGGGGCGGTCGGCATATTCGCGGCCGATCGGGCCGATCTGCCAGACTTCGTCGACGAGCACTGGCTCGCCGCCCGGCGGCAGCAGGACGGATTGGGTGAAGAAGGAGAGAAGCACCATCGCCTTGTCGGCATCAGTCGGAATGATCAGCACGCCTTCGCGCATCCAGTCGCAGATGTAGCGCAGATAGGCATTCGAGGCGTGGAACCAGCCGACGCTGCCGGCATGAACGATCAGCGCGTCATGACCGGCTTCGACCGCCTGACGGCGAATTCTGCGAAGGCGATCCTCGAACTCTTCGACAGGAAGCGGCAGCGGGGCGGAGAAATCGAAATCCGGCTGGAAATCGGCCAGCAGCGATCCCATCCGGTAGCCGCCTGCGTTTGTCGCGCGCATGTTCATGAGTTTGTTCCTTCTAATTCAGGCATAGGTCAAATGGCGGATCGTTCAGGCCTGCCGCGGCGGCGCAAGAACGCGCCGGGCAACCAGCAGTCCCAGCAGCGTCACGGCGATCAGAATTCCGGAGATTGCCGCGACGCGCACATCGAGCGATTCCTCGATCAGCGCGAACATGCGCAGCGGCAAGACGGTCGTTCGGGCATCGGCGAGGAAAAGCGATACCGACACGTTATCGAGCGACTGGATGAAGACGAGGAATGCGCCGGCCAGGATGCCGGGCATCAGCAGCGGCAGGGTGACGCGCCGCAGCGTCATGAACCAGCTCGCGCCCATCGTCGTCGATGCCTCGGCAAGCGAGGGATTGAGACCCTGGGCGACGACGGAGGCGGCGCGGTACATCAGCGGCCCGAAGACGACGACATGGCCTGATACGGTCAGCCAGAGCGACGGCTTGAAGCCGATGAAATTGGCGACGATCAGGGCGGCAAGGCCGTAGACCAGGCTCGGCAGGACGAGCGGGGCGAGCAGCAAGGGCTCGATGGTGCCGGCGGTGCTGCGCCTCATGCGCGTCATGCCGATGGTTGCCGGAACCGCAAAGATCAGCGATCCGAGGACGGCAAGGCCGGCAATCTTCAGCGAATTCCAGGCGGCGATATGTTCGGTTGCCGAGCGAACGGGATCGAGCAGCGCCGCATACCACCTGAGCGAAAAGCCCTGCGGCGGATATTTCAATGTCTGCCCCGAGGTGAACGACATCGTCAGCGCAATCACGATGGGTGCGACCAGATAGATGACGCAGAGCCCGCCGAAACCGTAGACGAATGCCTTGTAGAGCATGACGGGAATGGGATTTTCGCGACGATCAGGCATGACCGACCAACCTCCTGTGACGGGACATCATGGTAAGGGCGACCAGCAGGCAGCCGGTGGAGAGCAGCAGGACGACGGCGATGGCCGAGGCCAGCGGCCAGTCGAACAACGTGCCGACTTCGCGGTAGATCAGCTGCGGAACATAGACGTTGCGCGCGCCGCCGATGACGGCCTGGGTGACGAAGGAGCTGCTGGTGCTGGCAAAGACCAGGATCCAGCCCGCCAGCAGGCCCGGCAGCATCAGCGGCAGAAGCACGGTGACAAAGATGCGCCAGGGGCCGGCGCCGGAAACCTGGGCCGATTCCGCCAGTTGCACCGGCGTGCGCGACAGGATCGCGATCAGCGGCAGGATGATCAACGGCAGGTCGATCTGGCACATGGCCATGACCAGGCCGAGTTCGGTAAACAGCAGGCTGGTCGGCATTCCCGTCAGGCCGAGCCCGACCAGCGCTTCGCTGATCGGCCCCTGGCGTCCGAGGATGACGATCCAGGCGAAGGTGCGCACGACATTGCTGGTCAGCATCGGAATGAGCGTCAGGAAAATCAGCACCTGCCGAAGGTTTCGGCCGCCGTGCCAGTAGAGGAGTGCGATTGGCACGCCGAGCAAGGTCGTGCCGATGACGGTTTCGAGCCCGAGCCTTGCGGTATTGACGAGGACGCGGAAATTGAACGCGTCGCCGAAGAAGCGGACATAATGTTCGAGGGTCGCTCCGCCAGGGCCGGCGAAGCTGAAACCGACGAGGACGGCGAGCGGCGTCGCAAAGAACGCCACGGAAAGCAACAGCATCGGCAGGACGTATGGGAAGCCGCTCGCCTTCATCACATCACCTCAACCGGCAACGAGCGCGTCGAACTGGCGGATCCAGCCGTCGCGGTTCTTGTTGATCGCGACCCAGTCCGGATAGACCATGGTCTTGATCTGATCGCGGGTGACATAGGCTTCGATGCCCGGCGTCAGCGCCACGTCCTTGTTGGTCGGGAACATCTCGGTCGGCGGCTCCTTGAGCTGGTCCTGGGCGGCCTTGGAGATGGCGGCATCCATATAGGCATAGGCCGCGTCGAGATTGGCCGTGCCCTTGGTCAGGTGGATATTGACGGGGGCTGCCGGCGAGCCGGTTTCGGGTTGGACGAACTCGGCGTTGAGGCCGAGGCTCTTCAGGCGGGCGACATTGCCGGTCGAGCACATGAAAACGGCGATTTCACCCTGCTGGAACAGCGTCATCTGATGGTTGGTGCTGTCGACCACGCCCTTCAGATGCTCCGGATGATCCTTGAACAGCTTGAAGACGGCGTCCATGTCGTTGGGGCCGGAACCGAAGATCTTGGCGATCTCGGTATAGGCCATGACGGCGGTGTTCGAGGCAAAGCCGGTCCAGGAAACCTTGCCGCTATAGGCCGGGTTTTCGAAGAGATCGCGATAGCCCTTCGGCTTCGGAACGAGATCGGGATTGTAGGCAATGCCGTTGACCTCGATGGTCACGGTCGGGCCGTATTCGCCCTGGAAGGACGGATCGAGCATGCCCCAGTTCTTGAGCTTGCTCGGATCGATCTTCTGGATGAGATCCTTCTCGATGGCGACGGCCATCTGGCCAGGCGACATCAGCAGCGTGTCATAGGGCGGGTTGCCGGGGCTCGCCATGATCTTGGCAAGCTGGTCCTGCGCCATCGCCGGGGCAATTGTCAGGTCATAGCCCGCATCCTTGACCATCGGCGTCAGCACTGCGGGTAGGCGTCTTCCCAGCTGCCCGGGAAAGTGGCGGCAACGGCTCCGCCACCGGCAGCGCGGGCGGCGAATGGAAGCATGGCCGATGCGGCAACACCAGCCGCCAGGAAACCGAACCCACGACGGGTAATCTGAAAGTCCTTCATCTCGTTCACCTCTGTTGAATTGTTTCTTCACTCATGATTTCCGGTCCGCCCGGAAAGGCGTGACACCTTGCAGTGTCGATCTCGGCAAATAGCTGCGTTCCCGGTTCGGGAATGAATGTGGTGGGGCCTCTGACCTCGGAGGCGCGCAGGCCTGTGCCGTCTTCCAGAACAAGGTCATGGACGAGCGACGGGCCGAGCGGCACGGAAACCGTCATGCGAACCGGCAGGGTGCTCTCGCCCGGCTGAGTCGACAGGCGAACCTCTTCCGGCCGGAAGGTGATCGTCACCTTCGAGCCGAGGGTGAAATTCAACCGGCGCGGCAGGAGTAGGGTCCGGTCATTGGCAAGGCCGATCAGCGTGCTCTCGGCATCGAGCCGCAGCGCCGTTCCGTTGAGAAGGTTTGCCTGGCCGATGAAGGTGTTGACGAAAAGCGTCTTCGGGCGATCGTAGACGGTCATCGGCGTGTCGATCTGCTCGACATTGCCCTTGTTCATCAGCACCAGGCGGTTCGCCAGGCTCTGGGCCTCCTCCTGATCATGCGTGACGATCAGCGTCGTGATGCCGAGCGTCTTCTGCAGGTGAAGCAGTTCCACCTGCAGATCGAAACGCAGGGCGCGGTCGAGCGCGCCGAAGGGTTCGTCTAGAAGCAGAAGGGAGGGGCGCCCGGCGATGGCGCGGGCGACGGCGACGCGCTGCTGCTGTCCGCCGGAGAGTTCCCGCGGCAGGCGGTTGCCATAATCCTTGAGCCTGACGAGCGACAGCATCTCCTCGACGCGCGCCTTGCGCTGAGTGCGAGGAAGCTTCTGGCAGGCGAGCGGATAGGCGATGTTTTCTGCGACCGTCAGATGCGGAAACAAAGCATAGTTCTGGAAGACCATGCCGACGCCGCGTGAGCGGGCCGAGACATCGGCCAAGTCTTTCTCCCCGAGCACAATCCTGCCGGTCTTCGGCTGGATCAGCCCGGCAATGGCGCGCAGCACGGTCGACTTGCCGCAGCCGCTCGGCCCGAGCAGGGCAACGATCTCGCCGGCCTCGATATCGAAGGCCACGTCGGTGATCGCATTCTGGCCACCATAGCTGTGTGTGAGGCCCTGAACGCTGAGCCGTTTGCGTTCAGCCGTATTCGGTATGCCTGGCATAGGGCCTCCCTGGTTCTGGGTCGAGGTCACGGATTGCTGCGCGGTCTCCGGCACAAGTCGGAGATGCGGTCCGGCGAGAAATTTTGCGTCGAGCTTGTTCATGAGAAACGAATTGCAAGCGGCGTGCCAGTTTTGCCGCGCGTCGTTGATGAAAGTGCCAAGTCTATGAAAATAAATCGATATTTCTGACTTATAAAGTTTCAAAACTTTGTAATAATAATCATGAAATTTTAAATTCGCATTTGCTTTTGTATAAATTTTCGCCAGCGTCGTATATTAAATGGGCATCGGATAGAAGTAGCAACGGCCCCTGAGCCGGGATCAAGCGCCGAAAAGTGCGGGTTTTGGCCTCTGAATCGGTGATTTTGGGTCTTGGGGGCGAATGAGGCGGTCAAAAACGATGCGGCGGGGCCTGGGAGAGTAAAAATTGTGCATTGTGCGTTCGAAACTTTATGCGAATTCTATTGCGAAACTCTATCCGAAATATCGTCATAAACAAAAATCATATTAATATCAAGTATTTATTGACAAATAGCTGCAAGTGGCACGGCGATTGCATGGATGATCCCGAGAATTCACCGATACAAAAATGACAGGGGATCACATGATGCGCATCCAGAAAATCTTGAAGGCCGGAGTTGCCGGAGCGATGGTCACTTTGATCGCGGCCTCTGCTTACGCTGCCGGAGGTGCCGCCGAGAAGATGACGGCCGATGCCGATGTCGCCAAGCTCTCCGGTGTCGTCCTCACGCAGAAACTGGCCGACGGGCTGCCACCCTCCATCAAGTCATCGGGCGTGCTGAAGGTCGCGACCGACCTGACGCCGCCGATCAGCTTTCATGGCGAAGACGGCAAGCTGATCGGCATCGATGCCGATATCGCTGCCGCTCTCGGCGTCATCCTGGGTGTCGATGTTGAGATGACCGATGTCGGCGCGGGTGCCGCAATCGTGCCCTCCATATTGGCGAAGCGCTTCGACATCTCGATCTCGGGCATCAACGACGATCCGGAGCTGGAAAAGCAGGTCGACGTCATCGACTATATGTATGACGCGACGACGATCATGACGATCAAGGGCAATCCTCTCGCCATCAAGGGCCTGGAGGATCTGTGCGGCAAGAAGGTCGCCGTTCCCGTCGGCACCTTCCAGGCGAAAATGGTCGAGGCGGCATCGGCCAAATGCGCGACGCCGGTCAAAATCATGTCGATCCCGAAAATGCCGGATGTGCTGCAGGCCGTCCGCACGGGGAGAGCTGACGCCACGGTCAACGGTTACGCCACCAGCGTCTACACGACCGAGCACCAGACCGGAAACGGCAAGGGCCTGCAGGCGCTGCCGGATATCCGCCTTGCCGTCGGGTATCTCGGCATGCTGACCGCCAAGGACAATCCGCAGCTGCGCGACAGCGTCGTTGCCGCCTTGCAGCAGATGGTGGACTCCGGCGCCTATGAGACCATCATGAAGAAGTGGAGCCTCGGACCGCTGGCCGTGAAGACCGTCAAGGTCAACGATGCTGCCAGCATGCCTGCGGATTGACGCCGATGGCCCTGTTTCAAGCGTCACCCATATCGCTCTCGCTTGCGCCATCGGTCGGAAGACCGATGCGTTGGGGCCAGATCGCAACCGGTGCCATCGCGATTTCAGCGCTGGCCTTCTTCGCGCTCATCGTCGGGCAGAGCCAGAGCATCCAGTGGTCGGAGATCCCCCGCTATCTGGTGGATCCTTCGATCCTGCGCGGCGTGCTGCTGACGCTTGAACTGACGGCAGGCGCCATGGTGTTCGGCATCGTGCTCGGATGCCTGCTGGCGCTGATGGCGACGAGCCAGAACCTGGTTCTCAAGGTGATCGCCGCCGGCTTCGTCTGGTGGTTTCGCGGCGTGCCGCTGATTGTCCAGATCTTTTTCTGGTTCAATATCGCCCTCTTCATCCCGCAGGTCGGGATGGGAAGCTTCACCATTTCGATCAACGATCTGGTGACGCCGGCCCTGGCCGGCTTCCTCGCACTCGGACTGCACGAAGCCGCGAACATGTCGGAGATCATCCGCGGCGGCCTGGTCGCGGTCGATCGCGGCCAGCGCGAAGCGGCAACGGCGCTCGGGCTGAAAAAGACACAGACTTTTCTCACCGTCATCATGCCCCAGGCCACGCGTATCATCGTGCCGCCGACGGGGAACCAGGCCATCGGCATGCTGAAGGCCAGTGCCATCGTCTCGGTCATCGGCATGCAGGATCTGCTGACGCAGGCCCAGGCGATCTACGCCCGGAACTTCCTCGTCATCGAACTGCTGTTCGTCGCCTCGATCTGGTACCTCGCCATCACGAGCGTCGCATCCATAGGCCAGCACTATCTCGAAAAGAGCCTCGTTCCGAAAGGCCGGACAGCAGAGAAGCCTCGCGCTCCCGGACGGGCGTGATCGCGGATCCATCGACGTGAATTGAGATCAACAACGAAGGGGTCGCCAGTGCAGCGCGCCCCATCAGGAAACAGCAGAGGAGCATGACATGAAATTGGGTATCGACAGCATAAAGCTGCCCGAGGCAAAAAAGCGGGGGCCTCTGGCAAGCCTTGATCACGTCAAGGAGCTTGGGCTCGCAGGCATTTTCTTCAGTACGGCGCTGGACATGAGCCCCGATCTCGACACCGGCCTGCTGCGCGAGATCAGGGCGAAGGCCGACGACCTTGGCCTCTATCTCGAAAGCGGCATCGGCAAGATCAATCCCTATTGCAGCGCCGAGGAACCGGCGCTCCGGGCCGCCGGCGGCGGCGATATCATCGCCGGTTTCACGCGCATAATCGAGGCAAGTGCCGCAATCGGCTGCTATGAGCTCTGGGTCGCTCCGGGCAATTTCAAGAGCGAATATCGCGGCCGGCTGGCCAATGACCGCTTCCGCACCGACGTGACCTGGGAAGAGCAGTTGCTCGGGATCGAAAAGGTCCTCCGCAAGCTCGCGCCCGTCGCCCGCGCCAATGGCGCACACATGAACATTGAAACCCATGACGAGATCACCTCCTTCGAGATCCTGCGATTGATCGAGAAGGTCGGTGACGATTGTGTCGGCGTTGTCTTCGACACGGCCAACGGACTGCAGCGGGGCGAGCATCCGGTCTTCGCCGCCAAGCGCCTGGCTCCCCATATCCGCCAGACCCATATCAAGGATGCCTATGTCGGGCGCGCTCCAGGTGGACTCGATTTCCAGGCCAGACCTGTTGGCGGCGGCATCGTCGATTTCGCCACGATCCTTCCCATTCTTGCGGACGCCAACCCGGTTCTGAACCTGTCGCTGGAGGTTGCCCAGTCTGTCGCCGACAGGCCGCGCAAGGCTAATCCGCGCCAGTGCATCGAGATCGACGATCCTATCTGGCGCGCCGGCCACCCCGACCTGACGGCGGATGAGCTTGCGGCCTATATGGCGATGGTGGATGCCTATGAGAAACGGGTCGCCTCCGGGGCTGTTCTCGACTGGGAGGCCTATGAGAGCAGCCGCTACGGCTATCCGACCTATGAGGTGCAATCCTACGGTTTCGACGAGGCAATCGCTTTCATCCAGCAATCGGCTCGTCACGTCGAGACGGTTTGCGCCGAAAAGGGCATTGCCCTGTCGGTGCCGGAAAAGAAGCAGAAAGCGGCTTGAGTCCCGAGACGGTGCCGGAATTTTTCCGTCGCCACCGCCTATCGAAACGCTGGCGCCGGAACTATTTACGCAAAAACATTCTTATGGAAAAAATTATGGCGCTTGGATATTTGATGTTCGATCGAATCCACGCCGGGCCGCCAGAGGCAATTTGGAGACTGCAATGAGAAAGATGCGCCGCCAGAGTCCCAAAGCGATGGCAGCAGCCAATGGGCCGGTGGAAAGCACCGACACCAATGACGATGTCTCGGAACGCATTCGCGCCACGCTTGCCGCCGCCATCGGCGAAGGGGCGCTCAAGCCCGGCACCAAGATCCTGGAGGAAGCGATCGCCGAGCATTTTGGTGTCAGCCGAACGGTCGTGCGCGGCGCGCTCGGCGTGCTTGAAAGCGACCACCTGCTGGAGCGGAAGAGAAACCGCGGCACTTTCGTTGCCGAGCCGAGCGTCGAGCAGGCCAGGAGCCTTTTCGAGGCGCGCCGGAAGATCGAGGGCCTGCTGCTAGAACTGGTGATCGCCCGGGTCACGCCCGAGCAGCTGGATGCGCTGCAAAAGCTGACCGACGAAGAAGAGCACATCCACCACCATGGCGACGAAAAGTCGAAGACGGTTCTGTCCGGCAAGTTCCACATCGTGCTTGCCGAAATCGCCGGCAACCCGGTGCTGACCGAAGTGCTCGCCAAGATCGTTGCTCGGCTTTCGCTGGTCATGTCTTTGTACGAAGAGGACCGCAAGGACGACTGCGGCGCGGACCACCATCGCATGATCGTTGCCGCCCTGAAGGAGAAAAACCTCGCCAAGGCGCAACAGCTGATGGACCACCACCTCGCCGACATCGAGGGTCGCGTGCGCCTGACCGAAGGGCAGGGCGACCGGCACACATTCCTGGCGGTGCTGGAGAATTTTTCCTGATGGAGACCCGCGCATATCGGATGACGGCTTCCATCGCGCGGGTGTGGGGCTTTCCTGCCGCCTGAGGTCACGCTGTCATGTCATCTGGCCGCCATGCTTGCGACCAGATCGCTGAACCTCTCTCCCTGAATGCCGACATGCCCCCGCAGCAGGCGGCGGGCCTTATCTCCGTCTCCGGCAAAGATCGCGTCGACGATGGCGCAATGTTCTGAGAAGGATGTCGACAGACGGTTGCGCACGCGCAGCTGGAGGCGGCGATAAGGCCGTAGGCGGCGGTGCAATTGCACGCATTGCTCCTCGAGGAATTCGCTTCGGCCGGCTGCGTAGATGGCCTTATGGAATTCCTCATTGTCGTAATAATAGGCATCGCTGTCACCGGCCGCGGCTGATTGCTCGCAGCGGCTGTGGGTGGCCGTGATCGCTTCCCGGGAGGCGTTGTCCAGCCGTCGTGCGGCGAGCGACCCGGCCAGGCCCTCCAATTCGGCCATCACCTCGAACATCTCGTAGACGCGGTGCGGCCCCGGATCGATGACGATTGCGCCTCTGCGCGGTCGAATTTCGATGAGGCCGATCGCATCAAGCTGCATCAGCGCCTCGCGCACCGGCGTGCGGGAGACCCCGAAACGCGTCGCAAGCACCATTTCGTCGAGTCGCTCACCGGGGGAGAACTCATTGGAAAGAATTGAATTTTCAATCTCATCGCGAAGCCATCGGCCGACATTCTCGGACATTCGTTTCAATTCCCTCATACATAAAGGCACTTCTTGTATACACGATCATTGACCTCGTGTACGAAGAGTGGCATTCTACATACTACCGGTGAAACCCGACGATGGGAAGCAGCCGTCAAAAACGGTCCGCACCGAGCCGGCCGGTAGAAGAAAGGAGAATGGCATGTCTGAGGCTTCCTTCTTCACCGACATGCTGCAGAGCATCACGGATCGCGGACGCCAGCTTCTGTTTTCCGGCTCCCGCGCCACGCAGGTCGCAGCCAAGGCCGATCTCCAGACACTCTGTGAAATGCTGCTGTCGAGCCGAGGCGAAGCCTCGGGCATGGCGCTTGCGGCCGAGATACTCGATCGCTGGGGCGCGCTCGAGAGCGAGGGCGCGCAGGCATTCCTCGATATGCTGCATGAAAAGTTCGGGCCCGACACGAACAAGCTCGACCAGGCGATTGAAAATTACCGCACCGACAAAAGCTCTGCCGCGATCATCGCGCTCCACCAGGCAGCCGAGCCGCGGCGACAGGAGCTTCTGCGCCGATTGAATCACGCGCCGAACGGCACCGCCAAGCTTGTCCGGATGCGTGAGCATCTGCTTGCTTCCAAAGACCAATCCCCAGGATATCACGCGCTTGACGCCGACTTCACGCATCTGTTCGGCTCCTGGTTCAATCGCGGCTTCCTGACGCTGCGACCCATCGACTGGTCGACGCCGGCCTACATCCTTGAAAAGATCATCAAATACGAGGCCGTGCACGAGATCGCCGGCTGGGAGGAATTGCGTAGTCGTTTGGCGCCGGCCGACCGTCGATGCTTTGCCTTCTTCCACCCCCGACTGGCCGACGATCCGCTCGTGTTCGTCGAGGTGGCGCTGACACGATCGGTGCCCAGCGCGATCGGAGATGTGCTGGTAGAGGGCAGGGAGCAGATCAATGCCGACGAGGCGACGACGGCTGTCTTCTATTCCATCTCCAACTGCCAGGATGGCCTGCGCGGCATCTCGTTCGGTAACTTCCTGATCAAGCAAGTCGTGGAAGACCTACGCAGAGACCTGCCCGGCCTCAAGAATTTCGTCACGCTATCGCCCGTTCCGGGCTTTGCCCGTTGGCTTGCCAAGGCGCGCGCCTCGACCGCCGACCGGTTGCTGCCGGAAACGGCCCGCGAAACGCTGATGCTGCTGGACGATCCGAGCTGGCCTGACAACGAGAATACGGCGAGCGAAGTGGAGCGCGTGCTGCTGCCTCTTGCCGCGCGCTATTTCCTGGCTGAACGGACGCCGGAGGGCCGCCCCATCGATCCTGTTGCCCGCTTCCATCTCGGCAACGGCGCTCGACTGGAAAGACTGAATTTTCTTGGCGACCGCTCGACCAAGGCGATGCAGCAGGCCCACGGCCTGATGGTCAACTACCTCTACAAGCTCGACGATATCGTGGCCAACCACGAGGCCCTGGCGCAGCGCGGCGAAGTGATTGCCTCGCCTGCCGTCAAGAACCTGCTCAACCAGAACGACGAAAGCCGCCGCGGCGGCAATGGCCAGCAAGGCTCCCGGCCATTCGCACAGATAATGAACTCAACGCTTGGAGGAGGGCGAAAGTGAGCAACCATCTTTTCGACGCCATGCGGGCGGCCGCGCCCGGTAATGCGCCGTTCATCCGGATCGATAACACGCGCACATGGAGCTATGATGACGCTTTCGCTCTTTCCGGCCGCATTGCCGGCGCGATGGACACGCTCGGCATTCGCCCCGGCGACCGGGTGGCGGTGCAAGTCGAGAAAAGTGCCGAGGCATTGATCCTCTATCTCGCCTGTCTTCGAACCGGCGCGGTCTACCTGCCGCTCAACACCGCCTATACGCTGGCTGAGCTCGATTATTTTATCGGCGATGCGGAGCCGCGTTTGGTGGTTGTCGCGTCGGCTGCGAGAGAGGGCGTGGAGAAAATCGCCAAGCCTCACGGCGCGATCGTCGAAACGCTCGATGCCGACGGCAGCGGCTCGTTGCTGGATCTCGCACGCGATGAGCCGGCCGACTTTGTCGATGCCTCGCGTTCCGCGGATGATCTGGCCGCGATTCTCTACACGTCGGGAACGACCGGACGCTCCAAGGGGGCGATGCTCACGCATGGGAACCTGCTCTCGAACGCCCTGACCTTGCGAGACTATTGGCGCGTCACCGCCGACGATCGGCTGATCCATGCCTTGCCGATCTTCCACACGCATGGGCTGTTCGTCGCCACGAACGTCACACTGCTCGCCGGCGCCTCGATGTTCCTGCTGTCGAAGTTCGATCCGGAGGAGATCCTGTCGCTGATGCCGCAGGCAACGATGCTGATGGGCGTGCCGACCTTCTATGTGCGCCTCCTGCAAAGCCCGCGCCTCGACAGAAAGGCGGTCGCCAACATCCGCCTCTTCATTTCCGGTTCGGCTCCCCTGCTGGCCGAAACCCATACCGAGTTCCAGGCCCGCACCGGTCACGCCATTCTCGAGCGCTACGGGATGACGGAAACCAACATGAACACGTCCAACCCCTATGAGGGCAAACGGATTGCCGGAACGGTCGGCTTCCCGCTGCCTGATGTGACCGTGCGCGTCACCGATCCCGCCACCGGGCTCGCGCTGCCGCCTGAAGAAACCGGCATGATCGAGATCAAGGGGCCGAACGTCTTCAAGGGCTATTGGCGCATGCCGGAAAAGACCGCCGCCGAATTCACCGCCGACGGCTTCTTCATCAGCGGCGATCTCGGCAAAATCGACCGGGAAGGTTATGTCCACATCGTCGGTCGCGGCAAGGATCTGGTGATTTCGGGTGGATACAACATCTATCCGAAAGAGGTCGAAGGCGAGATCGACCAGATCGAGGGTGTGGTCGAGAGCGCAGTTATTGGTGTGCCGCATCCCGATTTCGGAGAAGGCGTAACGGCCGTCGTCGTGTGCAAGCCCGGCGCCGTCCTCGATGAAAAGACCATCGTCAGCGCCCTCCAGGACCGTCTCGCCCGCTACAAACAACCCAAGCGCATCATCTTCGCCGACGACCTGCCGCGCAACACCATGGGTAAGGTTCAGAAAAACATCCTGCGGCAGCAATACTCCGATCTTTACACCAGGAGGTAAGGCGACGCGCCCTCTGGGAGGAGTGTGCGTCGACATCCAGCATCAATCTTGAACACAACAACTACGGCGCTGGAGGCGTCGGAGGGAGGGGAATCATGGGTATTGAACTATTGGCCATAGGCCTGCTGGTCGCCATGTTCATCATTGCGACGATCCAGCCGATCAACATGGGTGCGCTCGCCTTTGCCGGCGCCTTCGTGCTCGGCTCGATGATCATTGGGATGAAAACCAGCGATATTTTTGCCGGCTTTCCGAGTGATCTATTCCTGACACTCGTCGCCGTCACCTACCTCTTCGCCATAGCGCAGATCAACGGCACGATCGACTGGCTCGTCGAATGTGCCGTCCGCATGGTGCGCGGGCGGATCGGCTTGATTCCCTGGGTGATGTTCCTCGTCGCCGCCATCATTACCGGTTTCGGTGCACTTGGGCCTGCCGCGGTCGCCATTCTCGCACCCGTCGCGTTGAGCTTTGCCGTGCAGTACCGCATCCACCCGGTCATGATGGGCCTGATGGTGATCCACGGCGCGCAGGCGGGCGGCTTTTCGCCGATCAGCGTCTATGGCGGAATCACCAACCAGATCGTTGCGAAAGCCGGCCTGCCTTTCGCGCCGACCTCGCTGTTTCTCTCCAGCTTCTTCTTCAACCTGGCGATCGCAGTGCTGGTCTTCTTCGTTTTCGGCGGCGCAAAAGTGATGAAGCAAGATCCCGCGTCACTTGGTCCCTTGCCCGAACTCCATCCAGAGGGCGTATCGGAGTCGATCAGAGGTCACGGCGGCACGCCGGCAAAACCGATCAGGGAGCATGCCTATGGCACGGCGGCGGATACCGCGACGACATTGCGCCTGAACAATGAGAGAATTACCACCTTGATCGGCCTGACGGCGCTCGGCGTCGGCGCCCTGGTTTTCAAATTCAACGTCGGCCTCGTCGCCATGACCGTCGCCGTCGCGCTGGCGCTCTTGTCACCGAAGACCCAGAAGGCGGCAATCGACAAGGTCAGCTGGTCGACCGTGCTGCTGATATCAGGCATCATCACCTATGTCGGCGTCATGGAGAAGGCCGGCACGGTCGACTACGTGGCGAACGGCATATCCAGTCTCGGCATGCCGCTGCTGGTAGCGCTCCTGCTTTGCTTTACCGGCGCCATCGTCTCGGCCTTTGCATCCTCGACCGCGCTGCTCGGCGCGATCATCCCCCTTGCGGTGCCATTCCTCCTGCAAGGGCACGTCAGCGCCATCGGCGTTGTCGCGGCAATCGCGATCTCGACGACGATCGTCGATACCAGCCCATTTTCCACCAACGGTGCTCTCGTCGTCGCCAATGCGCCGGACGATTGGCGAGAGCAGGTGCTGCGACAGCTGCTGATCTACAGCGCCTTGATCGCGATCATCGGCCCGGTCGTCGCCTGGTTGGTGTTCGTCGTGCCCGGGCTGGTGTGACGGCGGGCTGCCAGGAACAATCGCTTTCCGCCGCAGGTCATGCCCGCGGCGGCCAACGCATCCGGATCGACGAGCGCGCTTGTTCGAAGCGGCTCTTGATGCTAGGAAAATGGCATGGACAACACCCTGATCAGCACTTTCGTGATGATGATGCCGCGCTCATAGCGTGGCGGATTTCGTGCGTCCAGAATGCACCAGCGACCGCCCTCGAGGCGGTCTTTTCATGGGTCGATCCGTCTCGCGGGCAATAACAGCCTTCGAAAGGAAACACCGATGAACACGATCTACATCACCACCTCGATCCCTTATGTGAATGCCGCGCCGCATGTGGGCTTTGCCCTCGAACTCGTCCAGGCCGATGCCTATGCCCGCCATTTCCGGCTTCTCGGCCACGACATCAGGTTCCAGTGCGGAACCGATGACAACAGCCTGAAGAATGTCCGGTCGGCGGAAGCCGCGGGACAAAAGGTCAAGGACTTCGTCAATGCGAACGCGGACAGGTTCGAGCACCTTGGCAGCCTGCTCGATATCTCCAACGAGGAATTCGTCCGCACCTCCCGCGATCCAAGGCATATCGCCTGCGTCCACGCCTTGTGGAAGGCATGCGCTGAAAAGGGTGACCTTTATCGCAAGGCCTATGAGGGTCTCTATTGCGTCGGTTGCGAGCAGTTCTACGAGCCGTCGGAACTCGATGACGGGCGCTGCCCGGAACATGGCATTGCCCTTGAGATCATCCGCGAGGAGAACTGGTTCTTCCGTCTGTCCCGATATGGCGATCGGCTCATCGAGCTGGTCGAGACCGGTGAGCTCCGGATCGTCCCGGCTCATCGGCGCAACGAAGTCCTTGCCCTGCTGCGGCGTGGCCTGACCGACATCAGCGTATCGCGCAGTGCGGAGCGGGCGCGAGGCTGGGGCGTTCCCATCCCCGATGGAGATGAGGTCGTCTACGTCTGGTTCGATGCCCTGGCGAACTATCTCACTGGTCTCAGCCACGGGTCCGATGAACCCCTCTTGCAGCGCTACTGGAACGGCGGCCAACGCATCCATGTCGTCGGAAAGGGCATCTCCAAGTTCCACGCTATCTACTGGCCGGCCATCCTCTTGTCCGCAGGCCTGCCGCCGCCATCGTCGATCCTCGTGCACGGCTACGTCACGGTGGACGGCAGGAAGATCGGCAAGTCGGGCGGCAACGGCATCGATCCGGAACGCATCATCCAATCCTATGGAACGCCGGACGCACTGCGCTATTACCTGCTCCGGCATATACGCTCGGGAGACGATGGCGATTTCTCCGCCGAGCGTCTCGAAGCCTCGTGGTCGGGCGAGCTCGCCGGGCAGCTCGGAAATCTCGCCAACCGGGTGCTTGCGCTTCTGTCGACGTCATTCGACGGCATCGTTCCACCCGTGCCGGACAGCGCGTTCGTGGACGAGGCTGCCCGCCTTCCGGGGAAGGTGGCTGAAGCCTTCGATGCCTACGAACTCCATGTCGGCCTCGCCGAAATTTTTGCGTTTATCGGCGAGGCGAACAGGCGGTTTACACAATGCGCGCCGTGGACGGATGCAAAAGCCCTGCTTGCCGATCTCACCCCGGAAGACCGGAAGGCGACCGCAGCTCGTCTCGGCGCCTCCCTGGCCGAGCAGATCTACGGCCTTGCGATCATTGCCCGCTGCCTCCTGCCGTTCCTACCAAGCTCGGCCGCAACGCTGCATTCGAGGCTTGGAATACCGTCTCCTCGCCTCTATCGTGACCCCTTGATCGTGGGCGGGGTCAAAGCCGCTCCGCAAGCTGTCCTCTTTCCACAGAGAGCGGCAACGTGAAGGGAAGCAGCCGAGACCAGCGACCCTGCGCTGTAACCAAGGCAGCGCAGAATTCGAGCCTGGTTGGCGGCGGTAGGAGAGGGCAGTCTGCGCTGACAGCGGACATTCGCATGATCTGTAGGATCGATTAAACGTCTGTCTTCTGTCACATCGCAACAGCCAAAATCCCAGTGTAGGTCAAATGATGCAACAGCTGGTCGGCTCCGTGTGCGGCCCAGTAAGGACGGCTTGTCACGGCAGCCGGATGGCGGCGCGAGTGAACGGCCTTTAAGTGATCAACGGTGAAGTGAATTAGAAATTCGGCTAGCGCCAAGACCGCGACCGTCACGCCATCCAGCCCGAACAAAAACAATCCCGGAAGGCTGCCTGCTACGTGGATCGCTGCATGGATATAGCCGCCCGGATGACGGATGTCGCCCTTGCCCTGCAGAATCCAGGCAGGCTGCAAGAGATAGTCGGCGGCGAAATGTTTGACCTGCAGCCAGGCGAGTAGGCCAATAAGGAAAGATGCACTTTCCATGATCCTTCCTCCCTCAAATCGGGGGCGATTTCCGGTCCAGGGTAAAGATCGGCACCGGTTGCGATTTGCCGCGCACCACCGTCTCTCCCAGCGAGCGGGCATCGAGCCGCCGGTCTGCTCGTTCCCACGTCTCGCCACTCAACACGATTTCAACGCCTTTGTCTTTGGCGACGCCGACCAGGCGGCTTGCGAGGTTTACGGCATCGCCAATCGCCGTGTAGCTCAGGCGTTCCGCCGAGCCGATATTGCCGACGAGTGCCGTCCCGCTGTTGATGCCGATCCTGACCCGCACTGCGTCATGCTGGGGCGCGAGCGGCGGGATGGCATGCATCGCGTCACGGATCGCGGCCGCGGCACGGCAGGCACGCGACGCGTGATCGGGCTCGTCGTTCGGGGCATTCCAGATCGCCATCACAGCGTCGCCGATGAATTTGTCGACCGTGCCGCCCTCGGCGTGGATCGCGGCGATGGAAAGCGTGAGGAAGCGGGTGAGATGCGGTTCGACACCGGCGCCGAGTTCCTCGGTCATCTCCGTAAAGCCCGGCAGGTCGGCGAAGAGAACCGTGATGTCGGTAAGCTTGCCGCCGGGCCTGGGCTCGATGCCGCCGTTGACAAGCGGCCTGACGACATCGAGCGGCATGAAGCGGGCGAAGGCCGATAGCCCCGAAGACATCCGTTTCAGCGCGACGGAGAAGTCATTAAGTTCAACCAGCACGGTGGGCGTGTGGCTGACGGCATCGAGTTCGAAGCGTTCGACCGCATGCAGCTGTCGGGCAAGGCGGGCAAGCGGCCGGGCGAAAAGCAGGCGGGCGAAAATAATCGCAGTGACAGCGGCAAGCAGCGCGATGCCAGCGACGATGAAGAGCACGCGCTTGGTGTTCTGATCGATATCGCCGGCGAAGGTGGAGCGCGGAATCGCCGTCAGCAGCCGCCAGTCTTCAAATGGCAGCGCACTGGACGAGATGAAGACCGGCCCGAGAGCGTCACTCCGTTGCAGCGTGCGGAAGACGCTTTGAGGATGGGTTCGGCGCGCGGATGCGACGGCAGCAGAAAGCACGTCGGTTTTCGGAAAATCCGCGAGATGGGCGGCCATGACGCCGTCCGACGGTTCGGATGTAGCGAGGACCACATCGTCCTTCGCGAGCACATAGACTTTGCTCTCGGAAGGAATGTTGAGGCCCTGCAATGTCAGCGACAGCTGTCGCAGGCTGACCGCTACCATGACGACACCTTCGAGCCGCCCGAAGGCTTCGACCCGTTTGGAAAGAACGATCGAAGGCTCGAAACCGCTTGGCAATATGTCCACGACGGTCCATGCCGGACCGGTGCTGTCTTTGCCCTTGCGATACCAGGACGCGCCCTCCGTCACATAGGCGCTCTCGGTCTTGACGCGTTCTTCGAAGAATATGTCGCCGGGGATCGGCTTGTATCTGTCACGGCGCAATGTTCGAGGTTTGCCGGGCGCGGCGTTGCCGATTTCAACCATCTCGATCCGGCCATCGGGGGCGGCATGCGAGCCGAAGAAGCGCCCATCGGTGAAACCGAAACCGATCCAGGCGATCGCCGGCTGCTCACGCAGCAGCGAGAGAAATAAGAACTCGCGCTTGACCTCGTCGTCGGGCTTGATGGCGCCCTGGAAGAAGACGGAGCGGATTATTTCCGCCGTGCTCGATACGAGTGCGAGTTGCGAGGCGAGTTCGTTGCGGACGGCCCCAGTGCTCTGCGCATCCAGGGCCGCCACGACATTGTCGACATTGGCACTCGCGGTGCGTTGCCAGATCAGATGAACCAGGACCGCCGTCGAGATGACGGCAAGCAGCAGCAGCATGGTGACTGCGCGGCCCATCTTCACGCGGGGAAGGAAATCAGCGCTCATGGCGGTCGGTGATGAGGCGGGCGCTCCGCTCATAGCGAAGATAGGCCAGG